>SLDE01000257.1 GCA_007125455.1 Ectothiorhodospiraceae bacterium
GGCTGGTGGGGATTTTGGTTTGGTTTTTCATGACTCACCCCTGTGGTGATAGTTACCTTCTTAATTACAATGACTTGCGATATCCCTGCTATCAGGCGTACCTTTCGTAAATAGCAATTTCTTTCAGGTTAGGCTCATACGCTGTCTTGATATGTATTTCACCAGTATCTGGATACAGCATAAATACAATTTTTAACTTTCTGCCAAAGTCTGTTTCTGCTATGAACCACCGTGTTGGTGGATTGGTTTTATGATCTTCACGTGTGTCTTCAAGAAACCCTTTTTCCCTGCTGGCAAAGCATTGAATGATGTCCTCTTCATTAACACCATGTTTTTGGGTAAGTTTCTGACGAATTTTATCTGAAATGAATAGCGGCATATCCCTGTTACCTAATCACACGTAGACGAAGCAGCATGTTGTGAGCCCCAACATGGCCCTTGTCCCCACACACCTGTATATACAAAGTAGCCGGTTTTTGTAAATACAGCAAGAAATGCAACTGCTTGGCGGCCTGATAGGCCAGCCCCCTCATCCCCAGCCCTTCTCCCCAAGGGGAGAAGGGAGTGTAGTTAGTCCGGCTCATAGCCAAGGTTTGTACCTAACCAGAGTTCCACTTTATTCACTGAAATACCCTTGCGGCGGGCGTAGTCCTCGACCTGTTCGCGGTTGATCTTGCCGACGTTGAAGTAGCAGCTCTCGGGATGGCTGAAGTAGAGGCCGGAGACGGCGGCGGTGGGTACCATGGCCTTGGATTCGGTGAGCCAGATCCCGGTCTGGTTTTCTGCATCCAGCAGTTGCCAGACGGTGTCCTTTTCGGTGTGGTCGGGGCAGGCGGGATAGCCGAGCGCGGGGCGGATGCCCTGGTATTGCTCCTTGAGCAGCGCTTCGCGATCCAGTGCCTCATTTTCGGCATAGCCCCATTCTTCCTTGCGCACCATTTCGTGCAGCCATTCGGCGCAGGCCTCGGCGAGGCGGTCGGCGAGGGCCTTGAGCATGATGGCGCTATAGTCGTCGTGGGCGGCCTCGAAGGCCTTGACCCGTTCGTCGATCCCCTGCCCGGTGGTGCAGGCGAACAGGCCGATGTAGTCGAGTTTGCCGCTGGCCTGGGGGGCGATGAAGTCGCTGAGGCTGAAGTTGGGCTTTCCCGGAGGCTGTTTGGTCTGCTTGCGCAGGTTGTGCAGGCGGGTGAGTTCCACGCTGTCGTCGTCACCTTCATAGATAACGATGTCGTCGTCCTCGGTGGCGTTGGCGGCGAACAGGCCAACCACGGCACGGGCGGTAAGCCATTTCTCCGCGATGATCTGTTCGAGCATGGCCTGGGCGTCGGCAAACAGCTTGCGTGCCTCTTCGCCCTTTTCGGCGTCGTCCAGAATACGCGGGTAGGCACCGCGCAGTTCCCAGGCGTGGAAGAAGAAGGTCCAGTCGATGTAGGGAACCAGGTTTTCCAGCGGGATGTCGTCGAAGGTGGTGATGCCGAGGTTTTTGGGAACCGGCGGGGTGTAGTTCGCCCAGTCGATGGCGACCTTGTTGGCGCGGGCCTGGGCGAGGGTGGCAAACTGGGTGGCGCTCTGGCGTCCGGCATGGCGTTCACGCACGGCTTCGTATTCGGCCTTCACTCCGGCGACGAATTTCTCGCGGTGCAGTTCGCTGATCAGGTTTTGTGCCACGCCGACCGCGCGCGAGGCATCCTTGACCCAGACCACCGGCTGATCATAATTCGGTTCGACCTTGACGGCGGTGTGGGCGATGGAGGTAGTGGCACCGCCGAGCATGATCGGCAGGGTGAAGCCCTGGCGCTGCATCTCCTTGGCGATGTGTACCATCTCGTCCAGGGAGGGGGTGATCAGGCCCGACAGGCCGATGATGTCGACGTCGTGTTCCTTGGCCTTTTCCAGGATGGTGGCGGCGGGCACCATCACGCCGATGTCGATCACCTCGAAGTTGTTGCACTGCAACACCACGCCGACGATGTTCTTGCCGATGTCGTGCACATCGCCCTTCACGGTGGCCATCAGGATCTTGCCGGCGGCCTTGGCACCGGGCTTCTTTTCCGCTTCGATATAGGGGATCAGATAGGCCACGGCCTTTTTCATTACGCGCGCGGATTTGACCACCTGGGGCAGGAACATCTTGCCCTCGCCGAACAGGTCGCCGACCACGTTCATGCCGGACATCAGCGGGCCTTCGATCACCTCCAGCGCGGCGGAGGCCTCCTGGCGGGCGGCCTCGGTGTCTTCTTCCACGTAGCTGTCGATGCCCTTGACCAGGGCGTGTTCCAGGCGCTTGTTCACCGGCAGATCACGCCAGGCCAGGTCTTCCTTCTTGACGGCACCGCTACCATCGCCACGGTATTTCTCGGCGATCTCCAGCAGGCGGTCGGTGGCGTCCGGGCGTCGGTTGAGCACTACGTCTTCGACGTGTTCACGCAGCTCTTGCGGCAGCTCTTCGTAGACCGCCAGCATCCCGGCGTTGACGATGCCCATGTCCATTCCGGCGCGGATCGCGTGGTAGAGGAATACCGAGTGGATCGCCTCGCGTACCGGGTTGTTGCCCCGGAAGGAGAAGCTGACGTTGGAGACCCCGCCGCTGACCTTGGCGTGGGGCAGGTTTTGCTTTATCCAGCGGGTGGCCTCGATGAAGTCTACCGCGTAGTTGTTGTGCTCTTCGATCCCGGTGGCGACGGCGAAGATGTTGGGGTCGAAGATGATGTCTTCGGCGGGGAAGCCGACGGTGTTTACCAGGATCTCGTAGGAGCGCTGGCAGATCGCCTGCTTGCGCGCCTGGGTGTCGGCCTGGCCGGTCTCGTCGAAGGCCATTACCACCACCGCCGCGCCGTATTTGCGCAGCAGCCTGGCCTGGGCGATGAAGTTTTCCTCGCCCTCTTTGAGCGAGATGGAGTTGACGATCCCCTTGCCCTGGATGCATTTGAGGCCCGCTTCGATGATCGCCCACTTGGAGGAGTCGATCATCACCGGCACCTTGGCGATGTCCGGCTCGGAGGCCATCAGGTTCAGATAGTTGACCATCGCCTGCTCGCCGTCGAGCATTGCCTCGTCCATGTTCACGTCGACGATCTGTGCGCCGTCTTCCACCTGGTCGCGACAGATCGCCAGCGCCTCGTCGAACTGGCCGTCGAGGATCAGGCGTTTGAACTTGGCCGAGCCGGTGACGTTGGCGCGCTCGCCCACGTTGACAAACAGCGAGTGCTCGTCGATGTTCAGCGGCTCCAGGCCACTCAGGCGGCAGGCCGGTGCGGGTTCGGGCAGTGGGCGCGGCGGGTGCTTGGCCATGGCATCGGCGATGGCACGGATGTGATCCGGCCCGGTGCCACAGCAGCCGCCGATGATGTTGAGAAAGCCAGAGGCGGCCCACTCGTCCAGCTCGGCCACCATCGCCTCGGGGGACTCATCATAGCCGCCGAACTCATTGGGCAACCCGGCGTTGGGGTGGGCCGAAACGTGGCAGGTGGCGATGCGCGACATCTCTTCCACATACTGGCGCAACTCCTTGGCCCCCAGGGCACAGTTAAGCCCGATGGAGATCGGCTGGGCGTGGCGCAGCGAATTGTAGAAGGACTCGGTGAGCTGGCCGGTGAGGGTGCGCCCGGAGGCATCGGTGATGGTGCCGGAGATCATCACTGGCAGACGGATGTCGTGCTGTTCGAAATAGGTTTCGCAGGCAAACACCGCCGCCTTGGCATTCAGGGTATCGAAGATGGTCTCGATCAGGATCAGATCGCTGCCGCCCTCCACCAGGCCGTGGAGCGCCTCCAGGTAGGCCGTCACCAGGGTATCGAAGGTGATGGCACGAAAGCCGGGGTTGTTTACATCCGGCGAGATCGAGGCGGTGCGGTCGGTGGGGCCGATCACCCCGGCGACAAAGCGTGGCTTAGCGGGGGTACTGGCGGCATCGGCGGCCTCACGGGCCAGGCGTGCCGCCTCGTAATTCATTTCGTGCACCATCTCACCCATGCCGTAGTTCTTCATCGACACGGCATTGGCATTGAAGGAGTTGGTTTCGATGATATCGGCACCAGCGTCCAGATAGGCCTTGTGGATCGCGCTGACGATATCGGGACGGGTCAGCGCCAACAGGTCGTTGTTGCCCTGCAGGTCGCTGGGCCAGTCGGCAAAGCGTTCACCACGGAAGTCGGCCTCTTCCAGCTTGTAGGCCTGGAGCATGGTGCCAGTGGCGCCATCAAGGATCAGGATACGCTGGGCAAGGGCGTCGAGGAGCTGGGCGCTGCGTGCGCCGGTGTAGTGCAAGGTCATCGGCTAAACGGTCTTTAACTGGGAATGAACCGAGCATTTTACCTTAGATCGATGCCGGATGCCGCCTTTAGCGCCACTCCCGCTTAAACATTGACCGCTTCCTGCTCGATGTACGGGCGTAACTCTTCCCGCAATGCCTTCTCCGTCACAAGGTCAACCGGCCTCCCTAATTGGTCTTCCAAGTAAAACAGCACCCCGAAATATCGCTTTGAGTTTGCCGGGCCATCAAAGGCCACAACAACATCGACATCACTGGTATCCCTGAGCTCATTGCGTACCGACGAGCCGAACAGTGCCAGACGTGTGACACCATAGCGCGCAGCAAGCTCCACCTTGCTGCTGGCCAGGATATCAAGGATCTGCTGCCTATCGATGGGAATAGTGTTTGTCATATCGACAGTATACCCCGTGTTCAGCACTGCTCCCACGGCAAGCCATGGAAGCGCCAACCGCCGGTGCTGCTGCGATGGTGGTGCTCGTCCAGTTCGCCCTCAAAGCCCTCGTCGACGTTGTAGACCTCGCTAAACCCGGCGGCGATCAGCGCCTGTCCCGCCTCCAGTGAGCGCTTGCCGCTGCGGCAGATCAGCACAATCGGCACGTTGCCACGCCCCTCGTGGGAGAGGCCACCCAGCAGCAGACGGCGGATCTGGGGGACAAAATCCGGGTTGATGTCCCAGTCCGGCTCGTCGATCCAGGGGATATGCACCGCCCCGCAGGGGTGGCCGACAAACAAAAACTCCATATTGGAACGCACATCCACCAACAGCGCCTTGGGGTTTTCCTGCAATAATGCCCAAGCCTGCCTGGGACTGATCGACTGTACTTCTGCCATGATATTTCCTCAATAATTTCATCACCACAGAGGTCACAGAGAACACTTTATCGTGCCAAACTTGAATGACTTACGAGAAAACCCACCAAGCTTTTCCTCTGTGCCCTCTGTGTTGAAAGATTTTATCAGCATAGCAGCAATGCCAGAGGCATACTCGCCAAACGCTGCCAAAGCGGCGGTTTCGCGCTACAATCCGCCCCCATGAATACGACCACGATAAAACCACCCAAGGCCCTGCTGCGTCCTATCGGGCGCGCCATCGGCGACTTCAAGATGATCCAGGCGGGGGATCGGGTGCTGCTCGGCCTCTCCGGCGGCAAGGATTCGCTCTCGCTGCTGCATGTGCTGCGCCACCTGCAGCGCCATGCGCCGATCCACTTCGACCTGGGGGTGGTGACCATCGACCCTCAGATCCCCGGCTTTGATCCCTCCCCGCTCAAGCAATACCTGGCTGAGCTGGCGATCCCCTATTTCTACGAGGGCCAGCCCATTGCCGATGAGGCGATGAAGTTCCAGGACGACCCCTCCTTCTCCTTCTGCGCCTTCTGCTCGCGTATCAAGCGCGGCACTATTTATACCACCGCCCGTCGCGAGGGCTATAACGTGATTGCGCTGGCCCAGCATCTGGATGACCTGGCCGAGAGCTTCCTGATGTCGGCCTTTCACCGTGGCCAGCTCGGCACCATGAAGGCCCATTACGTGAACGATGCCGGGGATCTGCGCATCATCCGTCCGATGGTCTATGTGCGCGAGCGCCAAAGCGCCGCCTTCGCCGAGGCCGCGCAACTGCCGGTGATCCCCGATAACTGCCCGGCCTGCTTCAGTAAACCTACCGAACGCCAGCACTTCAAGGAGCTGCTGCACAGCGAGGAGCAGCGCTACAAACACCTGTTCCGCAACCTGCTGCACACCCTGCGCCCACTGATGGCCGATGATAACCGCAAGCCGGATCACGATGGCTGATCCCTTGCAACGGGGCCTGCTCAGCCTGCTGGCCTGGCTACCACTGCCACTGCAATACCTGCTGGGCGAGCTGATCGGCAGCCTGTTCGCGCTGTTTCCCAACCGCCACAAACGCATTAGCCTGCGCAACCTGACGCTATGCTACCCGGAGCTTAGCGAGTACGCCCGCGCCCGCCTATTGATCAAGAGCCTGCGCGAGACCACCCGTGCGGTGTTGGAGACGCCGATGATCTGGCGTGCCAGCCATACACGCATCGCACGGCTGGTACGCCGGGTGGAGGGCGAAGAGCACCTGCGGCGGGCCCTGGCCGAGGACAAGGGGGTGATCATCGCCTCACCCCACCTGGGCAGCTGGGAGCTGGTCGGCCAATACCTGCAGGGGATCGCCCCGCTGACCGCACTCTACAAGCCACCGCTTAAGCCCAGCCACGACCGCATCATTCGGGAGGGGCGTGGCCACCTGGGGATGGAGATCGTACCCACCGATCCCCAGGGGGTACGCAAGCTCTTCTCCCTGCTCAAGCGCGGCCAGATGATCGGCATCCTGCCCGATCAGGATCCTGGCAAGAGCGGCGGGGTATTCGTGCCCTTCTTCGGCATCCAAACCAACACCATGACCCTACTGCCCAAGCTGGCAGCCCGCAGCCAGGCGGCGGTACTGGTCTGCTATGCCGAGCGGCTGTCCTGGGGGCGTGGCTATGTGATCCACATTCTGCCGGTCGATGCGGCCATCCACGACAGCGATCTCACCCACTCAGCCACCGCACTGAATGACATGGTGGAACAGGCTGTGCGCCAGTGCCCCAGTCAGTACCAGTGGAGCTATAAGCGCTTTCGTCGCCGCCCCGAGGGAGAGGGCAGGCTTTACTGATCGAGTGTGGGCCGGGGGCGGGGTCCTGAACCGGGCTTGCCCTTCATCCGATACGGCGGTGGTGAGCCGTCCTGCATGGTCTGAAAGAGTCGCAATGACCACATATATTGCTCTGGATGCTGGCGGATCATCTGTTCCAGCAGGCCGTTCAGACGCGTCGCATCGGCGACCTCATCCCCACTGGGGAACCCTTCAACCTGGGAAAAAAGCTGCACCACATAGCGGTGCTGGCTGTCGTCGTACCAGGTAAAGCAGGTGAACACATCCGCATCGGCCAGGCGCGCCAGACGCGAGGGGGTGGTGAGGGTAGCGCGGGGGATACCAAAGAAGGGGGCGAACTCAGCGCTCTGCGGGCCGAGGTCTTCATCGGTGAGGATATACAGTGCGTAGCCCTGGCGCAGCCCCTTAATCACCGGGCGCAAACCACCGCTGCGAGGAAACACCAGCCCCTCAAAACGCACCCGCCGCCTGGCCGACATCCACTCTAATAGCGGATTACGTGCCTCGTTGACGAAGGTCTCGAAGGGGTAGTCTGCCGAGAGGGCGACCCCACCCCGATCCAGGCCGGGGGTATGACAGGTGACAATGATCACCCTCCGCCCGGCCGCCAGTGAGGCGGCCAGCGGGCCATCGTCTTGCAACACGATATGGCGCCGAAAGCGCGCCTCGCTGCCCCACCAAAACAGCCCCACATCCAGCATCGCCAGGGCCAGATAGCGAAAATAACGCCGTGCCAGGCGCTCGTGCTCAGCGGCAGGCAACTCGGGAAAGCACCAGGCCAGATTGGTGAGGGTGATGGTACGGCGCTTGGAATTGCGCCGATAGATCTGGCGACCTATCCAGCCAGCCAGCCCCTCACGCCAACGCGCCGGCCACAGGGCCAGACACCAAACCAGCGCAAATCCGCCCCAAATGGGCCAGAAGCGGGGGCCAAGGAAGCGCCACTCAAAGGGCGGTGCGTAGCGGTGGCCTGGGGGCTTTGGACTGGGTGCGCTGTTCATGGGGTGCGATTTTGCCACAGCGCCACGGCAACGCCTATCGGATCTCACTCAGCAGCCGCCGAATCATCCCTTCGGCCTGCCGGCGATAGCCGCCACCAAACAGGTTGTAGTGGTTGAGCACGTGGTAAAGGTTGTAGAGGGTCTTGCGCGCACGGTAACCGGGG
>SLDE01000055.1 GCA_007125455.1 Ectothiorhodospiraceae bacterium
TAATGCGCAAGGCCGCCGAGCGCATCCCGGCAGAGCGGTTGTGGGTCAACCCGGACTGTGGCCTCAAGACCCGCCAATGGGCCGAGGTGATCCCGGCGCTGGGCAACATGGTGGCGGCGGCGAGAACCTTGCGTATAGCGGGGTGATGCCTGCCCTCGAATTCGCAAGCGCAAGGCGATTAAATCTTGAAGTGTATACGGCATCGCCGGATATTCGGGCTATGCTGTTCATAGAGACCACCACGTTCACCAAGCTCTTGCCAGAGTACCTCACGAATGATGAATACCGTGGGCTTCAAACACATCGTCTACAAAAGCCTGATGCGGGCAATCTCATCAAAGGTTCAGGCGGCGTTCGCAAGCTCCGTTGGGCACCGGATGGCATGGGAAAGAGTGGTGGTATCAGGGCAATCTACTACTGGAAGAAATCAGATCACGAGATATGGATGCTCACGCTGTACAGTAAATCCGAGCGTGCCAGTATTCCTGGGCACATGATCAAGCAGATAGCGGAGGCAATCAAAAATGGCTAACAGAAACCTTGGAGCCGAGATCCTTGATGGCATCGAGGAGATCAAGCAGCTCAAGAAAGGCAAGCTGGCCTTGCGCACACACGAACTATCCGAACCATCCCCCCCCAAGGTGATCCGACTGAAGTTGAATCTGTCGCAATCGGCATTTGCTGGCCTCATGGGCGTAAGCGTGCGTACCCTGCAGGACTGGGAGCAGGGAAGGCGTGAACCTCAAGGCCCGGCGGTTGCACTGCTGCGCATCGCCGAGCAACACCCGGAGGTATTTAGTCAGCTTCATTGAGGGAAGTGAGCGGGGAAAGTGATGGCTGTCCCGGCTTGATGCACTACCTCGACGTTGCTGATCACCTTGGTGAGATGTCAGGCTTGCCATCGCCAATGGGTAGATACGACGGGTTAACGCTTTTTCTTCTTTGCCCGGTTCTTCTTGCGCGCCTTGCGTGCCGTCTTGTTTTGTTTGCGTGCCTTTTGCTTTTTCTCCTTGGGGACGACACCGAGGTAGGTGCCTGGGTCTCGTGGAGCTAGGCCCAGCGGCAGGATAAAGTCGTCGCCCCGGCTGTCGAAGTGCTCGTCTGACGGCTCGGCAAAGCCGGCCCAACCGGAGAGGTAGCCGTGGATGTTATCCGGGATGGAGCGCTCAAACTCCTCACGGGTTTCGGCAAAAGATTCCTCTACGCTGCGCTCCAGTGCCTTGTCGATATCATCGTCCACCAGACTCCATGGATCGATGCAGTCCTTCTCATACAGCTCACGAAGGTGGGCGGCGTAGTCGCCGGGTTGCAGTCCAAGCATGGCGTCGGCGATACCGCCATTGGTGAGCTCATCGGCTGGGTCATCGCTAAGCGCGGCATCGAGCCGGGCCAGTACCTCTTGTCGGTCCAGCTCACCACTGGCAGCGGCGTAGGCGAGGACGCGTGCAGCACCCCAGCGGACGAAATCATAGGCCTGCTCATCAGCAAGCAGCGACTGAATGCCCTGGTAGTGTCCCTGTGCGGTGCGCCAGAGTGCCACGGGCAGTATCTCGGAGATCGCATCGCCGAGTAGGGCCTCACACAGTGGCTCGGGCAGTCGGCTGATCGCCAGCAGCGGTTCATGCGCGGCGGCTTCGGCGAAGTGGCTCAACAGTGAGAGGGTGTAGAGCAGGAGTGGGCTATCACTTTCAGCGAAGCGCTGAGGCTCGGTAGCGGCCTCCTCGAGTCGGGCCAGCAGTACAGGGGTTATCGCCTCCCGTTGTGTGATGGCCGCATCAAGCGCGTCGTGACGATAGCCCGGCGCGGTGTCTTCAAGTTGTTCAAGGATCTCGGATAATGTCATGGCTCTTCTATCTGTCGTTGGTTAACAGGCAGTTAAGGGATTATAAAGTTGTCCGTGCTGCTGTGACAGCCGTATACCTTCACCCTATACTGCGGCTCGCCTGAGCGACAACGGCCTGCCAGGGTCTGTCAGTCCTGCCTCACCTTTATCTGCCCCGGTTTGTCGTGGGCGCGCACCCGGTGGTCGTACATGGCCTCGGCGTAGGTGGGCGGTACGATGAACTCCCCGGCGGCGGTGGCGCGTACCCGGTACTCGATAGTGGTCACCTCGGGGCCGAAGCTGCCGTAGAACACCACGCGATCCTCACGGATGTCCACATAGTCGGGCTGCCAGCCAGGCTGTGGGGCACTGGCGGGGCGGGGTTGTGGCATGGGGGGGATGCCGATCTGCGGTTCCCTTGGCAGGGAGTCACGCTCCACTGCGAAGCCGCCGGGCAGCAGGTCGATGAGCGCCACCTGTTGGTGGTGGCGCTGATCGGTGCTGCGCAGGCGCAGACGCACGGTCAGCTCGTCACCCACGCGGATGCCGCCATCGCCGGGCGACAGAGCAGTGCCCCTCTCTCCCTGGGTGAGGGTCAGGGTATTACCCTCAGCATCGAGAAACTCGCGCAGGATCTCCAAGCCCTCACGGCTGGCCTGTTGGGGTAGGAGACGATCAAAGCCGGCCTGGCTGAACTGGTAGAACAGCGGGCCTTCGCCCTCGATGCGCAGGCCTTCGCTCTCCACATCGATCTCGGCGTGGGGGAAGGGCTGAGAGGCCTGTTCGAGGGTTTGCCAGGTCTGGTCGATGCGAGCCTGCAGGGTGAGGGTCTCGCCATCTTCTGTACCCAGTACCGCCTTACCCCAGGCGCCCAGCGCGAGGATGCTCCAGGCGGCAGAGTGGGTGTGGATTTCACCGGCGAGGATCGGTTCCAGTACGGCGTCCAGCCGTGACTGGGGCAGGCTGTCCAGGCGCTCGGGGAAGTGGCGCGCCAGCAGGTGCAGGTACTGGGCATCCTGGCTAAGGGAGTCCTGGAAGAAGTGGTGTCGGCCTTGAGCCTGGGCCGGGCGGTAGGCCTCGATCAGGGCTTCGGCCTCACCTCGCTGGCGCAGCATTTGGTAGCTGGCGGCGAGATAGGCGCTGCTCAGCTGGCTGCGCCAGGCCTCGCCGTGTTCGCGTTCCAGCCCTTCGTGCAGGTGCACAAGCTGGTTGCTCATTACCTCGCCGTGGCGGATCAGCAGGTAGATGGCGGTGGCGCGCTGGCGTGCCTGCTCCAGATCCTGTTGCGGCTGTTGGGCCTGGCGGCGCAGGTAGCCGAGCAGTGGGGTGAGCATGTCCTGGGGCACGCTGTGGCCCTGCTCACGTGCGGCGAGCAGGAAGTGGGCGACATACAGGCTGACCTCCATTTCGCTGTTGCGCATGCCCGGCCAGAGCACAAAGCCACCGTCGGCCTGCTGGCGGCTGCGTAGGCGGTGCAGTAGATCGTCGATGCGCCGCTGAAATTCATCGCGCTGGTCGGCGTGGCCGGGGTGCTGGGAGAGGCCGATCAGGGGGAAGACCTGGCTGACCCGCTGTTCGGTGCAGGCGTGGGGGAATGCCTCCAGGTAGCCAAGCATCCCTTGGGTGAGTACCAGTGGGCTGGCCGATGCGGCCAGTTGCTGCTGGGCCAGTTGCGGGATCAGCCGACGCTGTAGCGATAGCTCCGCCTGGCCTTCGGTGTGCCCGGATTGCAGGGTAACCCGGTGCGGTACGGCGGGTCGGATACTCAGGGTGCTGCTGCGCCGGGCGCTGGTGTCAGCGTGGCTGGCGCGCAGCCGCAGGGCCTGTGGGCCCGGTGCCTCCAGGGCTCGCAATTGGAAGCGGAGCCGCCCTTCATCGCCCTCGTCCAGTGCGAGCGAGTATTCACTTTCACCGATGACCTCCAGGCCCGCATCGGCCTCCAGGGCGATCTGAATGGGTAGCTGGCTGCCGGATCCCTCCAGCATGTTGGCCACCCCTACACTGAGCTCAAACTCGTCTCCCGGCGCGACCATTAGCGGGGCGTTGGGGGTGAGCACGAAGGGGGCGCGTACCGTGGTCGACCTCTCCAGGCTGGCCATGGCCTGGGCGGAGACCGCCACCGCCATGATGCGCAGCTCGCCGTTGAAGTGTTCCGGCAGGGTGAAGCGATAGCTGCCCCCCTCGTTGTCGGTATCCAGTAGGCCGGACCAAAAGGCCACCGGTTGCTCCACCGCACGGGCAAAGGGGTTGAGGTTGGCACCGATGGCCGCCTCCATCATCGCGCTACGTGCCAGCATGTCGCCGCCACTGGCGCTGTGCTCCAGCAGCAGGCGGTATTCTGGCAGGATAAGGTCGAGCATCTGTTGGGTGCGCACCTGCAGGGCGCGCTTGCGCAGGAAGTGATCCAGTGGCGCGGGGGTAGGGTGATCGGCCACCTGCAGGATCCCCTCGTCCACGGCGAAGATCAGCAGCCGGGCCGGGGTGTCGCTGCGATAGTGGATGGCCATCTCCTCGCCGGGACGGGCCTTCTTGGGGGCCTCGATGGTCAAGCCCAGCTCGCGCTGGCTGCGGTCGATGGTGAAGGGGGCCACGGCATAGCTCAGTGGGCTGGCGAAGATCTCCGGCGAATCGGCGGCGCGCACAAAGGCCACGTTCACATAGGCATTGCCCTCCAGCCCTTCGGGTACCCGGATACGCTGCATACTGCTTTGGCTGTCGCTGTGGAACCATTCAAAGGCGTGTACCCGATCGCTTTCGATGGTAACAAGCCCGCTGCCGGTGTAGGGGGCGGTGATATTGAGCTCGATCCACTCGCCGGGGCGGTAGTCATCGCGGTCGAGCCGGAGGCGCAGTTCGGCATTTTGCTCCAGTCGCGCCCCCAGATTAGCCTCGCCAACTACGGTGTAGGGGATACGGCTGAGAACGTTACCCTGATCATCCACCAGTTGTAGCACAAAGTCCCCGGCCTGCTCGCTGGGCAGCCGATAGTCGCTACCCTCGGCGGCGATGGCAAAGGGCTTTTCTTCCAGCAGGGTTTCGCGCTCCACGCTTTGGTACTGGTAGACCCCGTTGGGCTCGCGTACCAGGGTGGAGATCTGCTGGCGCTCCAGCCGCTGCAGGTGCAACTGGGGTAGTGGGGTGGTCTTCAGCTGCTGATCGATGGCGATCCAGCGGATCTGTCGTTCACTGTCGCGGCGGATGAAGTCGAGACGACCATCGGCACGCCAACCCACCAGCTGCTCCAGTGGGGAGAGCAGTACCGTGCTGGCGGCGCTGACCTGGCGACCGCCACCCGGTTCAAAGCCCTCGGCGTGAAAGCGTAGCCGGTAGGTGCCGCTGGGGTGTTGCGTTAGTGGCAGGGCGAAACGGGTCAGGCCCTCGGCATCGCTGCGCTGGGGGTCGAGGATCTGCTCGACGCGGCGCAGCGGCTGGTCGGGATCCACGCTGGGATCGTCGAAGCGATAGTCGGCGTAGTCGCGGAAATGAAAGCCGCTGGGCTCCAGGGTGTAGCGTGCCTCGATGCGCCGATCCTGGGCGGGGCTACCGAACAGGTTTTCCAGCCGCACTTCGGCTTGCAAGCCATCGGCAAACTGCGATGGGCGCAGCCAGGCCTGCCCACGGTGGTCGGGCAGGGTGGTCTGGATGCGCAGGGTGTCGGGTTCGAACTCCTCTACCTGGAAGGTGGTATGGCCGATCTGCTGGCCACGGTGGCGGCCATTGCGTATCAAGTAGAGCGAGGCCTGGTAGTTGCCGGTTTCGCTGTGGGGTTCGCTGCGGTAGTGCTGCTCCAGCATCCCCAGCTCGGGCAGGGTCAGGCGTTGGGTGAGTACTGCCTGACCACGGGGGTTGCGGATCTCCAGCTCCAGGGGGATCTTGTTGGGCAGGGCCAGATCCTGCTGGCGTACGATGGCGGCCAATTGTACGGTCTCACCGGGACGGTAGATCCCCCGGTCGCTGAACAGATAGGAACCAAGCCTATCCCCCTCGCCAAAATGGTGTTCGCCGCCCACATCGAAGCGCGACAGGTTGAGCTGACGCTGGCCCCGGTTGTAGGGCAGGAAGGCCACATCCTCGCCGTGGCGCACCAGATAGACGGTGGGTTGCTGTTCGCGCTCGAAGCCACGGGTGTCGGACAGGTGGGCGTGGCCGCGTGGGTCGGTGCGCCCCTCCAGTACCGGCTCGCCGTTGCGCCCCAGCAAGGCCACCTCGGCCCCCGCCACCGGACGACCATCCTGTAGGGACTGAACAAAGAGATCCCGCGAGCCGTCGTTGTTGTCCTTGACCAGCAGGCCCAGGTCGGTGACCAGGATCAGGCGCTTGTCGGCCACACCGTGGATAGCCCGCTGGCGGGCCGGATCCCAGCCATTTACCTCGATAAAGAACAGCCCGTAGCCATCGTCCTCGCGTAGGGCCGCACTCAGGTCCACCGAGGCGTGGTTGGCATCGGCGGGATGCCGGGAGGAGAGCGGCAGGATCCGCTCTTCGCGGGCAGCAATATTCTGCTCACTAAACTGATAGCGGCGGAAGATGGGGTTGCTGATGTCGCCCTGGCTTTGGGTGATCAGGTGGTTGAGGTGGCCGGGAAGTACCCGCCCTACGGTCACCTGCAGTGCCTCCAGATTGCGGCTTGTAAGCCCCAGACGACGCTCACCGGAAAGGGCCAGCACCGCGCCCTCGCTGGCGATGCTGACCTCGCGCGGGTAGTCGGGGATCTGCAAGACCTGATCCCAGCCATCGCGCAGGGCAAAGTCATGCACCGAGCTGATCCCGGCGGCCAGGCGCACATAGAGTTGGCGTTGCCCCGGTACGTCCAGGCGCAGGTTGTGGCCGCGCTCAGCCTCACGTTGATTGGGGATCAGCTCGCCCTCAACCCGCGTGGCCCGGCCTAGCACCTGCTCGTCTACCTCGCGTGGACTGCGCCAGTTGGGGCGGCGCTCAGGGAGTAGGTAGATCTCCAGATGTGCCAGCAGATCAGCGCTGCTCAGGTCGTCACTAAAGTGCAGACTCAGCACCTGCTCAGGCCTGCCTTGGTCATTGCGCACAATGCCCAGCGCTGTTCGCTCAACCCGGAACAGGCTGTAGCGATCGGGGATCATCAGTTCACCATGTAGCGGTTCGGCGCTGCGCGCCTTGCCGGTGGCACTGCGCAGACCCGCCTCCAGCTGCAGGATCATGGGCTGCGATTCGGCGGGTAGCTCCAGTGGTTCGGATTGCACAAAGGCGCGTCGACCGTGCTCTTCCAGTCGGATGGTGTAGGGGATCCGTTGCGGGGTGGTGGCGCGATCCGCCCCCGAGGGTCGCATGCGCAGCGCCAGTTTATCGTGCAGGCTGGTCTCATCGACAGGGTGGGTAAACTCCAGCGTGGCCAGGGCGCGGCGGATCTGCCGCTGCTGTGGGTCCTGGTAAAACTCGATACTCGACAGACTGGCGCTCAACGCCGCGCTGCGAAAGCCGGGGCGCTTGTCGTCCAGACGCACGCCATCGCGAAACAGGCTCTCCCCCAGATGTAAGCGATAAAGGCTGTCGGCAGCCCAGTCCTGCTCCGGCGCGAACTGCAATACCCGCTCATCAAGCCAACGCCACTGGCCGGGAAGGTCCGGCTCCAGCGTCACCCCCTGGGTGATCACCCGATCCAGCAGCGCCAGATTGGCCACCGAGTCTGGGGCATCCGGCTCGCTGGGCTTAAAACTGATGCGCAGCGGCTGTGGTCGAACCTCACCATCCACCAGCTCAGCCACCCCCGGCGCGCTGATCGCCACCTGATAGTGCAGCGGCTGCGGCAGGCTTTGGTAGTAGAACCAAGCCGCCGACAGCCCCAACAAGACCAACACCACCAGCCCGGTGCGCAGCCGGTGGCGGGCGAGGGCACAAAGCCAGGGAGGTGGCGTCCAGCTCAGTTGGCCAAACAGGGTATACAGCAGGCGGGTCATGGCGCGGTTCCTTGTGCAAACGGCTAACAGCTGAGCATAGCAGCAGCTACGGGGTGTTGACCACGCCCAGTGTGGGCGCATACTCGCATTTCTCACCGAGGGAGGCTTACACCAGCCTTTGGAAAGTATGTGGTTGCCCTGTGAGCAGGTCTGCTCAGAAAACCGTTATGTCAAGACGTGACCCCGCTAGTGTGACCCCGCTAGTGGGATCGCCCTGCAGGTATGGGAGTAGCGGGCTTGGCGCTTCGCGGTGATCTACGGCGATAGTGGTGCTTGCAGGAAGGTCCATTTCCTCCTCCATCGTTCCCTGTCAGCGGCACTGCTTCTTCAGCCA
>SLDE01000159.1 GCA_007125455.1 Ectothiorhodospiraceae bacterium
CGCAGGGAATCCAGCGCCATCAGCGACATGATCATCATCGCCACCCCCAGCGCCACCACCAGCGCGATCGCGCTGCCCTGGGCCTTCATTGCCCACAGGTTGCGCCAGAGCTTGATCTGCAGTGCCTGCATTGCCCACACCTTAATAAAAGCGTTTCAACGCAGAGACCACAGGGCTCACAGAGATATAAAGGCAAAACACGGCCAGGACTGCCTAATCAGCACCAAGCTCTCAGAGAAAAGCAGACCTTTATCTCGCCTTCTATCCATGCAGCCCCAACTGACAAACCCCATGGTTTGCCATTTCATACAAACTCTGTGCTCTCTGTGTCCTCTGTGTTGAAAAAATCACCACTGCAGGGATGACGGTGCGGCGCGCTGTGCGTTGCGCAGGCTCTCGCTGACCTGGCCATCGGTGAGGCGGATCATGCGGTCGGCCATCTCGGCGATCACCGCGTTATGGGTGACCACCACGGTGGTGGTACCCAGGGTTTCGTTGATCTCGCGCAACACCTCCAGCACACGGACCCCAGTAGTGGAATCGAGCGCGCCGGTGGGCTCATCGCAAAGCAGCACCGCTGGGCGTTTGGCGATGGCGCGTGCCAGGGCAACACGTTGCTGCTCACCACCGGAGAGCTGGGAGGGGAAGTGGTCGAGGCGATCCTGCAGGCCAACCATCGCCAGTGCTTCTTCCGGGGTCATTGGCTGATCGGCGATCTCGGTAACCACCGCCACATTCTCGCGCGCAGTGAGGCTGGGGATCAGATTGTAAAACTGAAACACAAAGCCCACGTGGCGGCGACGATAGCGGGTCAGCAGCGCCTCGTCGGCCTGGCTGAGATCCATCTGGCGATAGAAGACCTCGCCCTCGCTGGCCACATCCAGCCCACCAAGGATATTGAGCAGGGTAGATTTTCCGCTGCCCGAAGCACCCAGCAACACGGTGAACTCGCCGGCATAGAGGTCCAAGTCCACCCCGCGCAGGGCGTGAATGGCCACCTCTCCCATGTGAAAGACCCGCTTGAGCCCACGGGTGTGAAAGACCCTCTCGGCAGTCAAAACAACGCGACCTCCTCATCGCTGAGCGGGCGGTACTGGCCGGGGGCCAGTGCTGGATCCAGTGTCAGTGCCCCGATCCGTTCGCGTTGCAGTGTCACCACCCGGTTGCCCAGCGCGGCAAACATGCGTTTGACCTGGTGATAACGCCCCTCGTGGAGGGTCAACAATACCTCCTGCGGGCCTAACACCTCCAGCTCGGCGGGCAGGGTAGGTTTGTCCTCGTTACGCAGCATGATCCCCTCGGCAAGCCGTGCCTGGGTATCGGCGGCAACAGGCTCGGCCAGCCCAACCCGGTAGATCTTAGCGCAGCCGCGCCGGGGTGAGGTAATGCGATGGGTCCACTCGCCATCATCACTGAGCAATACCAGCCCGGTGGTGTCGGCATCCAGGCGCCCGGCGATGTGCAGGCCACGGCGCAGCTCGGCGGGCAGCAGATCCAGCACGGTACGGTGCTGGGCATCCTCGGTGGCGCAGATCACCCCGGTGGGTTTGTGCAGCATCAAATAGCGCTTGCCGCTCAGGGCGATAGGCTCGCCCCGAAACCACACCTCGGCACCACTGGGGATAGACTGGGATGGCTTACGCACCAACACTCCCGCCACCTCAACCTGGCCACCCCGGATCACCCCCTGGGCACGGGAACGGCTCAGGCCGGTGGCATGGCAAAGAAACTTATCCAGACGCATTAAAGCCCCCAAAGATTTTCAACGCAGAGAGCGCTGAGTTCGCAGAGATATATCGCGTGGTTCTGACCGCTTGAGTCGCCAGTACTCCCGCAGAAAAACATCACCACCACCGTAACTCTCGGCGCCCTCTGCGAACTCTGCGTTGAAGATCTTCATAACAAATTACGCAGCATCAATTCGTGCGGATGCGGCGAGAGGTAGACTTGGCGATCGATGTAGTCGTGAGGGTGGCGACGGAAGTGGTGTTTGAGCAGGGTGATCGGCACGATAAGCGGTACGATCCCCTGGCGGTACTGTTCGATGATCTCCAGCATCTCCGCCTTGTCCTCGCTATCGAGCTGTTGGCGCAGATAACCCAGCAGATGTTGCAGTACATTCACATGCTGCTGACGCTTGGCCGGTTTGGCCAGCGCATGCATCAGCGCCTGCTCGTACTCCAGCGCCAGGGCGGCGATATCCTCCTTTCCCGCATTGGCCAACATCTTGCCCATGCTCCGATAGGCGGCCTGGTTGTGGGCCATGATCAGGTATTTGTGATCGGAGTGAAAGTCGATAAGCCTGCCGGCGCTCAGCCCCTGCCGGTTCAGCTCGCGCCAGGCGTGGTAGACGAATACACGGGTAATGAAGTTCTCGCGCAAGCCCGGATCGCCCAAGCGCCCCTCCTCCTCGATGGGCAGCAGCGGGTGGCGTTCGCGTAGCGCCGCGGCAAACAGGCCGCTGGTCTTGTCGATGCTGCGCCCGTCCGGGGCGTAGAGCTTGACCCGCTCCATGCCACAGCTGGGCGAGCCCTTCTTGAGGATCACCCCGCGCACCTCGGTCAACTCTTCGACCACCCGCGCACTGTAGGCCTGCATCGCCTCGGTGACATCAATGGATGGGTCCTTGACCCCCACCAGGCGGATCCCCTGCGCATGCTGCACCAGGCGGATCGGCGGACGCGGGATGCTCAGGCCGATCCCCACCTCGGGACAAAGCGGCAGGAAGGAAAAATACTCGCTCAGGGTGCCGTTGATGTAGGCATCGTTCTTGTGGCCGCCGTCGAAGCGCACTTCCTGACCCAACAGGCAGGCGCTGATCGCGATCGGAATTTTCTTGTCCATCGTCATAACTTTTACCATTTATCGTTGCCGCAGAGACACGACTCAGAAAGGCCTTTGCCACAGAGGGCACAGAGCACACGGGGATAGACGGCCACATGCTCAAGAAGGCCAACGATTCACTCTGTGTACACGGTGGCCTCTGTGGCTGTGGTTTCTATCAATTTGTGGCTCACATCGCCTTTCTCCACCAGCTTCTGCAACACCCGCGACACGGCGGCGAAGCCGAAGCTGGCGGTGACGAAGGTGGCCGAGCCGTAGCCACTGGCGCAGTCCAGTTTAATCCCGGAGACAGCCGGTTTACCACAAGCGATCTCGCCGTCATTGGTGGGAAAGCGCGGCTGCTCATCGGAGTATACGCAATCGATACCAAAACGGCGCTTGGGGTTGCGGCTGAAGCCGTACTCCTGGCGCAGACGCTGGCGCAGCTTGGCGGCCAGCGGATCCTGCTCGGTGCGGCTAAGATCGGCAATGCTAATGCGGGTGGGATCGATCATCCCCCCTGCCCCGCCGGTGGTGATCACCGGGATCTTGTTGCGTTTGCAGTAGTATAGCAACGCGGCCTTGGGGCGCAGTTGGTCAATGGCGTCGATCACATAGTCATAACCCTGACTGAGCAGCTCGGCCTGATTGGTTTCATCGATACGGGTATCCAGCACCTGTACCCGACAGCCGGGATGGATCTGGCCGATGCGTTCGGCCATCACCGCGCCCTTTTGCCGCCCCAGGGTACTGCTGAGGGTATGCAGTTGGCGGTTGGTATTGCTGGCGGAGATCTCGTCGTGGTCGATCAGGGTCAGTGCCCCCACGCCGCTACGTGCCAGCGCCTCCACCGCCCAGGAGCCGACCCCGCCGATGCCGATCACACAGATGTGGGCCTGGGCGATGCACGCTGCTCCCCGCGCACCGTAAAGGCGACGGATCCCGTCAAAGCGTTCCTGGTAGGCATCATTCATCATCGCGGCAGTTTACCCTATCCCACCTTGCAGAACACCGAATGGCTAGTTCGCGGGCAGGGTGAGCGCATACTCACATTGCTCACGGAGGGCGGCTGGCGCCCCCTGTTTTTCGCTACGCGTGTGTTCACCGATCACGCATCTGCCGCGCCAACTGCCAGGCCATGGCTGCCAGCAGGGCCACCCCCAGCAACAGCACGGCCCACAGCAGGATGTTCCCCCACGGTAGCGGCTCGGGGGCAGCGGTAAGACGCTCGACCCCACCCAGCGCCACCCGTGGGCCAAGCTGCGCCATGTGCTCAGTCGCCTGGTGGGAAGACGCCATCAGGCTGCGCAGGCCCTCATCCTGCGCCGTGGGGACATTGTAGGCACCGAAGGCCAACATGAAGGGCCCCTCGCCACGGGCGAGGAAAAGCAGTGTGCGCGGCGTCCACCCCAGGCGCAGCTGCGCTGCCCCCTGCCCCAGACCACCACCGCCCATATCCACCTGCAAACGCCAGTGGCGATCCCGGCTGGGCCGCATGGCCACCGAGGGACTGCGCCATTGCCCCAGGCGATAGTGCATACCATAGTGGCGGGTATGCCAGCTCGGTGCCTCCAGGCTAGCACTGGAGTAGAGGGTGGCCAGTGCCGTGGTGTTGTCCTGCGGCAGCACCAGCTGCATATACTCAAAGGGGTAATAACCGGTAACTTCGAAGTGATACTCACCCTGCTGGGGCTGCATGCTCTGTGGCGTCAGCGAGAGCCATTGGCGTGCTGGCTCCCGGCGCTCCCCCTGGGGTTGAGCAAAGACCCCATCCAGGGGCTGTCCACGACTGGCCAGCGGCCAACTGATACGCAGATAGCGACTCTCCAAGCCATCGAAGCTCAAGGTATCCTGGCGCAACTGGGCCTCACCCTGCTGCATGCTGGCAATACTGAACGGGCCGGGCAAGCGCCGCCAATGCTGCAGGTCATCGCTCAGCTCCACGGTGATCGGTAGCAGAAAGTTCTCCTCCCCCGCCTGCCACTGCAGACGCAAACCCAGCATAGGCCGCTCCAGGGCGGAGGCGTCGATGAGGTATTGATAAGCGGGACCGTCGTCTTCCCAGCCTTGGCGCTGCACATCCACCACCGCCCCCTGCAGGTCGGTACGGATGCGGATCCCCATCCCTGCCTGAGCCTGTTGCTGCGGCGTGGGCAAGGCGAACCAGGGCAGTGCCACAGGCTCCTCCGGCACGATCGCTTGCGCAGTTGCGTCGAGCAGCAACTGGGGTACCAGCTCACCTGCACCGTTGAAAACACGCAGATCGCCCAGATCGGCGCGTGCCAAGCCACGGTGTACCTCCTCGGGCAGGGGGAGCCGATACAGCCCGCCCTCCCCATCCAGCAACAGGGGCTTGCCCCAGGCGAAATCCTGCAAGGTCGGCGGTGTCGTCTGCTGCGCAGACCAGGCCCAAAGCGGTATAAAAAGCAGGATTAGGCTCGGCAAAAGCCGACAAGTCCTACGGCGGTGCAACCAGTTCATTGTGGGCGTTCCTCGGTTGTACGGTCCGTTCTGCCAGGCTCTGCAGCGCGCGGCGGCAAGGGGGCTAGGTATCCCATCAGCAGCATCAGCAAGCCTACGGCAATGAAGGAGATGATGCGTTCAATGGTACCCGAATCGGCCAGATCGATAATAAACAATTTGAGCACCACCACCCCGATCAGCCCGGCGGCGACAAACCACAGGCCACGCCAGTGTCGGCGTGTGGCCCACCAGCCTAGCCCCAGCGCCGTGAGGGTCCAGGCCACCGAAAAGCTGGTCTGCAGGCGCGCCGAGGCAAACAGTTCGCGCCAGCCCCACGGCACCCCGGCCCAGTGGTGCGCTGCGTGGGCCAGCACGGTATTGAGCAACACAAAGGCCAAGCCACCCCACAGCGCCCAAGGCAGCACCAAGGGGATCTGCCAGCGATGCAGCAAGCGCTGCACCTCGCCCTGGGCGAACCAAAGCGCCAGCGCCGCCAGGGTGAGCGCTTGGGTCAGCTCCAGCGGATTGAGCAGTGGCAACCAGGGCAACGGCAGCGCCGTGGCCGGATGGCTGCTGGCCAGCAGCAACCAGAGGGGCAAGATCAGCGCTATGGGCAACAGGACCGGCCCACGATAGTCATCGGCCCACGAAGCGGGCAACCGGGCGGCCAGGACAGGCAGCCCCACTAGTAGCAACAGTAAGGGGATGGCCGGGGCCGCCCAAGCCCAGCCACTGTTAACACCCAGCCAGGCACTCACCCAGCCCCAGGCATCGTGGGCCAGCAACAGGGCCAGCAGGGAGACCGTCACCCCGTGGACCACGGGTTGCAGCCAAGCATTCAATCCCCCCTGCAGACGCCACAGCAGCCGATACTGGATGGCGAAGTAGAGCGGCCAGGCCAGCAGCCCCAGCCCGTATAACCAGAACGCCTGCTCCCCGTAGGCCAGCGCCAGCAACAAGACCAGCACCACATTACCCCACAGTGGCCAGCGCAGTGTCGGCCAGGCTAGACGCCGCCACAGCCACAGCAACAGCGCACTGGAGAGGCCAATGAACAACAAAGCGGCGGCGAGTTGCTCCCCTTGCGCCAGATGAGTATCGATCTCGGCAAAGCCGCCCCCCAGCCACCACAGCAGCCCCCAGGCCATCCACAGGTAGTGGGTGGAACGCTCCAGGGGGTGCAGCGATGTCACATCGCGCTGTAGCTGCCAGCTACTGAACAGACCGGCCAGCGCCAGCAGTGCCACCCCCAGGGTGGCGCTGTTCAACACCGGCAAGGCACTGCTCGGATAGCCAAAGCTGAAAAAGAAGGCCGCCCCGGCCAGAACCTGCAACCCGGCACCGAACAGGCGCACCGGCAGACGCCGTTGGTGCCGCCCCACCCACAGCATTGCCGCCCCTTCCAGTGCCCAGGCGGCGGCGGTCCAGCGCCCATCCAGGGCCAAGGGAATGGCCAGGGTGGCGAAGATCACCCCCAGCGCCAGCATCGCCTCGGCAAACAGGCGCATCCCCTCCCCTTCACGCCGCCAGAGGCTGCGCGCCAGGCCGAGATAGAGCCCACCGGCCAGCAAGGCACTAAAGGCCAGGCCGTAGTCGATGTGGCGTACCAGCCCCGCTTGCAGGGCGAAGGCCACGATGGGCACCCCGAACACCAGGGTGGCATCCACATAGCCGCGCAGCTTAAGCGGCTGACGCAGTGCAAACAGCACCGCCACCGAGAGGTAGAGCAAGAAGAAGTAGATCAAAAAGGGCTGGGTAGAGGCGTAGTGGGCGGGGTGATACTCCAGGACACCCCATACGGTGGCGATAACAAAGGTAAAGGCAAAGCCCAGCAGATTGAGCAGCCGCCAGGGGCGGTACCAGGCCAGCCCCAGCACCACCAGATTGAGCAGCGCGTAATAGCTTAACAACAGGACGTGCTCACCGGCACCGGTGGAGGTGAGCAGCGGCGCCAAAAAGCCCCCGCCGATGGCGAAGGCGGCCAGCCCCTGGGACTCCTGCCACAGCGCCAGGGCCACCAGCAGCCCTACCAGCGCCACCATCAGGCCCAGTGCCAGCGGCACCGGCAGCAGGCCATAGAGGGCAGTGGCGGCGTAGATCACCAGATAGAAGATCCCGATCCCGCCCCCCTGCAACAGCAGCGCGAAGCCGGGGCGGCGACGCCGCAGCCACCAGCCAACCCCAGCCAGCGCCATGCCACCCAGGGCCGCCCCGGCAAGACGCAACTCGATGGGGAATAGCGCGCGCTCGGCGGCGTATTTGAGCAGAAAGGCCACCCCGATAAACAGCACCAGCAAGCCCAGACGCACCACCAGGTTGCCATCCCCGGCCCAGCCCAGCAGCACCGCCTGCCAGCGCGGTTCAGGGGCAGGCTCCGGGACGGGAGCGTCGGGCAGATCCGGCAACTCCAGTTCAGGCAGGGCAGCGGGGGCAGCCGCCTCGGCGGCGGGGGTGTCGGGCTGTAGCTGCGAGGCTGTCGGCATGGGAAGAGCGGATTGCTCCTGCTCCACCGCCAACTGCGCGACCCAACGCTCCAGCTCGCGCACGCGCCCCTGCAGGGAAACAAGCACGGCGCTCAACCCGGCCAATACGCCCCCCAACAGCAGGCCACTAGCGCCGCCCCAAAACCACCCCAGCAGCCCGCCAGTCAGGACGGGCAAGATTATCCAAAGCATCGAGCTCCCTTTTTTCTTATCGCCCACGACAGGTATACCAGAGTTACGGCACAGGGAGCCAGCCCACCTATTCCCTATTCCCTATTCCCTATTCCCTA
>SLDE01000054.1 GCA_007125455.1 Ectothiorhodospiraceae bacterium
AGGAGTGGAGTCGTGATGGTCGAAGATACCCGGCCCCGCACCGAACAGGGTGCCGCCAGCGAGCCGCCGCTCGATGCACAGGGACAACTTTATTACGCCCTGTTCAATGAAAGTGCCGATGGCATGCTGCTACTCACCGATGGGCGCTTCATCGAGTGCAACCGCGCTGCCGTTCAACTCCTTGGCTACGACAGCAATGACGCCTTGCTCAAGATGACGCCGGAGGCGATCTCCCCCCCCTTTCAGCCCGATGGCCGCTGTTCGCGCGAGAAGGCCGAGAAAATGATCGAGCAGACACTGCACAAAGGCTCGCATCGTTTTGAATGGCTGCACCGCCGCTGTAACGGGGGGGATATCTGGATCGAGGTATTGTTGACGCGCATCCCCGTTGATGGGGAGGATATGATCCACTGTGTGTGGCGCGATATCGATGCCCGCAAGCAAGCCGAGCAACAACTGCTCAAACAATCCGAATTCCAACACATGGTCGCCAATATCTCGGCAGAGTTTGTCAACACGCCGCTCGATAGCGTAGATTTGGCCATAACCCATGCCCTGCGGCGTATGGGGGAGTTCTTTCAAGCCGACCGCGCCTATGTATTTCAGTTCTCGAAAGACGGCAAGACCCTGGGCAATAGCCATGAGTGGTGTGCTCCCGGTGTGGCGGCACAGATCGATCGAATCACCGACCTGCCAATCGCCGAATTGCCCTGGGTTAGCGAGCAGATTCTGGCCCATCGGACGATACACGTCCCCGATGTCGCCTCGCTGCCCGCAGCAGCCGCGAAAGAGAAGGCGGAGTTTTTGGCACAGGCGATACAGTCACTATTGGTGTTACCGCTGTCCAGCGAAGGAAAGATCTACGGTTTCTTTGGCCTGGATCTGGTTAAGGTAAGGGGTAGCTGGAGTGACGAGCAGATCGGTCTGTTGCAAGTGGTCGGTGAGATCATCGCCAGCTCCTTTGTTAAACGCCAGGTGGATTTGGCACTGCGCCATCAATACACCCTGCAAGGGATCGTGGCCGATATCTCATCGGGCTTCGTTAATCTAACGGATGCGGGTCTCGATCAGGTCATCAATACCACCCTGCGCAAGGCCGGTGAGCTGTTCAATGCCGATCGCAGCTACGTGTTTCGCTTCAATGCCGATGGCGACACCATGAGCAATAGCCATGAGTGGTGTGCTGCGGGGGTGGCCGCACAAATGCAGTCGATACAAAACCTGCCCCGGGACGCCCACCCCTGGGTGCTGGAGCAGATCGTACAGGGCAAGGTGGTGCATGTGCCGGATGTGGCCGAATTACCGGACGCCGCTGCCGTGGAGCGGGAAGAATTCGAGCGCCAGCATATCCGTTCATTATTATTATTGCCACTGACCATCGACCAGCAACAGATCGGTTTTTTTGGCTTCGATGTGATCCGCGAACGCCAGGTATGGACCCCAGAACAGATCGCCATCCTTAAGCTGATCGCCGAGATCATCGCTGGTGCCTTTGTGCGTAAACAGTACGAGCAGGATCTGCTGCAGGCCAAGGAAACCGCCGAGAATGCCACCAAGGCAAAAGGCGAATTTCTCGCCAACATGAGCCATGAGATCCGCACCCCGATGAATGCCATTCTGGGCATGACCCGACTGATGCTGGATACCGATCTCCCCCCCAAACCACACCACTATGCCCAGCGGGTTCTGCAGTCCGCCGAGTCCCTGCTACATATCATCAATGACATCCTCGACTTCTCCAAGATCGAGGCCGGCAAGATGGTCCTGGAATCGATCCCCTTTCGCCCCAGCGATGTGCTGGAGGAGGTCGCCACACTGCTCTCGCTTCGTGCAGAAGAAAAGGAGCTAAAACTGCTCTTTCACAGCGATCCGGAGCTACCTGCCGTGTTCGAGGGCGATCCGACACGTTTGGGGCAGGTGTTGCTCAACCTGGTTGGCAATGCCGTCAAGTTCACCGAGCGCGGGGAGGTTGAGGTCTCAGTCAGGGGGGGGCGTCGGGCAGGTGGACGGTTCGAAGTCATCTTCTCGGTACGAGACACCGGCATTGGCATGAATGAGACCCAACTCAGTGGCCTGTTTCGCCCCTTCAGCCAGGCCGACACCTCCACCACACGACGCTTTGGCGGGACCGGTCTGGGGCTGGCGATCAGCCGTACCCTGGTTGAACTGATGGGGGGGAGCATGAGCGCACATAGCAACCCCGGCACAGGCAGCGTGTTCTCCTTTGCCCTGTGGTTGCCCGTTGGCGACGAACAGGCCCTACTCGCCAGCGAGCAAGCTCCCCTGGCCTCGGGACCTTCCGCCACGGGGTTATCGCCCCTTGCCGGGCGCAAGGTCCTGCTGGTGGAGGACAATGAGATCAATCAGGAGCTGGCCGGTGAACTATTGCGTCAGGTAGGGATCTCCCCACGGATTGCCAACCATGGTGGTGAGGCCCTGGAGATCCTCCAGGCTGCAAACGCAGACTACGAATTGGTACTGATGGATATCCAGATGCCGGTACTCGACGGCTACCAGACCACCCGGCGCCTGCGGGAAAACCCGGCATTTGCCAACTTGCCGATCATCGCTTTAACGGCACATGCCATGTCGGGGGAGAAAGCGCGTTGCGAACAGGCAGGAATGAATGACTACCTGTGCAAGCCGGTCGATCCCCAGGCACTTTACGGGCTCCTGATGCGCTACCTGGCCGAACACCAACAGCCACCGGACAAGCGAGCCGATGACACAAAACCACGCGCTAGCGACCAGAGGGGCCCCAGCCAGATGCCTGGCATGGATCGGGCTGCGCTGCTGGCGCGCCTGAACGGCGACGAAGCCCTGCTGCGGCGCCTGCTGGCACAATTTATCACCGACTATCCACCCAACTATGTGGGCGAGGTGGCCGATACCATCGCTGACGACGACTTTGAC
Organism: Ectothiorhodospiraceae bacterium; assembly: GCA_007125455.1. Lineage (GTDB taxonomy): Bacteria > Pseudomonadota > Gammaproteobacteria > Thiohalomonadales > Thiohalomonadaceae > SLDE01. The sequence continues at coordinate 2,914 of SLDE01000054.1, forward strand.
CAGGCCAGGCACATGATCCACACCCTCAAGGGTGTGGCTGCAAACCTGGAGATGCCCGGCGTGGTGCGCCTGAGCGAGAAAGTCGAGCAGATGCTACACACTGAACAGTCGCCCCAGGACGCAGGAGAACTGGTCAAGACACTGGCGCAATTACGTCGCGCCCTCATGGAGGCCCAGCAAGGGGCTGACATGATCGTTAAGAGGGATAGCTGAAAGCAAAAAAAAGCGCGGGCAGCATAAGCTGGCCCGCGCTGTTTCATCTTGCCAATGGTTCAGAGATTCGGACGAATCATACTGCGGGTGTTGGTGCCGATCGGCAGGCTATAGTTGTGCGCTGCGATCACCACGTTGTCATTAAGGCGGACAATACGCGCATTGACGTAAAGCTTGTTCTGGCCCAGGGCATAGCTGCCGACCACCACCGCCTGTGCATCATTGCCATCGCGTAGTGCCGTGTAGTCACGCGAGAGCAACAGCTCACCGGTCTCCGGACGCACCGAAAGCTGCTCGCGCAGCTTGATCTCGATAACGCCAAAGCCGTGTTGGCTGATGCGCGAGCTGATCTGCTCGGAGACCATGCGACCAAGGGTGTTCGAGCGTTCAACATTGTCGATGTCAACAAAGCTCGCTACCAGCAGGGTTTTGCTCGCGTCAAGATCGGTGATCAGGTTCTCCATCAATCTATCGGCAGCCTCGTAGCTGCTGTCGATAAGGTCTACGTCAAGGATCGGCTTGGCTTGCCAGTCGCGTGCAACCGGATGGGCGCAGGCGCTGATGACAAACACCGCACCCAGCAGCAATGTGGTAGATACCAAACGCTTAATCATTGGTCACCCCCACATGCTTAACGAAGGTCTCCGGTACGACGGCCGGTGCCGTGTAGTGATAATGGGCGATATCGGCATCGTTAATGTAGTAGATCCCCGACTGACGAACCATGTAACGATCCCCATCGACAATCGAGGTATTGATAATGACTTCGGTATCGGGAAGCTTGACGTGATGGCCACTCGCCACATCGGCGGTAATACCCGCGGCGAGCAGTGCCGTAGCAGCACCAGGCACGCTCTGGTGTATGGCCAGATCACGGGCCACAAAAATCCCTCCGGCCAACGCCGTGTACAGACCCGGCTTGCTGCGAATGTAGCCACGGTCGCTGTGGGTGATGGCCTGAACGTCATACTCCAGGGTGACCGCGTTACCGACCGGGGCACGCGTTACTGTGAAACCGTTTGCGACGAGTTCGGTCTGTAGCAGGTTGCGAAAACCATGGTTGAATTCCGTCGTGGTCTCCGCCTCGGCGACGTAGACGGCACGATTAAGGGTGCCAACACTTTCGCTGACCTGGCCTACCACATCGGAGGCAAGGACGTTCCAGTGATGGGCCGCCTGCATCTTTTGCTGATAGCTGATCGGATAGGTAGTCGCAATCGGCACTTGCGAAGCACATGCACCAAGCGCCAGCGGGGCCAGCAGAATCATCAGGGGTTTATATTTCATGGCAGATTGCTCCGTTTCTTCAGGTTTAGGTGCCAGGGGCGACCGAATGTCAATGGCCAATCCCCTCAGCAGTTACAGGTTGGCGAGTCGTCTCGTTACCCAATTTCGCTGGGAAGCGAAAGATTCCCGGCCCTCGGTGAAACGGAGAAAGTCCCGATAGGCCTTCGCCGCTTCATCGCGCAGGCCCATGGCCTCCGCCGAGTATCCAATATTCAAATGCACATCCGGTGCCTGTGGGCTGAGATTGCGCGCCTCGCGCAACCAGCCCAGTGCCCGTGCATGATCACCGCGCTCCTGCGCAATGATGGCCCGCTGCACCCAAAGCTGAGCTTGTGCCGGATCACGGCGCAAGGCCTCACTCAGGGCGTGGTCGGCCTCAACCAGTTCACCATTGCCCAAATACGCCGTACCCAGCCAGAACCATGCCTCCCAGCCATCGAAACCGGCGACGAGGAGTCCTTGCAGCAGCTCGCCTCCAGCCGAGTAATCACCCGCCTGTACCAGGTGGATGGCACGCCCCAGGGTGGCACGTTGTTCGGCATCTGGCGTGCTACGCGGTACCACTGGTGCACTAGCGCGTGCGGGCTGCGCCACTGGCTGTGCGCGTTCAAGCTGTGAAACACGACGTGGTTCAGCCTTGCTGGCAACCCCCTCGTCGCTGACTTGCGATTGCTGGTCTTGCGAGTGGACGGCAACATTCGCCGACACTGGGGTTGGCGTTTGTGCAACAGCTACGGGCTGCGCCGCTGTTGCAGCCAATAGCCTGTGTGCTGCGTGCATCCGGCTAACGACCCGCTCAACATGGTTTCCAAGCAGGTGTGTCGAGCCCAGTTCCTTGACCAGTTGCTCACGCACCCTCTCGTATTCCGCTTCACTCGGCAGGGCGAGCAGGTAATAACCGGGACGTTCGTTAACCACACCGCGGACCATAAATATCGGATAGCGGCTGGCATACTGGTTCACATTAAGTAATGCGTAGGTGTTGCTATAGTAGGCACCCAGAACCAGCAAGAGACGTTGGCTATCGAGCTGTTCCAGCCCACTCTCCCAGGTTTCAATCGCCCCAGGCACATCACCATCACGCAACTGGCGCTGGCCGCCGGTGAGCCAGCCCGGCACCTCTTCACTATGGCTTGCCGTGATCCGTGGGCCAGCGTCAACACGCAGCTGCTGCACTGGCGTATCGCTGTGGCCTTGCTCGGCGATCACCATTGCCTCTGTAATCTGCGCTGCCCGTTGCCTGGCGTCACTCAGTTCATCCGTAGCACCTGCGGGCTCGCTTACAGCAAAGCGTATGTCAAGCTTGTCCTCGGCCTCATCACCAGCATTTGCCGTTTGCTGATCGGCAAGTGGTGTTGTCTCGGCAGATATCGGCTCGATAGCAAGCTTGCCCGACTGTGTAACGACCACCGCCGTGTCTGCCGACGCTGGCTGGCTGGGTGCTGGCTGAGCGATGCCCTGCGTCGTCACAGCCCCGACCTCGATCGTCTGCAACCACCACAACAGTGCAGCGCCGCCACCAAAGAACAACACCACCAGCACGGTGACCACAAGCAGCCAGCCCGAGCCACGTCGGGACGACCGTGGCACATTGGCCCTTGCCATCGGCCCTAGGCGCTCTTTGCGATCGAGCTGATCCAGCGCCTGTTCAATAATGCTCATCGGTACCCCTTGTGTACTTCACGCGCTGCCTGCCAGATCATCGCTGCACTGACACGCATGCGCCCTGCAGCAAAGGCGGCCAGGGTGGCGCGTTCACAGATCTGGTTTATTCGGCGCGGGTACCCCTTACTGGTACGATGGGCCCACCACAGCGCCGCATTGGTGAAATCAAACTCCCCCTCGGCGCGTACCACATCGATGCGGTGGCGTATGTAATAGGCGGTCTCGGTACGATCGAATGGCTTAAGCCGATAGCGCACACTGATACGCTGCGACAAGGGCCGCATCGAGCGCAGCTCCAGGGTACGATCCAGCTCCGGTTGGCCCACTAGCAGCAGCGAGAGCAAACGCTTCTTTTCCGTATCGAGATTCGAAAGCAGGCGCAGGCCCTCCATCAGCTCCGGGCTGAGCCGGTGCGCCTCATCAACCACCACCGCACCGTACTCGCCATCCTCAGCCATCTTCAGCAGGGCATCGTAGATCGCCTTCTGGTATTGCCCGGCAGTCAGACGTTCCATTGGCTCACCGGTGAGGTCGTGGTGGATCGTCGCCAGCATATCCTCATAACCCTGCACGGGATTGAAGATGTAGGCGGTGCGGATCTGTCCTGGCGGATTGCGCAACAGGTGACGACATAGCAAGGTCTTACCCAAGCCAACCTCCCCTGTCAGCAAGGAAAATGCGCCACTGGCGATGCCATAACGCAGATGGCTAAGTGCCGTGGCATGCTGGCTACCGGGGTAAAAAAACTCCGTATCCGGGGTGATCGAGAACGGTTGCGCCCGCAGTCCCAATTCCCGGTAGCAGTTCTCCAGCTTTAGTGCCTGCGCTGTCATCTCAATGCTCGCCTTACTGCACTCAACGACGCGGCACGGAGGCATCGCCGCCGATGATGCGCGGCTCAAGGAAGATCACCAGCTCGGTGCGCCGCTTGCCCTGATTGTCGCCACGGAAGGCGTATCCAAGCAACGGTACATCACCGAGCCCCGGCACCTGAGTGCGTCCTTCCTCGGTGGTATCCTGGATCAGGCCGCCAAGCAGGACCATCTCACCATCACGCACACGAACCAGAGTCGAGCTCTGCTTGACCTCCAGCTCCGGGGCCGTGTCGCCATCAGGACTCTCGGTGGTGCCAACGATGCGGGTGATGATCGGTGCGATATCAAGCATCACCCAACCATCGGCAGAGATCTGCGGAGTCAGCGAGAGCATCAGGCCCTCGTGGACTACTTGCTGTACATAGGTGACATCACGTTCAACCACATCCCCAGTGATCACCGTGTCAACCTCGCGACGGAAGAAGGCACGATCGGTGCCGACCTTGATCAGTGCCTGCTGGTTGTTCATCGTGCGCATGCGCGGCTGAGACACGACACGGACATCACCCTGTTCCTGCAAGGCATTGAGCATACCGATAAAATTAGTACCGGTATGGCTGGCGAAGACGCCTTGCATAGGGTTGGCAAAGGGGGCGGTGGCATTGATGGTCGAGGTCTCTGGTGCACCACGGAAGGAGATCGAGGAATTGTTACCACGGCCAAGATTTAGGCGGCTCCAATCGATCCCGGTCCGCGCCATGTCACTCAGCTCGACCTCGACGATACGCGCCTCAATGGCAACCTGACGGTGCATCCCACTACGCATATTGCCCAGCAGCATCTCGATCTGGCGCACGTTGCGGTAGCTGTCGGTAACCTGAACGACGCCGGTGATGCGATTGAGTACCAACTTGCCATCATCCGAGATCAATTCTTC
>SLDE01000012.1 GCA_007125455.1 Ectothiorhodospiraceae bacterium
CGGGGTGGAGGCGTGGTTAGACGCCTCCCTCCGCCGCTTCCAATTCCTCGCTGCACAGCAGCCAAGCCTCTTCGGCTTGCTGATGGGCCTTATCCAACTCGCCCTTTTGCTGTAACAGCCCGCTCAATACCTCTTTACCCCCCTCCTGGTAGAGGGCTGGATCGGCCAGGCGCTGTTCCAGTTCGCTACGTTGTTGCTGTAGTTTATCCAGTTGTTCTTCCAGTTTGTTGAGCTGTTTGCGCAGCGGTTGCAGGCGTTTGCGTGTCTCGGCCTCCAGGCGGCGTTGCTCCTTGCGCGCGGTGGCGCTGTGCTCCGCCTTGGGTTGCTCGTCATTGCCGGGTGCCTCACGCTGTTCTTCCAGTAGCCACTGGCGGTAGTCGTCCAGGTCGCCGTCAAACTCGCTCACCCTCCCCCTGTCCACCAGTAGCAACTGGTCGCAAACGCTGCGCAGCAGGTGGCGATCGTGGGAGACGATCACCATGGCCCCGCCATACTCCTGCAAGGCCAGCACCAGGGCGTGGCGCATCTCCAGATCGAGGTGGTTGGTCGGCTCATCCAGCAGCAGCAGGTTGGGGCGCTGGTAGACCAGCATCGCCAGCACCAGGCGCGCCTTCTCGCCGCCGGAGAAGGGCGCGCTGGGGGCCAGTGCCATGTCGCCGATAAAACCGAAGCCGCCGAGGAAGTCGCGCAGTGACTGCTCACTGGCCTTGGGGTCCAGCCGTTGCAGGTGCAGCAGCGGACTGGCCGAGGGATCGAGCTGTTCGAGCTGATGCTGGGCGAAATAGCCGATGCGCAGTTCCGGGGAGTGCTCGCAGTCGCCAGCCAGGGGGGCCAGGTCTCCGGCAAGTAGCTTGATCAGGGTAGATTTGCCCGCGCCATTATGGCCTAGCAGACCGATGCGGTCCCCCGGCTGCAGGGTCAGTCGCGCGCCGGAGAGGATCGGTGTATCGCCATAACCGGCGGCGATCTGCTCCAGGGTGAGCAGCGGGCTGGGCAGCTTGTGTGGGGGGAGAAAGGCGAAGTGGAAGGGGGAGTCCACATGGGCCGGAGCGATGCGTTCCATCCGCTCCAGTGCCTTGATGCGGCTTTGTGCCTGACGCGCCTTGGTTGCCTGGGCACGAAAGCGATCGACAAAGCCCTGGATATGCTTGATCTCGCGCTGCTGGGCCTCGAAGGCCGCCTGTTGCCCGGCCAGCCGTTCGGCGCGTAGCCGCTCAAAGGCGCTGTAGTTGCCGCTGTAGAGGTTCAGGCGCTGCTGTTCCACATGCAGGATGTGATCGCAGACCTCGTCGAGAAAGTCCCGATCATGGGAGATCAGTAGCAGGGTGCCGGGGTATTGGGCCAGCCAGCCCTGTAGCCAGTAGACCGCGTCCAGATCCAGATGGTTGGTGGGCTCATCCAGCAGCAACAGGTCGGAGCGGCACATCAGCGCCTGGGCCAGATTGAGACGCATCCGCCAGCCACCGGAGAAGTCTGCCACCGGGCGCTCCAGCTGCTCGTTGCCAAAGCCCAGCCCGTGCATCAATCGCGCCGCACGGGCACGGGCGGTGTAGCCGTTGACGGCATCGATCCGGGCATGCAGCTCCCCCTGGCGATGGCCGTTGTGGGCCTGCTCTGCCTCGACCAGTTGGGCCTCCAATTGGCGCAGTTCGCTATCTCCATCCATCACGTACTCGATGGCCGCCCGATCCACGCCGGGGGTCTCCTGCGCGACGTGGGCGATCACCTGGTTGGGCGGCAGTGTCAGCTCACCCACATCGGCCTGCAACTGGCCACGCAACAGCGCGAACAGGCTGGACTTGCCGCTGCCGTTGGCCCCCGTTATGCCGGTCTTCTCGCCTTGGTGGATGGTCAGGCTGGCCTGTTCGAATAGTACTTTGGTGCCCCGGCGCAGGGCCAGTTCAGTCAATTTGATCATGGCAAGGCCTTTAACACAGAGTACACGGAGGCCACGGAGGTGATCAGGGAAGGGGCGGTCGAAAGTCGGCGGTTTTTTACCGCCAGGCCCCGCTTTTCTCTGTGCACGCTGTGGCCTCTATGTTGAATATGGCTTTTTGTAACTGCTCGCCCCCTTTATCCCCTCTCCCCCATTGGGGGAGAGAGGGCGAGTAGATACGGTTTTTTTATAGAGGCTTAACAGCCTCGAGGGTGGTCGAGACCACGTGGTATTCCATGCCCTGCTCCAGCTCCCTGTCGCGGATGAATTTGCCTGATATGCCCTTGGGGCGATGCCGGTCGTGTTGGTGGTTCATAGTAAAGATGGTCTCCCATGCTTTTGTCTGCTTGTCGGTGGGCTGTGCGGTGCGTTTACTCTGCTCCCACTTGTCACTCCGCCTTTGGCACCGCGTAGCCCGCGCAGGGCAAGCTGGTGGTGGTCAGGCTGTCCAGCTCGATGGCGGTCAGTGATCCACCCCATAGGCAGCCGGTGTCGATGGCGTGTACGTTGTCCTGCTGGTGTAGCCCGAGGGTGGACCAGTGACCAAAGATGATACGGGTATCGCGGCTTCGGCGTGTGGGGATCTGGAACCAGGGCAGCTGTTTGTCGCCACCGGCTTCGCCCGGCTTGCCCTTGTATTTGAAATCCAGTTTGCCGTTGCTGGTGCAGTAGCGCAATCGGGTAAAGCAGTTGACGATAAAGCGCAGCCGATCCCAGCCCTTCAGGCCGGGTGACCAGCGTGCGGGCTTGTTGCCGTACATGTGCTGCATGAACTCGTGAAAGTCCTCGCCGCGCAGTACGCTCTCCACCTCGGTGGCGCAGGCCCGTGCGGTAGCAATATCCCACTGCGGCGGCAGGCCCGCGTGCAGCAGGGCAAGATTACGCTGCGGATCGTGGTGCATCAGGGGGCAGAGGCGCAGCCATTCGAGCAATTCCTCGCCATCTTCGGCGGTGAGGATCGGGGCGAGGCTGTCGGTGTTTTTGAAGTGACGGTGGCGGTTTTGCCAGAGTGCCAACAGGTGTAGGTCATGGTTGCCCAGCACGCTGAGGGCGGCGTCGCCCAGGCCGCGCACGAAGCGCAATACCGCCAGCGAGTCCGGCCCACGGTTGACCAGATCTCCGGCTAGCCACACCCTGTCCCGGGCCGGATCGAAGTCCAGCTTATCGAGCAGTCGGCGCAGCTCGTTGTAGCAGCCCTGGATGTCGCCGATGGCGTAGGTGGCCATGATGTTTACGCAGTGATTGGTAGGCCCGCATCTTACCATAAAGGCGATTAGGGGCAGTGTTCGTGTTTGTTTAACTGGATGTGGCGAAACCAGCCCCCGGCCAGGGCGGGTTGGTCCTGCTCCACGCAAAGACAGGGGGTATGGCTGATGACCTCTTCGAACACCACGTCGGTGCGGGTGGCGAGGTGGCGGCTGGCCAGGTTGATAAGGCGACGCAACGGGGCACGTTGGCCGGGGCGCAGAAACTTGTCCAGCACCAGCACTTTGCCACCAGGGCGTAATACCCGCTCGGTCTCGCGCAGCAGGCGGCTCGGTTCGGGCACTACCGCCAGGATCAGGTGCAGTACCACCACATCGAAGCTGTGATCGGCATAGGGCAGCGCCATCGCATCCCCCTGTTGCAGGGTGATGTCTTCCCGTCCACCGATGCGCTGCTGGGCCTTGGTCAGCATCGCCGGGGTCAGGTCCAGGCCGGTGTAGCGGTGGCCGTAGGGTAGGTGGGGGATGTCCAGTCCGGAGCCGATCCCCGGCAGCAACACCTCCCGCTCCAGCGGCAGGTGGTGCAGTGCCTGCAGACTTATCTCACGTAGCGGGCGGCTGATGCGGGCGATCGCCAGATCATAGATGGGGGCAAACAGGGTGTAGCTGTGGCGCAGGCTCATGTTGGCTCTTGTCCTGGAAATCAAATGGCGTAACAACTTGCCTACCTGAAAGATGGGTAGCTGGAAAGAACTAAGGTATCTACTCGCCCCCTCTCCCCTTGGGGGGAGGGGATAAAGGGGGCGAGCAGTTACTGTAAATCCATTTCAACACAGAGGTCACAGGGATCTGAAGTGCAAAGGCGCTACAGAAACGATGGTGAACGGGCCCACATTTCTCGTACCTCGTACCTCGTAGCTTTTGGCTCCGTTATCCCATGAACCGATAATAAAATTCATTCAGAGGGGGGGTAGATACGTAATCCGACTCTTAATGAAGCGTGCGCGGCATCGCCAGGGTGAAGGGGGCGATGGAGGCATCGAAGCGTTGCCCATCCTCGGCCACCATTTGGTAGCTGCCCTGCATGGTGCCCACCGGGGTGTCGAGCACGGTGCCGCTGGTGTAGCGGAAGGCCTCGCCGGGTCGCAGGCGGGGCTGTTCGCCCACCACCCCGTCGCCGTGTACCTCCTGGGTATGCCCCTCGCCGTCGGTGATGATCCAGTGGCGGGTGAGCAGTTGCGCGCTCTGGTCACCGTCGTTACGGATGGTGATGGTGTAGGCGAACACATAGCGATCCTGTGCCGGGTCGGATTGCTCGGCGATGTAGTGGGTCTGTACCTCGACCCGGATCGCATTGATGTCTTTGTCCACGCAGTTTCCTCGTTATTCAATCAAAAGCGGGCAGCGTAGCGTGCCGCCCCAAGCAGGCCACAGGCCGGGTTGGTGATCACCTGCACCGGCAGCGGTTCTACCACATGCACCATGCGCCCCTTGTTGCGGAAGGCGCGCATGAACTCGCCCTCCTGCATCAGCGGCAGTAGCTTGGGGGCGATGCCTCCGGCGATATAGACCCCGCCACGGGGCAGGCAGGTCAGGGCCATGTCGCCGGCAAAGGCGCCGTAGATGCGGATGAACAGCCGGGCCGCCTCCAGTGCCAGCGGGTGATCCCCGGCCACGGCCAGGCGGCCTATCTGCACGGCGGGGTCGTCGTGGTGTAGCAGGGGATCGTCGTACTGACCCAGCTTGTCCAGCAGGAAGCGGTAGATGTTTACCAACCCGCTGCCAGAGAGCAGACGTTCATAGGATACGCGCAACTGCTGTGCCCGTAGGTAGAAATAGAGTGATTCCTGCTCGATATCAAGGGGGGCAAAGGCCAAATGCCCCCCTTCGGTGGGATAGCTGCTGTAGTTATCCCCGTCGGGGGTGACCAGACAGACCCCCAGCCCGGTGCCTGCGCCGACCACCAGTTTGGGGGCTTGAGGATCCGGGGCATGGGCATGCAGGGGCTCCAGCTCATGTGCCCCCAGCACATCCAGGCTGTAGCCGATGGCCTGAAAGTCATTCAACAGGCTGACGTGGGGGATCGCCAGCGTGTGTGCCAATTGCCGACTGTCCAGCTGCCAGGGCAGATTGGTCAACTGTGAGCGCTGCCCGCCGGGGTATGGGCTGACCGGCCCTGCGACGGCAAAGCAGGCGCTGTGTGGGGTGGGTTGGGCGCACTCCTCCAGGAAGCGCTGCACCATCGTTTCCAGGTTGACGAAGGCATGGCTGCTGTAGCGCTGCTCGGCCACTGGCTGGATGCCGTGGTGGGCATCCGGGTCGCGGCGCAGTAATTGCAGCAGGGTCTTGGTCCCGCCCACATCGGCGGCAAGGATCAGGGGATCGCTCATGGTGAAGCCTCTGGCTTGAGGTGGGCGGCGGCGGCCTGGTCCAGGTACCACTCCAGGTGTGTCGTATTCAACTGCTGTACTGGAAGTTGTGCGCCTGGCTCTTGTTGCGCTCGCGCTACGGTGTCGGCCTTTTCCTTGCCACTGACCAGGAGCATCAACTGGCGAGCATGGTTGAGTACCGGCAGGGTGAGGCTGTAGCGCAGCCCGCGTCCGGGTACCTCGGCACCGATGAAGCTGGCCTGCCGCTCCGCGAGCAGGGCGCTGCCTGGAAAGAGCGAGGCGGTGTGGCCGTCATCGCCCATTCCCAGCAGGATCAGATCCAGACAGGGCCAGCCATCTTGCTGGGGCAACTGGGCTAGCCGTTGGCGGTAGTGGGCTTCAACCTCCTGCTGTGGTCGTTCAGCCTCGATGCGGTGAACCTGTGCAGGGGGGATTTTGAGTGGCCCAAGCAGGTTTTCATGGGCCATGCGGTAGTTGGCGTCGGGGTGGTCGGGAGGCACCGCCCGTTCATCGCCAAAATAGAACGCTACCCGGTGCCAGTCGGGTGCCTGGGCAGTTGGCAATTGGGCAAGCTGCTGGTAGAGCCCACGTGGGGTGCTGCCACCGGCCAGGGCAAGGCTGGCCTGGCCCCGGGCGTCGATGGCTGCCTGTAGCCGCTCGCTTACCCGCTCTGCGGCAGCCTGAAACAGCGCGGGCGGGTCGGCGAAGCGCCTAATCGGCATGGGTGGCACTTTTCACCTGTGCGATCGCCGCAGTCACCGACTCGACCACGTTGTTTTGCATCTTCTCGCGTTCGTCGGTGGTGAGGAAGAAGGCCATATCCACATCATGGCGCACATAGCGGGCGGGCAGGCGGTTCAGTGCCAGGCAGGCGACATCTTCGATGAAGTCCTGATCCTCGGCGTATTCGTCGGGTAGTTCGTGCAACAGGTACTCTCCAACCAGGGATTCGTAGTAGTTGTGGATCGAGCCGATGTTCATGGGGTATTCCTTATCAGGGGTATGCTGGAACCATAGCGAATGACGCCAGGGAATGCCAGAGGGTGTATGTGGGAAGTGCGAGGAGCGGGGTCACGAGCTGCGTGCGCCGGGGGTCAGATACGAGGTTCGAGATGCCAGATACGAGATACGGCGGCATTAGGCTTCGAAACACCATCACCCTCCCAACACCATCGGTGCGGTTCGTGTAACTCACCGCACCCAACCCAATCCCGCCCCAACCCGTAGGGTGCGGTGAGCCCCGCGAACCGCACCGCCTGCGTGAACAAGCACCGGGGTCACGCCTGGGGGCAGGCCTTCACGCCGGGGGTCACACGCCGGGGGTCAGGTCTTGACATGCAACTTTATGGGGGCGGAGGTTTATGTACGCAGTTGCCAGGTGGGTTGGCCTTGGCTGTCAAGCAGGCCGTGCTTTAGCAGCCATTGGCGGGCGTCTTCGGCGTCCTGCTCGAACCAGGCCTGGGCGGAGCCGAGGCGGAAGGTGTAGCCCCAGGCGTCCATGTCGGCGAGGATGCGGGCATAGCCCACCTCTGGTAGCAGGCTGGCGAGGGTGATCTCCAGGTAGTTGACCGCATTCTCCTCATCGTAGTCGCCACCGGCGTTGGTGTGCAGGGTGGCGCGGCGTTGCTGGTCCATGCAGATCAGATGGCAGCTTTCGTGCAGGGCGGAGTGTACCGGGGTGTCGCCGCGCACGATCACCCGCTGGGCGATGATCCCCGCCTCCGGTTCGCCAAACCAGCTGCCGGGGATCGGTTCGTCCTCGCCCACCTGTTCCAGGCGAAGGCCGAAGCGGCCCAGTAGTTCACCCAGGGTTGTCAGATCAATCTCGTCACAGCGCAGTACGTTCATAGGGCTCATCGGATGGTGATACGGATACGGTCGCCAGGGTAGATCAGATCGGGGTTTGCTATCCCGCTCTGGCGTGCCAGCAGGGGGTAATTATACGCATTTCCGGTATAGCGGCGCGCGATGGACCATAGGGTATCCCCGCGTCCAACGATATGCACACACTCACAGGGCTCCAGTGGTCGGGCGCTGGGGTCGAACCACACCGAGGGCTCGGCCTGCGGCGAGATGGCCTGGGGGGAAAGGGCGATCCCTGGGGCGCTCTCGGTCGCGGGTGTTGCTGTGCGGTGGGGTGCTGCCAGGGGGGCGGGTGGCTGTTCCGTTGCCGGGGCGTCCTCGCGCGGCGTGGAGGGTGGTGGCGGTGGTGTTGGTGTGGCCAGGTCCGCTTCGCTTGGATCGGGCGCGTCGGGCAGCGCGGGGGCCGAAGCTTCGCTCAAGATAACGGGCTCGCTGGGGGCGGGGGGTGTCACGCTGTCCAGCAGGGCCTGGCGATCGATGATCAGGTTGAGGGTGCCATCGGCCTCCCGCTCCAGTATCAGGGCCGGGGCTGCCTTGGCTTCGGGCGGGCGTTCCAGGCGAGGCGTAAATGCGGGTGCCTCCGGTGTGGGGGCAGCGGGATCGTCCGTGGTTTGGGTCTCTGGTGCTCCACGCGCTGTACTAGAGCTCGCATCGGGGGCGGATCTGGGGGGTGCCGCGGTCCGGGGTGGGGGATGGTGCGGCGGCACACTGGTCGCAGGTGCAGGTGCAGGTGCGGTGCTTTGGGCCAACGGGGGGCTCACCGTCGGGGCGGGTTCGGGCGAGTGCAGCGCCTGCCAGCCAAACCCGGCGGCGATCAGCAGCATGAGCAGTGGCAATAGCCAGAACAGCCCGCCCTCACGGGTAGCTGGTCGTCGCTGTGGGCGGGGGGCGCTGTATGCCTCGCTCGTTGTGGTGATGCTTGTTGCCGCTGGGGCCGCCGGGGCGCGCGGCGGGCGGCTGGATGGTGCGGGACGTGGTGCCGACGTGGGCCGTGGTGGTGCGGCGGGTCTGTGGGGGTCGGCTCGGCCCCGGTCTTTGTTCGTCCCCTGTGTCGGCCTGGGCTTCGGTTTCGTTGGGGATGGGCGGCGTGGGGTGGTGGCCGTTGTCGCGCTGGGTTTTGGGGCGCTCTGGCGGGCCGATGGGCTCACTTGGCGCGAGGGAGGATTGGCGCTGTCCAGCGTTGTCGCACGGGATGGTGTTGCTGGCGTGGCGTTGGCTGGCGTTGAAGCTGTCGGCCTGGACGGCGGCTTTTCGGCCTGGGCACGCAGCAGGCGTTGCAATGGCGCAATGTCGTGCATATCGCGCAGCTTGTCGAGCGCGCTGCACAGCAGGATCTCGTCGCGATAAAACAGGCCGCTCCAGAACAGCTCGCGGGGCAGGTAGCTAGGCAGGGAGCCCCATTGCCCGTCTTCCGGCTGGACCAGGCCGATCACCTCGTCCACCTGTTGGGCGTAATAGCGTGTTCCCTGGTGATAGAGCAGTAGTCGTCCGCGCTGGCTGTAGTCTCCACTCAGGCCGAGGCGGGCATGTAGATCCACCAGCGCATGGGTGTGTTCGCCGTGGCGGAAGATCCCAGGGCGAGCAGCGCTGCTGCCGGGGGGGTGGGTGAGCTGCGGTGGCGGCATGACGATGCTGTCCACCGACTCGGCCTCCACGGCCATCGGGATCCCGGCGATTCGAAACGCCAGCAGTCTAGAGTGCGTCATGATCCTGCAACATGCCAGGGTGGATGTCGGTAGCGTCGATGACTACGGCCCCGTTTTAGCGTCAGCTTGCCCACCTCGTGCGTGTGGCTGTCTGCCAACAAGACGATCCCCAACAGCGGCACAAACGCTAGCCCACTGGTGCGTGGCGGCTGCGATAGGCGGTATGGACGTTGGGGCATGTGACGAACCTGCTACGGATGCTGTGTCCAATAGTGTACATCATGCTGCGCTACCCTCGCTCAGACAACAAAAAACCCGCAGGGCCGGGCGGCCACTGCGGGTTTATGGTCAAGGCAAAAGCTTATTGCTTAGGCGCTTGACGCTGCTCCATCATTTGCTGGTGCTGCTCGTAGGCACGACGCTGCTGTTCCATCATCTGCTGGCGCTGTTGCTCCATCATTTGCTGGTGCTGCTCATAGGCCTTGCGCTGTTGCTCGTGCATCTGCTGCTGGTAGCGCATCTGCTCCTCGCTCATGCCCTGTTGGGGGGCATAGCCATAGCCGGGGCCAGGACCATAGCCGGGGCCAGGACCGTAACCAGGACCTGGGGCATAGCCGGGTGCCGGGCCGAAGCCAGGACCATAGCCTGGGCCGTAACCAGGATGACCGTAGCCGTGTCCAGGCTGACCATAGCCATGGCCATAGCCCTGACCTTGACCCTGGCCGTGCCCACGACCGGAGCCGCGCATGCTGAAGTCGAAGTTGCCATCGGCATTATGATGGGTGTTGCCGCTGCCGGTATTGCTGTTGCTGAACGGGCCAGCCCACCACGCCTGGGCGGCGGTGCTGCTGAACAGGGTGATGGCGGTGGCGGCGATAAGGGTTCTGATCTTCATTCTGACTCTCTCCTTTGGATTGGTGACACTTGCATCCTGAAGGGTTGAGGTTGAAGACACAACCGTTTCGGATGCTGATTTTTTTGTTGATTGATAGGTCGGGGAGTTTATTAGCATATTCTGAAATTGTCAATTACCGTTGGTCGGACTACCCGCGCTTTCCCTGTTCGGGCTAAACTGCCCGCCTTTTTTCCTACACAGCGGGAGTGGCAGATGTTCAAGAGCAATACCTATTTCGACGATAAGGTGGTCTCCATCGCCTTTCAGGGTGACGATGCGCCAGCCACCGTGGGGGTAATGGCCCCAGGTGAATATGAATTTGGCACCACGCAGAAAGAGATCATGCAGGTGATCAGCGGCGCGATGACGATCCGTCTGCCTGGTGAAGACGCCTGGCGCAGCGTCGGCCCCGGCGAGCGCTTTGAGGTCGCCGCCAACCGCAAGTTCGGTGTGCGCATCGAAAAAGACACCGCCTACCTGTGTCTCTACTTCGACGAGGCCTAAAGGCGTTTAACCGCAAGGGACGCGAAACAGAGGTCACAGGGACGTGAAGTGCAAAGGCGCTACAGAAACGATGGTGAACGGGTAACTACCCCACCCAGTTATGTAGGTCGGGCTTCAGCCCGACGCTGTCGGCCTAAAGACCGACCTACATGGCATGGGTTTTTCTCTGTGTGCTCTGTGCCCTCTGTGTTGAAAGCCTGTATCTACTCGCCCCCTCTCCCCCAATGGGGGATAAAGGGGGCGAGCAGTTACTAATTCTTTTTTAATTCCAGCTTGATGGCCTGCACCCGCGCCCGGTGCAGGGCCTCGCCGATGGCCTTGCCGGTGAGTCCCTGGGTGGCCAGGTCGCGGGCCTGGATGGCCTGGGCGGCGGCGTGGGCAGCGCGAAAGATCCCAGGCTGGGCGAAGTGCCGCTGCTCAAAGCCGGGTCGTCCCCGTGAGTCGGCCTCGCAGGCGAGCAGAAAGCGCTCCAGTCGCTCGGGGCGGCGAAAGCTGTCCAGTTGCTCCAGGGTCTTTAGTAGTGTCTCTGGGCGCAGCTCCTCGGCGCGGTGATACACGCCATGGTGCTTGGTCACCAGGACCGCCAGATCACGGTATTCGCGCGGCACCCGCAGTCGTTCACACAGGCCCTCCACCAGCGCTACGCCACGGTGTTCGTGGGCGATATGGCGTGGCCATTCCTCTTTCGGTGTGGTGCCCTTCCCCAGATCATGTACCACCGCCGCGAAGCGCACAGCGCGATCATCGCTGAGCTTGGCCGCCTGCTCCAGCACCATCATGGTATGCACCCCGGTATCCTCCTCCGGGTGGTGGTGTTTGGGCTGGGGTACCCCAAACAGCGCCTCCAGCTCGGGAAAGATCCGTGCCAGCGCACCGCAGTTGCGCAATACCTCGAAGAAGCGGCTGGGGGTATCCTCCCCCAGCGCCGCCTCGGTCTCCTGCCAGACCCGCTCCGGCACCAGTGCGTCCACCTCGCCATTGGCCACCATCTTCTTCATCAAGGCATGGGTGCCATGGGCCACACGAAAGCCCCACCGTGCGAAGCGGGCCGCATAGCGGGCGATACGCAGGATGCGCACCGGATCTTCCACGAATGCGGGGGAGACATGCCGCAGCCGCCCATTGGCCAGATCCTCCCGGCCACCGAAGGGGTCAATCACCTTGCCCTGTGCATCTTCCGCCATGGCGTTGATGGTCAGATCGCGCCGTGCCAGGTCGTCTTCCAGAGTGACCTGCGCATCGGCATGAAACACAAAGCCATGGTAGCCCGGTGCGGTCTTGCGCTCGGTGCGTGCCAGGGCGTACTCCTCGCCGGTGTGTGGGTGCAAAAACACCGGAAACTCCTTACCCACCGGGCGAAAGCCCTGTTCGACCATCTGCTCGGGTGTTGCGCCCACCACCACCCAGTCCCGATCGCGGGGCTCCAGGCCGAGTAACTTGTCGCGCACCGCGCCGCCTACCAAATAGATTTGCATGTTTATCCCGAATATAAAAAACGTCACCGCAGGTAGGGCGGGTCGCGCCCTATCTGCCTAGATTGGGTCGATACGGTACTGCCCCAAGCCCATGGTGCAGGCCTTGCCCGCATGGCTGTACTGCCCGAGCCACAACCAGGGCCAAAAGGCGGATAGATGTTCACCCGTCAGGGTAAACTGGCCCAGCAAACCGCCCATCTGCATCCTGGTGCGCTGGCGTGAGGAGTAGCGTGCCCAGTCCTGCCAGCGCAGCTCGGTGTCGATGAGCCCTTGCTCACGGGCCAGGCTGGCAAGCTGGGCATAGTCGGCCTGCGGCTCGCCGTCGCCATGAAAGCGTGCCAGTTGGGAAAGCCGCAGCATAAGCGCAGAGAACAGGTGGGCAAAGCCAAACTGCTCCACGCCCACATAGCGATTATTGCTGCGCAGGCGCAGCGGCGTATGCAACTGTACGAGGCTATGGGTGTGCCCCGCTGTGATGGGGCCACCCGCAGAAGGGCGCAGCACATAAGGGTGTGGCACCGCCGTGCTACGCGCGAGCATCCCGCTGCTGTTCTGCGGTGGGGATTCGAACAGATAGCCGTGGGCGCAGGAGGCACTAAGCATGCAACCACGACAATCCTGGCTGTTGGTGACACAGGCCGTGCGACGCAGGGCATGGCCAAGGGCGCCGCGCCAGGTCGAGCCGGTATAACTGGGTAGCTGCAGCGTGGATTTGGCCGTAAAGTGAAAGCGGTAATGGCCGAACGTCAGCCTGGGAAAGTCCATAGTATCCATCCATATCCTCCGGCAGGGATTGTGCCAAGGCCAGGGGATGCTGTCACCCTGGTCGTGTGATGTGGCCGTGCAACATACGATGACACAAGTTCGCCGCTGGGTCATGGCAGACAAGCTTGCAAGCCGCCCCGGCAGGCCCAGAGCCTGGCTAGGTACAGCCATGGCCGCCGCCCCTGCTCGCTACTCTCTGGGTAGTATATGGCGTAGAATCCCCGCCGAGATGTAGGCCCTTTCTCGCCTTGCAGGCTGTGCGCCAGACAACAAGCCGCAGGGGATAGCCATCGCCGACATCCGGGGGAAAGCAGCACAATAACAGAAACGATGACCAGGGTACGGGCACGATAAAATGAAGCTAGTTTGGATAGCCTTGGTGGTACTTTTGCTGGATCAGCTCGCCAAGCTCACCATCCATCTTGGGCAACTGGCGGGGGCCTTTCAATTTGGCAGCCTGCAAATCACCATACTCAAGGCAAGCGCGATCAGCACCGCGCCGATCGAAGCCGCACTGCTCGATAGCAACACATGGCTGCTGATCGGCGGGGCCGTCCTGCTGGGCCTGTCGCTGATCCGCTGGAATGCGGCATTCTACTTCATCAGCTTGCGTGCGGTGGTGGGTCTGCAGCTCGCCGTGGGCGGGATCCTCACCTACGCCT
This sequence comes from Ectothiorhodospiraceae bacterium, assembly GCA_007125455.1. GTDB lineage: Bacteria > Pseudomonadota > Gammaproteobacteria > Thiohalomonadales > Thiohalomonadaceae > SLDE01. Next base: position 13,342 of record SLDE01000012.1, read on the forward strand.
TCGACTACCTGTTGCGTGGAGCGCCCCACGGCACCGTTGCCCTGCAGCTGGCGGACAGCTTTACCCTCAAGCTAGGCATCGCCGAGATCGCACTGACGGTGAGCTTTTTATTGCTCATCCATGTCCTGAGCAGTGGTGCCACCCATATAAAGAGCCGCCTACCGCTGCGCCATGCAAACCGGGTTGGCATCCACTTGACCACCCTGCCGCGCGGTTTCGACAATATCCACATTGATGTGCAGCTTAGCCCGGCATTTTGTCAACGCGGCACCAGCCTGATAAAAAGCCTGGTCGATGCCGAGATTCACAGTGTGCGGCAAAAGCGCCCCTCCTCGCCCCCTGAAAAACAGCTCGCCGCATTCCGCGAAGCCTTCCTCAGCCTGCACAAAGAGGCCGTGCTAAAAGCCAAAGGCAGCGGCACCCCGCCGCTGCTGGATCTGTTCTATCTTACCCTGTTCAAATTCATCCACAACGAAGTCAGCAACCAAGTCGCGGCGCGGGTGCGACAGGCCAAGGAAGACGGGCCACCCGATACCAAAAAACACCGCGACAGCAGTGAGTACCACCGCTTTGTTCGTGAGCTGTTTCGCCAGCAGGAAGACATCAAGGCCAGGGTAAACCTGCAGCTTTTCACCATGCTGCTCAATGATCAGCGCAAACGCCTCAGCCACATGGTGAAGGGGATCCTTGGTAACAGCCATGTGTTTGCCATGGAGGCGCTGCGCGCCCCACTGCTGCTGGCAAACAGCGGTGACAGCGAAACGGTGCAACATGAACACTACCTGCTGTTTGGCCAGGGAAAACACAGCCAGATGGGTTTCATGGAGATGGAGCGGGCGCTCAGCGAGGCGTTGCGAGACTGCCTGCGATTCCAGCTGCTTGGCGAAGAGCTTGAGCACGGCCCAGCCATGGGGCAGGCCACACAGGGCAACAACACCATAGCGGCCATGCTGTCGCGGCCCTCGGTACTCGTACACCATGACAACACCACCATCCTGTTCGACCAACAGTGGACCCGCCGCAAACTGGCCGACAGCCAGCCACTAAAGCAGTGGCGCAGATACTACAAATACTATTCCCACCGACGTTTCCAGAGTCGGCTAGCCGAACGGGTGATCCAGCACCTCGGCAAGGCCGGGCTGCTGCGCTGGGTTGCCGCCGTGTATGAGGCCCGCGCCATCCTCAAAACAGCCACAGCCCCCATGTCGCTAATGAATATGGTAACACTGCTGTTCGAGAGCACGACGCGCAAAGAGCTCCACAAACGACTAGCACCCTACAGTCAAATCGCCGCCATCCAGGCACAACAAAGCACCATCCTTAAGCGTTGGGTCAAGATCCACAAACAGCCCGCATTGCTCGTCAAGCAACACCTGCTTGAGTTGATGACAGACTTCTCACACTTTCGCCACGATCTGCAACTGCAATTCCAATACCAACGTGCCGTCAATGAAATCCGACTGCTCACCGATGAGAAAAGCATTCAGGCCTCACGTGCAAACTACGTGCTCAATGAGTTTTTGCTGCCCAACGAAAAGAAAACCTCCCAGGCCCGGATTAGCGCCCACATTATCATCAAGGCCGACCTGCGCGGCTCCACCGAAGTCACCGACCGCCTCAATCAACTGGGGCTCAATCCCGCAGGCCACTTTGATCGCAACTTTTTCACCCCCATCAACCAGGCGGTCAAGGAATTCGAGGTGGAAAAGGTCTTCATCGAAGGCGATGCCATCATCCTCATACTCAACGACTACGCAGGCACCACCCACGAACAGCTGATAGCCAGTTGCGCCTGCGCCCTGGCGGCACGCATCCTGGAGATCGTCGCCAAGCAAAACAAAGAGCTGCTCTGCTACAACCTCCCCCCGCTGGAGCTGGGGATAGGCATCGCCCACAGCGACACCGCCCCCCACTACCTGTACGACGGCGACCACAAGATCACCATCTCACCGGCAATCAACCGCGCCGATCGCCTCTCCGCCTGCGCCTGGAGCATACGCAACTGGCGGGCAGGACAAAATGCCCACGCCAGCCATGTTGAAGTCTACCAACCGTCCAAAAACGCCCTTGCCCACGGCGAAAAGGCCCAAACAGACATGGTATACAACCACAACGGCATACTCATCGAAGAAGCCGTATTCCAAATGCTCAGCAAAGAACTAAGCCTAAAGCGTATTGGCAACACACTGCCCCAACTGAGCGGGAGCAAACTCTACGCCATCAAGGTACCCTGGCTCAGCAGCGCCACCCATAGCCTGGTGATCCGCAAGGCACCGCTGCAGATCTACGACCCAGACTACCCGGTAGACGACTGCCCTACCGTAGATGGTCGCTATTTCTACGAAGTCATACACGACCGCACGATACTTGAGCGCCTACGCAAAAGACGCCGTCCAGAACGACAGGCCTGAATAAAGCAAGCCGCGCATCGAGCGAGGTTAGGAGCGGCCAGGCGGCGAAAAGGCCGTTACAAATCCCAAGATACAAGTGTTGTTTCGAATACGCGGCGCAAGCCCGGCCTTCAGGCCAACATCAACCCTTCGTCGGCCTAAAGGCCGACCATGTACCCCGTACCTGTACTTCGTCCCTGTCTGTTTCTATCGTCTGGCTAGTCGCCGGTAGTGGTTGTAGGTGGCGCGGCCACGTCGGGGGGCGAGGTAGTTGGGCACTACGGTTTCGATGCTGCTGGGTTGGATCCCGAACACTTCGGGGAAGGGGCCGTCGCAGACGTTGGGGGATTTCATGGAGTTGTAGTTGTCGCGGGAGAAGGGCTTGCCGGGGGCGAATTCGAGCAGGCGGGCCTGCAGGCGTGAGGCCCAGTCGGGCAGGGCGATGATCCAGCGGCTGACCCCGAGCTGCTTGGCGGTGTAGCGCACCAGTTGCTCCAGGGTGTATTCCTTCGGGCCGCATAGGGCATAGCTCTGGCCGTGGGTAGCGGGGTTGTCGATGGCGCGGGTGAAGGCCTCGACCACGTCGCTGACGTGAACCGGGGCGAAGCGGGCCTGGGCGCAGGCCAGGGGGAAGGCCAGTGGGGTGGTGCGCAGTAGCCCGGCGAAGCGGTTGAAGAAGCTGTCGTCGTGGCCGAAGATCACCGAGGGGCGGAAGCAGGTGGCCTGCAGGCCGCTCTCTAATACCATCCGCTCGGCTTGGCCCTTGCTGCGCTGGTAGAAGCTGGGGCCGTTCTCGGCGTCGGCGCCGAGTGCGCTCATGTGCAGCAGGCGTTTGATCTTGCGTGCCTTGCAGGCGCTGATGACCTTTTCGGTCAACTCTACATGGGCGCGATGGAAGCCCTTGCCGTTGTGGCCGCGCTCGTTGAGGATGCCGACCAGGTTGATCACCACGTCGGCGCCGTTGATCCCCTGGCGCAGCGCCTCTTCGTCGTGCACCTTGCATTCGATCAGTTCGGCGGTGGGTAGCACCAGCAGTTCGCGGTGTTGTTCGCGACGGCGGGTGAGGATGCGCAGGTGGTGGCCGTCTTTGGCCAGCCGTGCGGCCAGGTGGCGGCCAACAAAGCCGGTGCCGCCGATGATGCAGATGGTATGTGGTTTCATGCCGGTGATCTCCGTGTCGTGCTAGTATCGGTTCAGCCTATCACTATAACCGAGGGTTTGGGAGGAAGTATGGCATACCGTTCAATCAATCCCGCTACGGGAGAGACCCTGGCGGAGTATCCGCTGTGGCAGGCTGCGGAGTTGGAGCAGGCCTTGGCGCAGGTTGCCGAGCGGCAGGTGGCGTGGCGTACGGTGCCCCTGGATGAGCGCTGTGCGCTGATACGTCGGGCGGGCGAGGTGTTGCGCGCGCGCAAGTCGGAGCTGGCGCGGCTGATCACCCTGGAGATGGGTAAGCTGCTGCGCGAGGCCGAGGCGGAGATCGAGAAGTGTGCCTGGGTCTGCGATTACTATGCCGAGCATGGCCCGGCCTTTCTCGCCGATGAGGCGCTGCCCTCCGATGCCAGCCGTTCGCTGGTTTGCTACCAGCCCTTGGGGGTGGTGTTGGCGGTGATGCCGTGGAACTTCCCCTTCTGGCAGGTGTTTCGTTTTGCCGCCCCGGCCCTGGTGGCAGGCAATGGTGGGGTGCTTAAGCACGCCTCCAATGTGCCCCAGTGTGCGCTGGCCATTGAGTCGGTGTTTCGCGAGGCGGGCTTGCCTGAAGGGGGCTTTCGTACCCTGATGATCTCCGCCGCGCAGGTCAAGGGGGTGATTGAAGATCCGCGCATCGCGGCGGTGACCCTGACCGGGTCGGAACCGGCCGGGCGTGCGGTCGCTGCCACCGCTGGCGGGGTGCTGAAAAAGAGTGTGCTGGAGTTGGGTGGCTCGGATCCTTTCATCGTGTTGGATGATGCCGATCTGGATAGGGCGGTGGAGCAGGCGGTGAGTTCGCGCTTTATGAATAGTGGCCAGAGCTGTATTGCTGCCAAGCGTTTTATCCTGGTAGAGGCGATCGCCGATGCGTTTGTGGCCCGTTTCGCCGAGCGGGTCGCGGGCCTGCAGGCGGGCGATCCGCTGGATGAGCAGACTAGTCTGGCACCGATGGCGCGGCTTGATCTGCGTGATGAGCTACACCAGCAGGTGACGGCGAGTGTGGCCAAGGGGGCGAAGCTGGTCTGTGGCGGCGAGCCGCTGGCGCGCCCCGGTGCCTTTTATGCGCCGACCATCCTGGATCACGTCAGGCCATCCCAACCGGCCTGGAGTGAAGAGTTCTTCGGCCCGGTGGCGCTGGTGATCCGTGTGAAAGACGAAGAAGAGGCCCTGGCGGTGGCCAACGATTCACCGTTTGGCCTGGGCAGTAGTGTGTGGAGCGCCGATCAGCAGCGCGGTGAGGCGCTGGCACGGCGCATCGAGGCGGGGTGTTGCTTTGTCAACGGTATGGTGAAAAGTGCCCCTTCGCTGCCCTTCGGTGGGATCAAAAACTCCGGCTATGGGCGGGAGCTGTCCCGCCATGGGATGTTGGAGTTCACCAATGCCAAGACCCTGTGGCTGCGTTAGCCGGAAAACCATTCAACACAGAGAGCACAGAGGACACAGAGTGAATGTTGCGGCGACGTAGCGCGGGGAGTGATGGACTAGGCATTTGTCTCTCCGTGTTCTCTGTGGTCTCTGTGTTGAAGTGTCTTATCATTTGACAGGCTATTCATGGAATTGATTTTGTATTTGGCCTTGGGGGCCTTTGCTGGCACGCTGGCGGGTTTGCTGGGGATTGGCGGCGGGCTGATCATTGTGCCGGTGCTGGCGGCGTTGTTTCTCGGGTTGGGCTATGATCTGGATGTGCTGATGCATATGGCGATCGGTACCTCGCTGGCGACCATTGTGCTGACCTCGGTGTCGTCGATACGCGCCCACCATGCGCGTGCTGCGGTGCAGTGGCAGACCTTCGCCTGGATGGCACCGGGGATCGTATTGGGGGCCTGGTTTGGCGTGGCGGTGGCCGATGCGCTGCGTGGTGATACCCTGCGTCAGGTCTTTGGGGCCTTTGAATTGATGGTGGCACTGTATATGTGGCTGGATCGACCCATCTGTCCTAAGCGTACCCTGCCGGGGCGGGGCGGCTTGAGTGTGGCCGGTGGGGTGATCGGGACGGTTTCGGCGATCGTGGGGATCGGCGGCGGTACGCTTACCGTGCCCTATCTGCAGTGGTGTAATGTGGCGATGCGTCGTGCGGTGGCCACGGCGGCTGCGGTTGGCTTGCCCATCGCCGTCGCCGGGGCGATTGGCTATATCATCGCCGGTTGGGGCAATCCGCAGTTGCCTGCCGGAACCACCGGCTACCTCTACTGGCCTGCCTTCCTCGGCATCGTCGCGGCCAGTGTGTTGTTCGCGCCGTTGGGAGCGCACTGGGCCCACACCCTGCCTGCGCAGCATTTGAAACGCTTCTTCGCGATCTTTCTTGCCGGTCTCGGCTTGTGGATGCTGTTCGGTTAAGCCGCTACGGTGGCCTGCTGCTGAGCCTGCTGCTGGCAGGGTCGCTGCAGGCCGCTTATGTCGATACCCTGCGGTTTGTCGGCAATGAGGTCACCAATGAGCAGATCCTGCGCCAGGAGATGTGGCTGAGCGAGGGGGATGCACTGGATGACGGGCTGCTGGAGCGCTCTCGCCAGGCGATCATGAATCTGGGACTGTTTCGCTCGGTAGATGCCAGGGTGGTGGAGGAGGAAGGCCGGACGGTGGTGGTGATCACCGTCGAGGAGCGTTATTACCTGCTGCCCATTCCGTTGCTGGGGGCCCGTCCCGAGGGGGAGGAGGTCAGCTATGGCTTTGAATTGCGTTATGACAATCTGCTGGGCCTAAACCAGCGCCTCAAGCTCAGCCTGGAGCACAAGCGCAAGCTCGATAGCGAAGAGCGTATGCTGCGTGAATGGGAGCTGGATTACCGCTACCCGCGCCTACTGGGTTCGCGCAATAACCTGGCCTTGCAGGCCAGGCTGCGTAGCCAGGTGTTTGAGCTGGATGACACGGTGGAGGAGGCCGGGGGCTACGAGCGTGATCAATACCTTTTTCGTGGCCGTGTCACGCGCTGGTTGGGCGCGCGTGGGGTGAGTGAGGGTTGGCAGGCGGGGGGCGGGCTCAACCTGTTGCAGCAGCGCTACACCGAGCAGTGGGGCCGTGGGCTGGACTACCACGACGGGCAGGCGCTGGAGTTGCAGTTGAGCCTGGGGCACCAGCGCCTTGCCAAACACCCGTACTATACCGAAGGGCACAGCTACGATTACACCCTGAGCCACTCACTCAACGGCCTGGGCTCGGATTTCTCCTATACCCGCCACCTGTTTACCTTCAGCCACTACCGGCCCTTGTCGTGGGTGGACGCCAACCTTGATACACGTCTGCGCTTCGGCCTGGCGCGTGGCAGCAGCTTTGACTCACCGGCCTATTCCCTGGGTGGGGGCAGCCTACGCGGTTACCAGGAGGTGATCGGCGAAGGGAATGCGATGTTGCTGCTCAACCTGGAGTATCAGCACCGGATCAGCGGCTACCGTCAGCTGCGCGCCGTGTTGTTTGGCGATGTGGGTAGCGTATGGGATGGGGTAGAGGATATCTCCCTGGATGGCTTTCATCCAGCCCTGGGGGTGGGGCTGCGCTGGCGTGTGCAGCGCTTTGTCGATACCACCGTGCGCATGGACTATGGCTACGGTCTGCGGGAGGGCTCACAGCGGTTTTACTTCTCCACCAGCGCCTTTTTCTAGATCCTGTGGGCGAAAGCTGTAGGCCCGGCCAAAGCCGCCCACCAGACGGGCGCTGTGCCAGCGAAAGGCGAACAGCTGAAAGTCGCCAAAGCCAAAGCGCATCTCGGCATCGGGCAGGGTGGCCAGGTATCGCGCCCGGGCGGTGGGGTAGCTCGCATCCTCGGGTGCGAGTCGCCGCACCTCGCCCTGTAATGATAGCCGCGCTAATTGCTGAGGATCCCCTTCGCCACGGTCCGCCTCGCTGATTGTCAGTGCCACCTGGGGGCGTTCCAGCAGGTTACGGGTATGGCTAGCCAGTTGACTCAGGTGCAGGTAGCCCTCGCTCAGCCCCTCATCCATCACCAGCGCCACCATTGCCCCCTCCGGGTAACCGTGGCGATCCAGGGTGGCCAGTGCGGCCCAGCGATGCTTGGTGAGCAATTGTTTCAGTAGGGGGATGTGTTCGCTCTTCGATGGGGTTTCAGGCATGGATTCCGAACTGTTTGGCATTTGGCTAGCCACCGGTCATCGACATAAAGCGCACAACCTGCTCGGGCTTTTCGCTAAACTCGTGGCGTTCGGGCTTCAGTGCGATGGCCTCGATGATCGCCGCCTCCAGTGCGGCATCGCTGATCCCGGCCCGTAGCAGGGGGCGTAGGGCGAAGCTGTGGTCCTGCCCCAGGCACATGTAGAGGGTGCCATCCACCGACAGGCGTATGCGGTTGCAGGTCTCGCAAAAGTGTTGCGACATGGGGGTGATAAAGCCGATCTTGAGTTCCTCCCCGGCGATTTGCATGTAGCGTGCCGGACCACCGCCGGGCATCACCCCAGGCACTAGCGGGTAGTGCTCTTGCAGGATGGCCTGCACCTCATCCATCGGCATGTACTGCTCGGCGGCGTTGCGCCCGGTGTCGCCCATCGGCATGGTCTCGATAAAGCGCAGGGTGAAGCCATGCTTGCGACAGAACTCGACCATGTCCACCAGCTCATCGTCGTTGACCCCGCGCATCACCACCATGTTGATCTTGATCGGGGCAAAGCCACTGGCCTTGGCGGCCATCAGGCCGTTGATCACCTTCTCCAGTTTGCCCTGGGTGATGGCCTTGAAACGCGCCGGATTGAGGGTGTCCAGGCTGATGTTCAGGCGTCGCACACCGCTATCGTAGAGGGCCTGGCTGTGGCGTTCCAGTTGTACCGCATTGGAGCTGAGGGAGAGATCCTCGATGCCGGGCAGGGCTGCCAGGCGTGCCGTGAGTACGGGCAGATCCCGGCGTACCAGCGGTTCGCCGCCGGTAATACGGATCCGTTGCACCCCCAGGCGTCCAAAGGCAGCGATCACCCGCTCGATCTCCTCGAAGCTAAGCCAGTCCTGTGGTGCCTCGAAGTCATTATGGCCTTCGGGCATGCAGTAGTAGCAGCGCAGGTCGCAGCGGTCGGTGACCGATAGGCGCACATAGTCGATGCGACGGTCGAAGGGATCGGTGAGTGTGGGAGGCATGGGCGAACCCTGTGTTGGCGATGGCGTCCTCGAAATATATGCGTGCGAGGGGGATAGTGCAATACCACCAAAGGCAGATGAAAGGGGCAAGATACAAGGGAAAAGCGGTGCCAGGAGAGAAAAAGGGAAGGCAGTCCCCCCCCTTCTTGTCCCTTGCTACTTGTCGCTGTTATCTGCCTTAGAGATTTTGATAGTAGTCGATCAGGATCTGTGCCACCTCGGGGCGGGAGAATTCCTTGGGTGGGGCGATGCCATTGCCCAGCATCTCACGTACCTTGGTGCCGGAGAGCAGTACAAAGTCGTCCTTGGTGTGATCCGGGGCCTCGCACATCATCACGACCTTATCGAGCTTTTTCGACCAGGCGGTGTGGTCGGCACGGAAGATCTCGATCTCCAGTGCACCCTCGGGGACCTCTTCGTCGAAGATGGTCTGGGCGTCGAAGGCACCGTAGTAGTCACCCACGCCGGCGTGGTCACGACCAATGATGAAGTGGGTGGCACCCATGTTCTGGCGGAAGTAGGCGTGTAGCACCGCCTCGCGTGGGCCGGCGTAGAGCATGTCGAAGCCGTAGCCGGTGACCATCGCGCTGTTGGGCGGGAAGTACAGCTCCACCATCTTGCGGATCGACGCATCGCGCACCGGGGCGGGGATGTCGCCGGGCTTGAGCTTGCCCAGCAGCATGTGGATCACCAGGCCGTCGGCACCGGTGCGCTCCATGGCGATGTGACACAGCTCTTCGTGGGCCAGGTGCATTGGGTTGCGGGTCTGGAAGGCGACCACCTTTTTCCAGCCGTGCTCGATGATCTCGTTACGGATCTCCACGGCGGTGCGGAAGGTGTCGGGAAAGTCGGTCATGAAATAGCTGAAATTCAGCACCTGGATGGGGCCGGAGATGGCGAAGCGCCCCTGGCCGTTGAAGGCGGCTACACCGGGATGTTCCGGGTCGCTGGTGCGGAAGGTTTTTTCGGTCATGATGGCCATTTGCTCATCACTGGCCTCTTCGATCGCCACCACATCCTGCACCGCGATGACCGGATGGCCTTCCACGTTGGGATCACGCAGGGCGATACGGCTCGCGCCCTGAATAGAGGAGGCATCGGCGACCAGATTAAGTACCGGCACCGGGAAGAAACTACCGTCGCTGAGGGTCATGCGCTCGGCTGCGCCCATCGCATCGGCAAGGTTCATAAAGCCGCTCAAGGGGGTGAAGTAGCCGCCCCCCATCATCACCGCATTACCCGCTGCACTGGAGCTGATCAGCACCGAGGGCAGTGATTCGGCCTCGTGCATTAGTGCGTCGTGCTTGTCGGAATCGTATACGAACAGGGGCTTTAATTCATCGGCACCAACGGGCTTGATCATTATTTTCTCCTCGGTCGCTTTGCTGTGTGGTCCATCCCGCGAGATGGCAGGGTATCGGAGCACTATAAAGCAGCGCTTTTTTTCAGGCTAATAGGAGGCTTGGATAGGGGTATAAGTCGGCCGGGGTGCTGGCGGCGCGCAGCACGACGGGCCAGCGGCCATCCCGTGTAGGATGGATTCGGACAAAAAGATCAGCGAGATAATGTAAGGGATTACCCGACATGGGGGCAAAAGTTTGATATAAATCACA
>SLDE01000071.1 GCA_007125455.1 Ectothiorhodospiraceae bacterium
CTGAACAGGTAGGCCACCGAACCGTCGGTACCCAGGTTGCCGCCACTCTTGCTAAAGGCGTGGCGCACCTCGGCCACGGTGCGGTTGCGATTGTCGGTCAGACACTCCACCATCACCGCCACCCCTGCCGGGCCATAGCCCTCGTAGCGCACCTCTTCGTAGTTGTCCCCATCGGCATCACCGGAGCCGCGCTTAATGGCGCGCTCCACGGTGTCCTTGGTCATGTTCTGTCCCAGCGCCTTGGCCACGGCATCGCGTAGACGCGGATTGCTGGCGGCATCCGGCCCGCCGGTGCGCGCCGCGACGGTGATCTCGCGGATCAGCTTGGTAAAGATCTTGCCGCGCTTGGCATCCTGCGCGGCCTTGCGGTGTTTGATATTGGCCCATTTACTGTGTCCAGCCATTGCTTACCTCTTGCTTCGATACTACGGATTGAGCTGGCAACGATTGTAACACTACTCCCTATTCCCTACTCCCTGGCACCCGGCAGAAAGTGCAACACCGCATCCAGCCCGCTGTGATTGAGTACCACATCACTTTGGGCCTGTACTTTGGGTTTGGCACGGTAGGCCACCCCCATGCCAGCGGCGGCCATCATCTTTAGATCGTTGGCCCCATCGCCCATGGCAATGGTCTGGTTGGCTTCCAGGCCCAGCTCTTCGCACAGCTCACGCAAAAAGACCGCCTTGGCCTGGGCATCGATGATGTCACCCACCACCTTGCCGGTCAGGCACCCCCCCTCGATCTCCAGCAGGTTGGCACGGGTGTAGTCCAGGCCCAGTTGCTGTTTGAGGCGTTCGGTGAAGAAGGTAAAACCACCGGAGACCAAGGCAAAACGCATCTGGCGCTGTTTGAGCCCGGCCAACAAGGCCTCGGCCCCAGGGTTGGGGGAGAGGCGCTCATCGAACACCTGGGCCAGCACCGCCTCGTCCAGCCCCTTGAGGGTGGCCACCCGCTGGGTCAGCGAGGCGGCAAAGTCCAGCTCGCCGCGCATTGCCGCCTCGGTGATCGCCGCCACCTGGGGTTTGACCCCGGCAAAGTCGGCGATCTCGTCCACACACTCGATATTGATCAGGGTGGAGTCCATGTCGCTGATCACCAGCCTGGCCCCCTCGGCATCGAAGCGCTCCGGTACCGGATTGAGGTCGAAGGGCAGCGCGGCACGTAGCCCCGGCAGGCTATCGGCGCTGGCCGGGCGGTGGTGGTGCAAACGGCAAAAACCCTCACAGGGCTCCAGTTCACCGGGGATCTCGGCGGTAATACGGTCGATGTCACTGCGGGCGGGCTGAGGATGGTGGATAATGGTCAACATGGCTCGATTATACGCTTGAAAATGGATGCTAGAGTCTAGCCTGATGGTCGTCGCAGTACCACAAGCAACTCACATCGCCCTTGCTCCACCACGGGAGTTGACGACGATACTCCCATGAGAGATATCGCCAAAAGGGCATTGCGGGATGTCTGGCAACGCCCTGGGAGTGAGAATACCAGGGAACCACTGGAAGCGCGGTACAAGTGCAAAAGCGTCCCTTGTCCATCAAGATGATTCGCGGGCTCTGGCAGGGCTTGCCCCCCTTGGAAAGCCTTATCGGCAAAGATGACCCAAGCCACCGTCGCGGTGTCTGAACAGGTCGACTGGCTATTTAGCCCTCCACCTCCAACTCATAACCGGTGTACTTGCGGATATTGATCACCCCGCTGTCGAGGATCAGGTACTGGCCCTTGATCCCCACCAGGGTGCCAGTGACTTCAGGGGTCTTGTCCAGATTGTGGGCGGTGATCTTCTGCGGCCACTGGCGTACCGGGTAGTTGAGGCCGAGCACCTCGGCCTCGGGCAGGGCCTGCAGCGCATCCTCGCCAAACTGGCTGCGAAAGGCGGCCAATTCCTCGGCGCAATCGGCCATGAGCTTATCTCGCGCGGCAGCAAGATCCATCGGCTCACCATCCCCCTTGAGCATCTTGCGCCAGTCGGTACGATCGGCCACATGAGCCTTGCAGATCTGCTCGATCAACCCGGAGTGGTAACGGCTTTGCACGCGAAAGATCGGCAGCGCCTGGGTCGCGCCCTGGTCCATCCAGCGGGTGGGCACCTGGGTGTGGCGGGTGATCCCCACCTTGAGCCCCGAGGTATTGGCCAGGTAGACAAAGTGCGGCTGCATGCAGTTGGCCTCACCCCACGCCGGCTCACGACAGGTGCCGGCGGCGTAGTGGCAGGTCTCCGGCTTCATGATACACAGATCGCAACTGGCCAGCCGCTGGGAGCAGGGGTAGCAATGGCCCTGGCTATAGCTCTTTTTGGTCTTGCGCCCACAGGCAGTGCAGTGGATCTGGCCGGTATGCTGTAGTCGGATCGCCTGGCCCAGCAACGGATTGAGCGCCAGGCGCTGCTCGCCCACGGGCAGGGTGTATTGCACCTCCACACCAGCCTGAGCCTGAGTCTGCATCTTATCCAGGTTACCGATTAAACCCATCTCTCTCTCCGTGGTCAAAAGTGTGTAGTATACGCCATACAGTCTCGGCCACCCGAATTCAGGACGGAAAACAACGATGAAAAAGTGTGTGACCAAGCCCTCGCTGCTATTGCTCGCCCTCCCCCTGTTGCTGGGGCTGAGCCAAACCCTTCAGGCCCGCTGTGACGACCCACCCGCCCCGCGGGTCAACTGGAGCCACTGCGACAAGCAGGGGGTCGATCTCAGTGGTGCCGATCTCAGCGGCGCGATGATGCGCAACACCCGTCTCGACGGTGCCAACCTCGAAGGGGCGCTGCTGACCGGGGCCGATCTCTCCTTCGCCAACCTGGAGGGGGCAAGGCTCGCCGGGCTGCGTATGGCCGATGCTCGCCTGCTAAACGCCAAACTCAACGATGCGGATCTCAGCGGCAGCCTGCTGAATGGCAGTAGCTTCAACCGTGCCGAACTGCGCGAAGCGGATCTGAGCGGTGCCAGCCTGCGCGAAACCAACTTTTACCAGGCCAGGCTGGATGGGGCCAACCTGGAGGGTGCCCTGCTGCAAAAGGCCGAGATGCGCCAAGTGGTGCTGGACGGGGCCAATCTGGCCGATGCCCAAATGGACGAGATCGATCTGCGCCAGGCCTCCCTGGAGGGGGCCAACCTGCGCGGGGCGCAACTGTTTCGGGCCAACCTGGAGGGCAGCAAACTGCACTTTGCCGACCTGCGCGAAACCAACCTGCAGCGGGCCACCCTGGTAAACGCCGATCTGTTTCAGACCCGCTTTGAGGGCAGCACCCTGGGTGGGGCCAGTTGGGTGGATAGACGCCGCTGCCGGATGAGCTCGGGAGATACCTGTGAATAGCGAAGCGCGGGGACAACTGCTGGAACTGGCCTGGCAGAGCATCCGCCACGCCGTAGAGCAGGCGAGCCCCTTGCCGCTGCGCAGCGAGGACTGCCCAGCGACGCTACGCGAGGACGGGGCCTGTTTTGTCACCCTGCGTCGTGGCGGCGAGCTGCGTGGTTGCATCGGTTCACTACAGGCCCACCGGCCACTCTGCCAGGATGTGGTCCACAATGCCTACGCCGCCGCCCTTGAGGATCCGCGCTTTATGCCACTGCGGGCCGAGGAATTAGACGGACTGGAACTGCATATTTCCCTGCTCGGCCCCAGCGAGCCACTGGAAGTGGCCAACGAGGCGGCATTGTTAAAGGCCCTGCGTCCTGGTGTAGACGGTCTGATCCTGGAGGATGGCCCACACCGTGCCACCTTCCTGCCGTCGGTATGGGAGCAACTGCCAGAGCCGGTGCAGTTTCTGCAGCAACTCAAACGCAAGGCGGGACTGCCGCCAAACCACTGGTCCGACACCCTGCGTTTTGCCCGCTATCAATGCGAGAGTATTGAATAACTACTGCGCCCTCCCCAGAATGCAGCGCCCCACCGACTCGGGCATACAAACAAACTCCTCCTCATCCCCCCAAACGGCGTAACCCAGACGCGCCCCTTCCAGATTGGCCCCGCGCAACTCGGCAAGGCTTAGATTCGCATAGCGCAGATCGGCCCCTTGCAGATTGGCCCCCTGCAGATCGGCGCGGCGCAGATTGGCCCCGGTAAGGTCCGCCCCCACCAGACGTGCGCCACGCATCCGTGCCAGGCTCAGATCGGCATAGGCCAGATCCGCCGCCTCCAGATTGGCAGAACGAAAGGTGGAGTTACCCATTTGGGTATTGCGCAGATTCGCCCCGCGCAGATCCTGGTTATCCAACTGGCTGCCCTGTAACAGGCAATTGCTCCAGTTCACCCCAGGTGCCGCGGCGGCATCGCATTGCGGGGCATCGGGCGACATCGCCACTGGCAAAAAGATCGCCAGCAGGATCACCCCCAGCCCCAGCAACGCCGCCGAGCCATAGACCAGCTTGCGGTTAAACGGGCTGCCCACATCGTGCTGATAATGTTCCTGGGGCAGCAACTCGTCCTCGCCCTCGCCGCCCCGCTCACTGAACAGCGCGGGATGCTCCGCCACCCAACGACGGGTCGCCGTCAGTCGCGCGCGCAGGTGCTCCGGCAGGGCGGCCATCCCCTCCAGCTTGTCCGGCTGTACCTCGGCGATCTGTGCCACACGGTACCAGCGTTGTCCGTCCAGGCTGATCTCATCCTCCGCCTGCAGGCGGCGCAGCAACAGATAGCGGGCGATCTGAATCGCGGGGAACGGCCCGATCGTTTCGCCGTACTGGCGCAAATACCACTTATCCTGCTCGGCACCATGCATGTGGTCGGTACTCTCCTGTAGTATGCTTGAGACAGTCATCCGCGTGTCGACCCCATGGGGTCGGCCCGGCGCGGCGGCCAACACCATTATGCCACGGTCGATCACCACGTGCAGATTAACGCCTTCAACATGCTGCCCCCCTTGCGCCTGGAGCTCCCCGCCCGGGAGGCACTGCCCATGCCGCTACGTGAGGGACAGACCCTGACCGCTACGGTGCAACAGAGTCGCAGCGATGGCAACCTGAGCCTGGAGGTCAACGGGCGACTGCTGGAGGTGCGCAGTAACCTGCGTCTGCTCCAGGGCATGACCCTGCTGCTGCGGGTAGAGAAGGAAAGCGGTCAGCTACTGCTGCGCCTGGATCCCCAACAATCGCAACAACTCTCCCAGGATCAGGCCTGGCGTCAGCTACTCCCCCGCCAGGACTCACTACGCCCACTCTTCCAGCAGCTCCAGCAAAGTGGCTTCAAACCACTGGAAGTGGCGGCCGAGGCACAATCGGCCAGGGGCACGAGCCAGACGGGCCAACAACCACCGCTCAACCAGGCGATCAACCAACTGCTCTCGCTATTGCCCAAGCTGCAACAACTGACCCAGGCCCAGGGGCTGCAACAGGCCATCGCCCACTCCGGACTCTTTCTGGAAAGCCAACTACTACGCGGGGGCGAGCCTGGCCGCCAGGACGGCGACGTAAAAAACATCCTGCTGCGCCTGGCCCAGTTGATCCGCCAGCAATTGGGCGACAACAGCCAACAGCAGAATCGACAAGGCACCGGCCAACGCCAGGCCGCGCTGCAACTGGAACAGTTGCAGACCCTGCTGCGACAGAGCGAATCCTCCATCGCCCGTATCCAGCTCAACCAACTCAATACCCTGGCCAGCCAGCAGCGCAGCGATGAGCGCACCCTGCACCTGGAACTGCCCATCTTCACCCAGGCAGACAAAGAGGCCGAGGTGATCCGCCTACAAATCCGCCGTCAGCGACGCGGCAGCGGAGCCGAAGAGCCCATCTGGTCAGTCAGACTGCAACTGGAGCCCACCGACTACGGACGCATCGACGCCATCGTCAGCCTGATCGCCGGCAAGGTCTCGTGCAGCTTCTGGTGCAGCGAAGAGCAGACTGCGGCACTGTTTCGCGACCACCTCGAACAACTCAGCGAACGCATGGAAGAACAAGGGCTACAACCGGGCCGCTACCAGGCCCTCCACGGCAGCGCGCCCGAAACGCCAGACGCCACCTCCCCGACCGGCTACGGACTGATCGACATCCAGGCATAAAATGAAAGACAAACAACCACCCAAAAGCGCCGTTGCGCTGCACTACGACCGAAAAAATGCGCCGCATATCGCCGCCAAGGGCCACGGCGAACTGGCCGAAGCGATCATCGCCCTGGCCGAAGAACACGGTGTACCGCTGCATCAAGACAAGGAACTCAGCGCGCTGCTCTCGCAACTGGAACTGGGGGACGAGATCCCCCGCGAACTCTACATAGCCGTGGCAGAGGTACTGGCCTTCGCCTACATGCTCACCGGTAAATTCCCCGAAGGCTATCAAGACAAAGGCTAATCTAGGTTGATTTTGCTACCGCGTCGCGACTCATCCACTCGCCCCCTGCATAAGCCTTGTGATCGGTTCAGGGGGAAGGGAGGCAAAAGGTGCGGGGTACGAGGTACAAGATACGAGGGGTGGTGTGCGCTGCGCGCACGGTCTTTGATCTAACAGGCTGTTGTTGTCTACTCATGCGGCGCGATAGGGCGTTACAAAGCCCATCCATGGGCTTTGCCCTGACGGGCCAGCCCTTCGGGCTGTTCCCAATTGCTCGTAAGCAAGTGGGTAAAATCGGGCTCAAAATGCGCATTTACTCCTTGTACGTCGCTACCGGCATCCTGCCTTATGTTCAGGACGAACGGTATGTCGCGGGCGCAGGAGCGGCCAGGCCTAATACCGTCTAGATCTGCCGACGCAGCTTGCCGGAGCGGTTGCGCCAAGTCTTTTTCAACATACGAAACATAATGCGCAGGTCATCGAGCTGGCCCTGGTATTCATCGTAGCGCTGCTGCAATTCGATGAGTTCCGGATCTTCCCATGTGCGGGTACGCCCTTTCGCCCCGTGGAGTTTGTCAATCTCAGCTGCCAGGCGATCGAATTTGCCTTTGGCTTCCATCCCCAGCGCTTGTGTTTCCTGCAGGATCTTGGGGTAGGTATCGTCGATAAAGGTGGCGCGGTAGGCGGTGGTACCCTTGCGTGTGCCCAGCTCGACAAAGGGATTGCAGTTGTTGATCAGCACGCTGTAGAGGCATTCGAGGTGATCCAGATCCTCCTGTAGTAGCCTCTCCAGCAACTCGAGGTTGTCTACGCAGGTGAGGTCGCGGCGTGCCTTGTTGAGCAGGCGGGATGAGTAGGAGGCGAAGCGTCCGCTGCCGCCAAGGCCCTTGTAGAGACGCATCTGCGAAAAACTGCCAAAGATCCCGCCGAGCAGCTTGGGGCCGGGGGCAAACAGGGTATCGGTTTTGCCTGCCACGGCGTCGAGGACTTCGAGCCGATTGGAGAGCTGGATCAGGCGGCGGCGCTCGTAGTTGTCCAAGCCCTTTAGCTGTGTTTGTTGAAAGATCATCAGCCCAATCGGTGCATCATGCTCATCAGTTCTGCCTCACCACGGGAGAGGCTGCAAATATCCATCAGCTCTTCTATCGTGGCACCCTTTTTCGCCAGTTTGATTGCCTGTTCGAAGTTACGCGCCTCAGGCTCGGGCTGGATCATCTTTTCCTGGCGCAGCCCAAGCTCCTGCTGGCGCTGCTGCAGCTCCTTGACCGCCTGTTCCAGGCGACTGACCCGGCCCCCAACCTGCACGGCGGAGTTACACAGTGCGCGCAGATCCTTTTGTACTGTTTCCAGTGCGCGGTTTTGCTGCTGGACAAACTGCTGGATGCGCCGGGCCAACACGATCAGCGCCACCACCGATGCCACGGCAAAGGCCAGCGCGACCACGGCGATACTCGGCCAGAGATCATCCATGCTTGCTTGTCTCACGCTCAGACAAAGACATCAATGCCGTCATCCTGCTCATCATCCTCACCCTGCTGTTTCTTTTTCCGCTGCTGCTCGTCGTCCGGGGGCGGCTTCTCGTCTGGGGGACGCTGATGCCTCGGCCTGTTGGGGATCCCGCCGCTGGGTGTGATCTTTTCGATGTCCGACATATCCGCCCCTCCCCTGGTAGTGAACGCCGCTAGCCGCCGCCCTTGAGCAGTTCCTCTTCGGTGAAGAGTTTGTCCAGGGCGACCAGGATCAGCAACTCTTCCCCGTGATTGGCAACCCCCTGGATGTACTTGGCGCTTTCGTCGTTGCCAACGTTGGGGGCAAACTCGATCTCCGAGGCGCGCAGGGTAACCACCTCGGCGACACTGTCCACCATCATGCCGATGGCGTGTTCGCCCATCTCGATCACTACGATACGCGATGCCTCGTCCTCGGCCTTTTTCGCCAGACCAAAACGGCTACGGGTATCGACCACAGTCACAACGTTGCCGCGTAGGTTGATGATCCCCAACACGTAGGATGGGGAGCCGGGCACCGGTGCGATCTCGGTGTTCTTGAGCACCTCACGCACCAGCATCACATTGATGCCGTATTTTTCCTCTTCCAGGTAGAAGGTGACCCATTCGCTGACCGGGTCGTTGGCATTGCTTTCCAGTTCTTCTTCCATCTTACTACCTCATGCTTGTTCTTGCGGGATGTCACCCTCGTCCAGCGGGTCGTCTTCCAGACCGGTCGCCAGCATCCGGGCAAAGGCCGGTGGATCGATAATCGCACACATCTGCTCGATGACGGTACCTGCCAACCAGCGACGCTTGGTTCGGTTGCTGCGCCAACGCACCTGTTCGGGTTCGAGGGTGATGACCTCGGCTACCTCGTCGCAGGCCAGGCCCCAGCGCCCATCGTCGATAAAAACCACCCGCCCCAAGCGCTCCTCGGCTGGTACCAGGGCGGCCAGGCGATCGGCTGGCAACACCAGCTCGGCGGTGTCGACCACCGGCACACTGTGTTCACGGTATTGCATCAGCCCCAGATACCAGGAGATCCGCCCGGGGATCGGTGTAACGGCCCCCTTCTCCCAGGGCTGAATACCGCTGAGCTCCACCAAGGGCACGGCCAGGGTGAGCCCGGCGACCTTGAACAACAGGGCCTGAATACTGCCTTCAGCCCAAGCCGGAGGGGCATCCTCCTGCACTTTGGCTGCCGGTATTGGCGCTGCTGGCGGCTGCTCGGTTTCCGGTACAATGAGTGGTGCCAGCACCGGGGGAGCCAACACCGGTGTCGGTTCGGCCAGGGCGGTGGGGGGCTCAGGCTCAACCCAGTCCGGTTGGGCCTCTTCACGCAACAAGGCCTCAATATACACGCCCAGCGCGTCCTTTTGCTCGACCAGGGGGGGATGGCGACGGCGATCGCTCATAGCGCAGCTCCTGGGTGGCGCTCATTGAGCAGGGTATCGAGTAGGGTGGCGTAGGCAATCGCACCGCGCGCCTGGGGGTTGAGGTGACCCAAGGGCAAGCCCTGACGGCTGGCCTCTCGAAATAGGGTATCCACCGGGACTACCGACTTCCAGGTCTTGTCGCCATGTTGCAGCTTGAGGCTCTTGAGACTTTCCAGCGAGGCGCGGGTGCGACGATCGAACATGGTGGGCACAATCAGGTACTCCAACGGGCGCTGACGGGCGCGCAGGATCATGTTTAGGGTACGCAACATGCGCTCGAGCCCCTTGAGGGCAAGAAACTCGGTCTGCACCGGGATCAGCAGCCGACTGCTGGCGGCCAGGGCGTTGATCATCAACACCCCCAGTACCGGCGGGCAGTCGATGAATACGTGGTCGTAGCGCCCAGCCAGTTGCAAGATCGCGCGGGCCAACACCAGCCCCATCCCCTCCTTGGCACCGAGTTGACGATCGAGGGTCGCCAGTGCAGTGGAGGCTGGCAACAGGTCCAGGCCGTCGATGGCGGTGTTGAGGATCACCTCTTCGCTGTTGGGACGATCACCGGCACCGACCTGGAACAACGAGTAGACACTCTTCTCGATGCTGTCGGGATCATAGCCAAAATAGCTGGTCAGCGAGCCGTGGGGATCAAGATCCACCATCAGCACACGCTGCCCACGCTGACACAGCAGGCCAGAGAGGGTAACGGTGGTGGTGGTTTTACCCACCCCGCCCTTCTGATTGGCCACCGACCATACCTGCATCCTAACTCCCCTCTGCCACCGAGTTGGGCCCGCCCAACAGACGGCGCTCACGTTGCTCGGCACTTATCACCAACACCACACGACGGTTCTGGCGTCGCCCCTGCGCCGTTGCATTATCGGCGATTGGTCTAAATTCCCCATAGCCTACCGCCACCATACGCTCCGGTTCCACCTGATTACGGGCGAACAGGTTGACCACGCTGGCGGCACGGGCTGCCGATAGCTCCCAGTTGGAAGGGTAGATTGGGGTCGCAATAGGTACATTATCGGTAAACCCCTCCACCTGGATGGCATTCGGATACTGACTGAGTACACCGGCCAGTCGCTGCAGGATTGGGCTCGCGTCGGGCGCCAACTCGGCACTGCCGCTGCTGAACAGCAGGCTGGTATTGATCTCGATCTCGATCCAGTCCTCATCGCGGGTGACGCTGATCAGATCCTGATCGATCAGCGGCCGCAGCAGGCGCTCAAAATCATCGGCGATCTGGCCCAGGTTGCCCACCGGTTCGCCGGGCAGCCCGCCATCGAACAGCCCCGGATCACCGCTGATCCCCTCCTCGCCGATCTGGATCGGCTCCAGGGTGCGCGGGGTATTACTAAAGGCGGTGACCAGGGTATCGGAGAGCACCCGGTATTTCCCCTCGTTAACCGAGGAGATGGCGTACATCACCACGAAAAACGCGAACAGCAGGGTGATGAAGTCGGCGTAGGAGACTAGCCAACGATCGGTATTCTCATGCTCTGGCTGGCGGCGTCGTCTGCGCATGGCACACCTAGGTCAAAAAGCCCTGTAGCTTGCTCTCGATACTGCGCGGGTTATCCCCTTCGGCGATGGAGACAATCCCCTCGATCACCATATAACGAAACTGGCTCTGGGCAATCACCAGACTCTTGAGCTTATTGGCCACTGGCAACAGGATCAGATTGGCAAATCCGACCCCGTAGATGGTCGCCACAAAGGCCACCGCGATACCGTGGCCGAGCATGGTCGGGTCGGAGAGGTTCTCCATGACCTGGATCAGGCCCAGCACCGCGCCGATGATGCCGATGGTCGGGGTGTAGCCGCCCATGCTCTCGTAGAGTTTAGCGGCGCCCATGTCGTGCTGCTCACGGGTGTCCACCTCGACCTCGAGGATGTTGCGCATCACCTCCGGCTCGTTGCCGTCCACCAACAACTGCAGGCCCTTGCGGGCAAAGTCGTCGGTTTCGGTATCGGAGGCGGCCTCCAGCCCCAGCAGCCCCTCGCGGCGGGCGATGTTGCTCCAGTTGATGATCTTGGCAATCGCCTCATCAGCCATCAGCTTGGGGGGGGCAAACACCCACACCAGCATCTTCAGCCCGCGCATGAAGGTCAGCACCGGGGATTGCAGCATGATCGCCCCCAGGGTGCCCCCGGCGACGATCAGGAAGGCCGGGCCATTAAGCAGCGAACTGATATGCCCGCCCTCAAGAAACTGACCGAGCAGAATCGCCCCGACACCGAGGAAGATACCGATCAGACTGAGGACGTCCAGGCGCATCGCTAGATTTTAGCCAGTGCCGGGCCGACCTCTATCAGCCCCATCACTCGGTCGGTTAGGCCCGCATCGGCCACCGCCGCCGGCATACCGTATACCACGCAACTGGCCTCATCCTGTGACCAAATGGTCGAGCCACCGGCCTTGAGGGCACGACAACCCTCGCGGCCATCGGCCCCCATACCGGTGAGGATCACCCCCAGGGTATTGGCCGGAAAGACCCGCGCCACCGAGCTAAAGGTGATGTCGACACAGGGCTTGTAGGTCTGACCGGGCTCGCTATCCAACACCCGCACGATCTGCCGCCCGGCGCGGGACTCCACCACCATCTGCTTGCCGCCAGGGGCGAGTAAGGCCACACCGGGTTTCAAGGCGTCCCCGTCCTCGGCCTCTTTGACGGTGATCTGACAAAGCTGGTTGAGCCGCTGGGCAAAGGCCGGGGTAAAGCTGCCGGGCATGTGTTGCACCAGCACCAGGGGGAAGGGAAAGCTGGCCGGCAGCTTGGTCAACACTTCCTGCAGGGCCACCGGCCCGCCGGTGGAGGTACCAATGGCCACCAGGCGCACACTGGCGCGGGTGGGCAAGGCCCCGGCGCGAGGACGCGGCGGCGGGGCTGTGCCGGGCCGGGGTGCCGGGGCGCTGGGGCGTGCGGAACCGATGGGGGGGCGAGTATGGCTGCCAGGTGTGCTGGGCTGAGACGGAGCGCGGCGCGGGGCGCGGCCCCGACTGGCGATGGCAGTGACCTGCTCACACAGGGTGCGGGTAGCCTCTTCGCGGTTTTTGGATATGTCCTCGAAGCGCTTGGGCAGATAGTCCACCGCCCCGGCATCCAGTGCATCGAGTGTCGCCTGGGCCCCGTCGGTGGTGAGCGAGGAGAACATCAGGATCGGGGTAGGCGTGGCCTTCATGATCCGGCGGGTGGCAGTAATGCCATCCATCACCGGCATTTCGATATCCATGGTGATGATATCGGGACGCAGCTTGGCGGCCATCTCGATCGCCTCGGCACCATTGACCGCTTCACCAACGACCTCCAGGCGTGGGTCCGAGCCCAACATATCCTTAAGGCGTCGGCGAAAGAATCCGGAATCGTCCACTACCAGCACCCGTATGGGCATGCAACACTCCTTAGACTAAATTCAACGTAATGTTTTTAACAGACAGTTAGCGGTTAGCGTAACGCTTCATCAGGCTCGGCACATCCAGGATCAGGGCGATCTTGCCGTCCCCGGTGATGGTCGCCCCAGCCATGCCGTGGGTACCGTAGAGCAGCGCCCCGAGTGGCTTGATCACCACCTCTTCCTGTCCGATAAGCTGATCCACCACAAAGCCCACCTGCTGGGTACCCACGTTGACCATAACCACATGGCCATCGCTGGGCAGATCGGTGGAGATCCCCTGCACCAGCCAGCCACTGAGATAGAACAACGGCAGGGCGTGATCGCGGATCATCACCACACGACGGCCATCGACCACGTTGGTGCGGCTCAGATCCAGATGGAAGATCTCGCTCACATTGACCAGCGGCAGGGCGAAGGTCTGGTTGCCCAATTTAACCATCAGGGTCGGCATAATCGCCAGGGTCAGCGGCACCTTGATGCTCAGCACGGTGCCCTTGCCGATCTCGGAATCGATCTCGATGCTGCCATTGAGCTGGGAGATGCGGGTCTTGACCACATCCATCCCCACCCCGCGCCCGGAGATATCGGAGATCTCGGTCTTGGTGGAAAAGCCGGCCCCGAAGATCAGCATGTAGGCCTCGCGATCATCCAGGCGGGAGGCGGCTTCCTCGTCCATCATCCCCTTCTCGACCGCCAGCTTGCGCAGCTTGTCTGGATCCATCCCGGCACCATCATCGGTGATGGTCAGCAGGATGTGATCGCCTTCCTGCTCTGCAGCCAGTCGCACCACGCCATTGCGCGGCTTACCCGCCGCTTCGCGCACATCGGGCATCTCGACGCCATGGTCGACGGCATTGCGCACCAGATGGACCAGCGGATCGGCCAAGGCCTCGACCAGATTTTTGTCCAGGTCGGTGTCCTCACCAACCATTTCGAGGCTCACGTCCTTCTTGAGGCTGCGCGCCAGATCACGCACCACGCGCGGAAAGCGCCCGAAGACCTTCTTGATCGGCTGCATGCGGGTCTTCATCACCGCCGTTTGCAGATCCCCGGTCACCACATCGAGGTTGGCTACCGCCTTGGACATATCCTCCTGGCTCATCTCGCTGCCTTCATGCTGCGCCAGGGTGGAGAGACGATTACGTACCAGTACCAACTCGCCGACCATATTCATGATGTCGTCAAGGCGTTTGGTATCCACCCGCACAGTGGTTTCCGCCTGGGGGGCCTCGGGCTTTTTACGCGCCTCGGCAGGGGCCGGTTTAGCTGCGGCAGGGGCCTCGGGAACAGGGGCCGGTTTGGGCGACTCGGCAGGCTTTTCCTCGGCGGGCGTGCTGGCCGCCGCGGGGGCAACCGTGCTTACCGCATTGGGATCGAACTTGCCCTTACCATGCAACTCGTCCAGCAGGGCCTCGAACTCATCGTCAGTGATCTCATCGTTATTGCTGGCGGTCGGCTTCGCTTCGACCGCCGGTGCCGATGGCTGTGCGGCGGCAGCTGCGACGCTAGGATCGAACTGACCCTTGCCGTGCAGCTCGTCTAGCAGGGCCTCGAATTCCTCTTCGGTGATTTCGTCGTTACCGGAGGCAGCGGGCGGGGCAGCCGGGGCTGCGGCCGGGGCAGCGGGGCTGGCAGGCACTGCCGCACCGCTGTCGAGGGCATCGAGCAATGCCTCGAACTCTTCGTCGGTGATGTCCCCTTCACTGATGGTTGCCGCCAGGGCAGCGTCGGGCTGCGCCACGGAAGCGGCCTCGCTGGGGGGCGCTGCCGTAGTGGGCTCGGCGGCAGGCACCTCGGCCTGGGCCGCTACGGGCGCATCAGCGCCGGGGTGGTTGATCCGTTCGAGCTCCTGCAACAGCTCAGGCGGTGCCTCGGCAGGTTCCTCCAGGGCACGCAAACTGTCGAACTGGTCGTTAAGTACGTCCAGCACCTGTAGGAAGCTGTCCATCATATCCGGGGTGAGCGTCTTCTGCCCGCTACGCAGCAGGTTGAAGATATCCTCGGAACGGTGGCAAACCCCTACCAGCTGATTGAGATTGAGAAACCCGGCACCGCCCTTGATCGTGTGAAAGCCGCGAAATATCGCATTCAGCAGGTCACTATCTTCGGGATGCTGCTCCAGATCGACCAATTGTTCGTTGAGCTTTTCAAGGATCTCACTGGCCTCGACCAGGAAGTCCTGAAGGATCTCGTCATCTGCATCCAACGCCATGCGCCATTCCTCAGAAGCCTAAACTGGAAAGAAGGTCGTCTACCTCGTCCTGACCGGAGACCAGGCCACTGGCCTCGTCTACTCCCGGCACCGCAGGACCCACCCCCTTGAGGTGGTCCTCCTTGGTCTTTTCCTTTTCACCGCCGACGACCTCCTGGGTCGCCATGTTCTGGCCGGAGATGCGGATCAGATCCACCAGGCTGCGCTCCATGTCGTCAACCAGGGTGATCACCCGCTCGATGATCTGGCCGGTGAGATCCTGGAAATCCTGGGCCATCACCACTTCGGTCATGCGCTCTTTGAGCTTTTCGCTGCTGCTGCTGAGCTCACCGAGGAAGCCCCCCAACTCACTGCTGAGCTGGCGAAACTCTTCGGCGCTCATATCGCGCTGCATGAAACGGCCCCACTGGGACTCCAGCGACTTGGCCTGATCCTCGATATTGCTGACGATGGGCATCGCCTCTTCGGCAGCGGTCAGGCTGCGATCGGCCGACTGGGCGGTCATCTGCACCACATAGCGCAGGCGCTCACGGGCATCGGGGAAGTCCTGCTCGGTCATGCTGACGATGCGCGAGTCGAGCCGGAAGCTGTTCAGCGCGTTGTGGAACTCGCGGGTCAGCTTGCCCAGCTCCTGGAACAGGGTAGATTCTCGCAAACGGGCGATCTTGTCGAGGATACGATCGGTCTCCTCGACGTCACCCTCCTCCACAAACTTCGCCAGCTCGCGGACATGTTGCTTGAATTCGTCGGTCAGTATCAGTGGTGTATCGGCCATGGCTGCGGGGGATCTCTTTGTATTCGTTTCGTATTAGCGGCGATTGATCAGGCTTAACCCACGCGCTCGAAGATCTTCTCCAACTTCTCCTTGAGGGTAGCCGCCGTAAAGGGCTTGACGATATAGCCATTCACCCCCGCCTTGGCAGCCTCAATGATCTGCTCTTTCTTCTGCTCGGCGGTCACCATCATCACCGGCATCTTGGCCAGCTTAGGATCCGCGCGCACCGCCTTGAGCAGGTCGATCCCCTGCATCCCCGGCATGTTCCAGTCGGTGATCAGCAGATCAAAGTTGCCCGCCTGCAGCATCGGCAGGGCAGTCAGGCCGTCATCGGCCTCAGCGGTGTTATTGAACCCCAGGTCACGCAGTAGGTTCTTGATAATCCGCCGCATGGTGGAAAAGTCATCGACCACCAGAATCTTCATGTTCTTATCCAATGCCGCCTCCCAAACTGTATCGCGCTATGTGCATATGTGGATAACTTGCTTATCGATAGTGTGTGCTATCGCACCATTCTACTTGATTTTATCGGCTCGCGCCCATGCAATATGAACGCATCTATCACCCGGTGCAAGCCGGGGAGATCATCTGTACAGGCTACGCTATCTACTACACAGCGGCCAATGGCGCGGGCGCTTTAGACAGAACGGGGCACTCAGTCCCTGATCTGGCCACGCTGTGCTGGCATCAGGGCGGGGATTGTGCCTGCTAGCAGGCTGTTGTTGTCGCTCAGGCGAGTGCGAGAGAAGGCAAAAAATGGCCAAAAAGCGGAGTTTACAAGGAGTAAATGAGCATTTTGAGCCATTTTTTAACGCACTATCGCGCCGCATGAGTAGACAACAACAGCCTGCTAGAGTAGCTGACTGAACAGATCATCCCCTGTGCTTCGCTGTACCAAGCGCTCGACGAAGAATTCGAGATAGCCATCCGCCGCTGTGGGCATGGGCCACTTATCGGCCCGCTGGGCAATCTCCTTGAATGCGCGGGAAGACATGGCATTGGGGAAGGCATCGACCACCGGACGCTGCATCTTCACCGCCTTGAGCAGGTATTTGTCGTATGGGATGCTGCCCATGAAATCAAGAACGACCTCATCGAGGAAGTGGTCGGTGACCTTGACCAGCTTGGAGAACAGCAGGCGACCCTCGTTGTGGGTTTGCGCCATGTTGGCCAGCACCCGAAAGCGATGGATGCCGTGATCAAGATTAAGCAGTTTGATCAGCGCATAGGCGTCGGTGATCGAGGCCGGTTCGTCACAGACCACCACCACCACCTCCTGGGCGGCCTTGGCAAAACTGACCACGCCATCGGAGATCCCAGCGGCGGTGTCGACGATAAATACGTCGACCTCGGAGTTCAGCTCGCTAAAGGCGCGGATCAGACCGGCATGTTCGGCCTGACTCAGCTCGGCCATATATTGCTGTCCTGAGGTGGCGGGGATCACCTTGATCCCACCGGGGGCGTCGAGGACGACCTCCTCCAGGTTACGCTCACCACTGATCACATGCGAAAGGTTGTAGCGTGGATGCAGACCCAGCATCACATCCACATTACCCAGCCCCAGGTCGGCATCCATCACCATCACCTTCTTGCCCATCTGGGCAAAGGCGGTGGCCATGTTGACGGAGACGTTGGTCTTGCCCACGCCCCCCTTGCCACTGGTCACCGCCAGCACTCGCACCGGCTTGGGCTTTGTCATGCGACGCAGGCCTTCTGCTTGATCCCGATTTCTCATCAATCCTAACCCGCCATCCTGCCAAAGGTGACCGCCAGTTGCTCCTCCGAGGGCGCATGGCTGTATTGCTGCATCAAGGTGACGCAACGATTAACCAGCGAATTACTGCGCGCCGGGTGGAGATCCTCCGGTACCGCCTGGCCATCGCTAAGATAGGCCACCGGCAGGTGGTACTGCACCAAGGCCGAGATCGCCTCGCCCAGGATCGCCGCCTCGTCCAACTTGGTGAGGATCGCCCCGTCCAGCTGCACCTTGCCGAATTGGCGCAGTACGTCGTCCAGGGTGGCACGCTGGCTGGAGGCGGAGAGGACGATGTAGGTACGCAAGGACAGGCCCCGGTGGTTGAGCATGGCAAACTGTTCACTCAAGTGGACATCGCGCTGGCTCATCCCGGCGGTGTCGATCAGGATCAGCGACTTGTCGCGCAGGCTCTCCAGGATGGATTGCAGCTCGGCACCGTCCTTGGCCATGTGGACGGGAGCACTGAGGATCTGTCCGTAGGTGCGCAGTTGGTGGTGGGCGCCGATGCGGAAGCTGTCGGTAGTCACCAGGGCAACCTTACCGGCCCCATGGCGCAGGGTGTAACGCGCTGCCAGCTTGGCAATGGTGGTGGTCTTGCCTACGCCGCAGGGGCCGATCAATGCCACGGTGCCACCGTGGGTAAGGATATCGTCGTGGGTCACATCCACCCGGCTTGCCAGCAAGCCCAGCGCCTGGCGCCAGTTCTGCGCCATATCCGGGCGGTATTGGATCTGTGCGGCAAGCTCGTGGCACAGATCCGGCGAGAGCCCCATCTGCAGCAGTTTTTCCAGCAGTTTGATCCGCTGTGGGTTGTCCCGCTTCATCTCCCGCCAGGCAAGGCCGGTGAGCTGGTTCTCCAGCAGGCTGCGCAATTCTTTCATCTCGTCGCGCATCGCCATCAGGCTGGGTTCCTGCGACCAAACCACCTCCGGCTGGGCCTGGTGGCGTCGGCTCGGACGTTCTTCCTTGCAGCCGGGTGAGAGGCCGTATTTGGAGGGCAGGGCAAAATCCAGTGCCTCATCCACCTCCTCGGGGGTGGCGCGACGGGCGACAAACGGGCTGGGGTCAGGCTCTGGCACAGGGGCGACCGGTGCTGGCTCCGCTGGGGCTGCTGAGGCCAACACAGGCTCCGGGCGCATCGCAGGGGCCTCGACGCGGGCGGCACTGTCTTCACAGTTGGCCATGCGGCGCACCGCCGACTCGTCGTAGTCCAGCGCGGCGACGATCTCCACCCCACCTTCAACACGGCGGTTGGAGAGGATCACGGCATCGGGCCCCTGCTCTTCGCGTACCAGGCGGATCGCCTGACGGATATCACTGGCAAAATAGCGTTTTATCTTCATGTCTTCAGCCCTCGTGTTCACGTCCTGCCAGGCGGGGCGCTGGCCCCATCCACCAACCCGGCACGGCTGTGCCGGGTTTGGTGAACCGCTGCCGGCAGATCCGCAACGGGTGCATCAAGAAGGGACCTGTGCCCTTGATCAAATTCCGGGAACAGACGGATACGGCGATCACGTCTAATTCCCTACCGTGGCGACGATCTTCAGTTGCTTGTCGTCGGGGATCTCGTTGTAGGACAGTACGTTCAGTCCCGGTATACCGTGCTTGACAAAGCGGGCCAGCAACTCGCGGATCGGCGGCGCGGTGAGGAGGACGGCCGGCTTGCCCATCATCTCCAGGTTGTTGGTACTCTCTGCCAATCCGCGGTGCAGGCGCTCGGCCAGCATCGGCTCGATCCCCCCTCCCCCCTCGGAGGAGCCTTGTACACTACTAAGCAATATCTGTTCCAAGTCTGGCGCTAGGGTGATAACCTCCAGCTCGTTCTTCAAGCCATTGATTTTCTGGATAATCATCCGGCCCAGGCCGATACGGACCAGGGCTGTCAAATTACCGGCATCCTGCACTCGCGCGGCACTCTCCGCCAAAGTTTCGGCGATGGTGCGCATGTCGCGGATCGGGATCCCCTCGGCCAGCAGGCTCTGCAATACCTTAACCACGGTACCCAATGGGAGGGCCTTGGGCACCAGATCTTCCACCAGTTTGGGGGCACTCTTGCCCAGTTGGTCGAGCAGCTTCTGCACCTCTTCATGGCCAAGCAGCTCGTGGGCGTGGTCGTTTAGCACCTGGCTGAGGTGGGTGGCGATCACGGTGTTGGGGTCCACCACGGTATAGCCCAGACTCTGCGCCTGCTCACGCTGCTCCGGGGTGATCCATACCGCATCCAGGCCAAAGGCCGGGTCGGTGCCGGCGATCCCCTCGATCTCGCCAAAGACCTGACCGGGGTTGATCGCCATCTCGCGATCCGGATGGATCTCGGTCTCGCCCACGGTCACCCCCATCAGGCTGATGCGATAGGCGGTGGGGCTCAGATCGAGGTTGTCACGGATATGCACCGGCGGGATCAGAAAGCCCAGTTCCTGGGAGAGCTTGCGCCGTACCCCTTTGATCCGCCCCATCAACTCGCCGCCCTGATTCTTATCCACCAGCGGGATCAGGCGATAGCCCACCTCCAGGCCGATCGGATCGACCATCGGCACATCGTCCCAGGTCAATTCCTTGAGCTCCTGATTGGGCTGCTGGGCCGCCACTTCCTTTTGTTGCTCCTGTTCGACCCGTTCAACCTCGATCTGCTCTTCCTCCTTGCTACGCTTGTGTAGCCACCAGGCGGTGCCACCGGTGGCGGAGGCGAGCAACAGGAAGGGGGTGTTGGGCATGCCGGGGATCAGGCCCAGGCCACCGATCACCCCGGCCACCACCCCCAGTACCTTGGGGTTGCTGAGCATCTGGGTGTTGATCTGCTCGCCCATGTTTTGGGAGGTGTTGACCCGGGTGACGATGATGCCCGCCGCCGAGGAGAGCACCAGCGAAGGGATCTGCGCCACCAAACCGTCACCGATGGTCAATAGGGTATAGACCTGCATCGCATCACCAAAGGCCATGCCGTGCTGGGCCATACCGATCGACAGCCCACCGATAACGTTGAGCACGGTGATCAGGATCCCCGCCACCGCATCACCACGCACGAATTTGCTGGCACCGTCCATGGAGCCATAGAAGTCAGCCTCTGCCGCCACGTCCTCGCGGCGGCGGCGCGCCTCCTCCTGGTCGATCAGCCCGGCATTGAGATCGGCGTCGATGGCCATCTGCTTGCCGGGCATGGCGTCCAGAGTAAAGCGGGCGCTTACTTCGGAGATACGCCCCGCACCTTTAGTCACCACCACGAAGTTGATGATCACCAGGATGATAAAGACCACCAGCCCGACCGCGTAGTTGCCCCCGACCACGAACTCGCCAAAGGACTCGATCACCTGCCCAGCGGCATCGGTGCCGGTATGGCCTTCCAACAGCACGATACGGGTGGAGGCCACATTCAGCGCCAGGCGCAACAGGGTGGCGATCAGCAAAACGGTGGGAAAGACGGCAAAGTCCATCGGGCGCATCGCATAGACTGCCACCAGCAGGATGATCAGTGCGAGGGTGATGTTGAAGGTAAAGAAGATATCCAGCAGGAACGGCGGCATCGGCAGCACCACCATCGCCAGCAGCATCACCACCACCAGAGGGGCACCTAGCCCGCTGTGGATCAGGGTATGCAGAAACTGCGTAGCGCGATTGCCTTCAGCCATTCTTGCTTGTGCCTTTTGCGGGATAGGTCGTCAATTAATCGTCAGTAGCGACCTACCTAGCAAGATCGCTGCCAACTAGTGAAAGGCAGTGGCAAGGGGTAAGCAGGCTAACATTCGCGGCGCAGCCGCTCCCCCACCCTATCGGTTCTCGCTTTTCACTTGTACCTTTCCCGCTTCTCACTGCCTGTCTCCTATTCGTCCCTGCGTAGCTCGTCGGGGATGGGCAGATCATCCAGCGGTGTCTGCTCAGGGCTCTGGTAGCCGCTGCTCTGGCGGAGTTGGTAGACATAGGCCAGTACCTGGGCCACGGCGCGGTAGAGGCCGTCGGGGATGGGCTCATCCAATTCGGTACTGTGGTATAGGGCCCGTGCCAGCGGGGGGGCGGAGAGCACCGGCACTTCGTGCTCGACCGCCAGGGAGCGGATGCGGGTGGCGATCAGATCGGAGCCCTTGGCCACCACTATCGGGGCATTCATATTGAGCGCATCGTAGCGCAGTGCCACCGCGTAGTGGGTCGGGTTGGTGACCACCACATCGGCACTGGGCACCTTATCCATCATGCGACGTTGGGCCATCTCCATCTGGATACGACGCTGGCGCATCTTGACCTCGGGGCTGCCTTCGGTCTGTTTGTGTTCGTCCTTGACCTCCTGCTTGGTCATCTTCATCTGGCGTGCGTGGTCCCACAGCTGGAAGGGGATATCGATCGCCGCCACCAGTAGCAGTGAGGAGGCGATGATCAGAAAGGCCCACACCAAGATATTGCCCGCATGGGCCATCGCCGTCGGCAGCGACTCACGCCCCATCTGCATCAGATCGTCAGAGTAAAAATTCATCACCGACAGGCCGACAATGGCCACCAGCACAAACTTGGCCAGACCCTTGAACATCTCCATCAGCCCGCGCCAGGCGAATACCCGCTTAAGCCCCTTGATCGGGTTGAGCTTTTCGCCCTTGAAGGCGATCGCCTTGGCGGAGAGGGAAAAACCACCCAGCACGATATTGGATAGCACCGCCATAATGATCATCAGGATGAATAGTGGCAGCATCACCAGAAAGCCATCTTCGACGGTACGGGCGAGGTTGAGCACCATCGCCCCCTCATCGAAGGCCGCCTCACGTGGAAAGGTGAAGTTGCGCCGTATCAGCTCGGCCAGGCCGCGGATGAAACTGTCCCCCATGGCGATGAACAGCGCCGCCGCAGCGACCAGTGCCGAGACCGTGGCCAGCTCCTTGGAGCGGGCGATCTGCCCCTTTTCGCGCGCCTCGCGCTCACGCTTGGGGGTGGCTTCTTCCGTTTTGTCCTGACCACTCTCCGACTCGGCCATTTCAGCCTCCCATCAACAGCCGGTTGATCAGTTCAAAACCCTGCTCCAGCACAAAGGAGAACTGCGGGGCGATATTCGGCAGGGTGAAGAAGATCACCACATAGCCCATCATGATCGCCACCGGAAAGCCGATGGCAAAGATATTAAGCTGGGGGGCGGCGCGGGCCATCACCCCGAAGGACATGTTGACCATCAACAAGGCCACCACGGCGGGCAAGGCCAACCACAGCGAGGCGGCAAACATCTGGGTACCCCAGTCGGCCAGGGCGAAAAAGCCCTCACGACCCAGCCCCTCCGGCCCCACCGGGAGCAGGCGAAAGCTCTCCGCCACCATGGCGATAAGGATCAGGTGGCCATCCATCACCAAAAACAGCAGGGTGGTCATGATCACGAACAGCTGACTGAGCACCGGTACCTGGGTGCCACTTTGCGGATCGATCATCGAGGCAAAGCCCAGGCCCATCTGCATGGCGATCAGCTGCCCACCCGTGACAATGGCGGCGAAGACAAGCATCATCACGAAGCCCATCGCCGCGCCGATGATGATCTGTTGCAGGATGATCGCCATCCACGGCCAGGTGAAGGGGAGCGCCAAGGGGGCCTCGGGCAGGGTGGGGGCGATCACCAGGGTAATGGCAAAGGCGATGATCAGGCGCACCCGCATCGGCACATAGTTGGCGCTGAATACCGGTGCCACCATCACCATCGCCCCGATGCGGAAGAAGGGCCACAGGAAGCTGCCGAGCCATGCGCTGATCTCCGCCATCGACAGGGTCATGGCGCTAGCCTATCAATAACAGGATGTTATCGAACATTCGCCGGGTAAAATCGAGCATCATTTGCATCATCCACGGCCCGGCCATCATCAGCACCATAATGGTGACCAGCAGTTTGGGGATGAAGCTCAGGGTCATTTCGTTAATCTGGGTGGCCGCCTGGAACATCGCCACGATCAGGCCCACCGCCAGGGCCGGCAGCAACACGATCATGATCATCACGATCAACAATTGCAGGGTCTGTTGGAAAACCGTCAGTACCGCTTCGGGAGTCATGGGCTTCTCCTCCCTATGTCACGTAGAAGCTGGCGGCAAGGGTACTCATCACCAGCGACCAGCCATCCACCAGCACGAACAGCATGATCTTAAACGGTAACGAGACGATCATCGGCGAGAGCATCATCATCCCCATCGACATCAGCACACTGGCCACCACCAGGTCGATCACCAAAAAGGGGATAAACAGCAAAAAGCCGATCTGAAAGGCGGTCTTCAGTTCACTGGTAACGAAGGCCGGCACCAGAACCTGCAAGGGCACATCGGCAGGGGAGTC
>SLDE01000019.1 GCA_007125455.1 Ectothiorhodospiraceae bacterium
AGCCACCAAGGGCGATCCCCAGGGTGAGAAAGCTCCAGGCAACGACCGTCCAGGGTCGTGACCAGCGGGCCCAGGCCGCGTCCAGGCGACCACTCAGTAATGCCGCCATGGCAAAGGCAAAACTGACCGCAAAACCGACATAGCCCATGTACAACAGGGGCGGGTGAAAGATCATCCCCGGGTCCTGCAACATCGGGTTGAGATCACGCCCCTCTAGCGGTACCGGGATCATGCGATCGAAGGGGTTTGAGGTGAACACCATGAAGCTGATAAAGCCCACCCCTACCAAGCCCAACACCGCCAGAACGCGGGACAACATCGCCTCGGGCAGGTTGCGCGAAAAGATCGCCACCGCTACCCCCCAGGCAGCAAGGATCAGCACCCAGAGCAGCAGTGAGCCCTCATGGCCACCCCATACCGCCGTGATACGGTACTGCAGGGGCAGGATGCTGTTGGAGTGGTTTGCCACATAGGCGATAGAAAAGTCATGCTGGATAAAGGCCGCCGTGAGACAGGCAAATGCGAGCAACAAAAAGGCAAACTGCCCCCATGCGCTATACCTGGCACTACGCATCCATGCCACACGTCCCGTTGCCGCCCCTGCCAGGGGAAGAATCGATTGAACCACGGCCAATGCCAGTGCAAAAGCCAGGGCAAGCTGTCCTGTTTCAGCGTACACAACAAATCCTTTTTCTGCGCCGTAATGGAGACAAGGCCACCATAGCGCAAGCGAGAAAACTGCGCCTGTTGAGCAGGGGCAGTGTAGATATCAGAAACAATAAGCAGGGGGATGGGTGGTCGAACGTGTCAGTTCACTCATCAGCATGCAGGCCATGCCTTGCCATTTGCTGGCTTTCTCTGCGTCGCCTTGGCGTCGTCCGCCGCTGGCTGCTGCAGCACCGCGAGCAGTCTCACTGCCCGGCAGTTCATCACCACTCCCCCAACCAACTATTTATGTCTTATACGGCTGATCATACCTGCACCTATTCCCATCTTCAATATCAGGTTATGTACGTTCCAGGGCAAGTGCATTATGTGGGGAGTCCGGGTTTTCTCTGCGCACCTGCTGCGTTGTTGGCCCGGCTTGCAGGACAAAAAAAAGGCGGCATCGCTGCCGCCTTTTTACGCTGACGCTGGAGGTGATTACTTCACCTTGGGTTCCAGCTCACCGGCCGCGTACTTCTGGAACATGGTCTCCAGTGAGATCGGCTTGATCTTGCTGGCCATGCCGGCGCAACCAAAGGCCTCGTAACGCGCCTGACAGATCCCGGACATGGCCTTGGTGGCCTCCTTGAGGAACTTGCGTGGGTCGAAGTTGGCTTTGTTCTCTTCCAGGTGCTTGCGCACTGCACCGGTAGAGGCCATACGCAGGTCGGTGTCGATGTTGACCTTGCGCACGCCGGACTTGATCCCTTCCACGATCTCCTCAACCGGTACGCC
Source organism: Ectothiorhodospiraceae bacterium (assembly GCA_007125455.1). Classification (GTDB taxonomy): domain Bacteria; phylum Pseudomonadota; class Gammaproteobacteria; order Thiohalomonadales; family Thiohalomonadaceae; genus SLDE01. The sequence continues at coordinate 1,441 of SLDE01000019.1, forward strand.
ATAGGTCTGACCCATGTCACCACCATAGCTGTTGATGATTTCGAGCCAGTCCTGCGGTACGGAAGAGGAGCCGTGCATGACCAGGTGTACGTCAGGGATACGGGCGTTGATCTCCTTCACGCGATCGATGCGCAGGATCTTGCCAGTAGGCTCCTGGGTAAACTTGTAGGCACCGTGGGAGGTACCGATGGCGATGGCCAGCGCATCAACGCCGGTCTGCTTGACGAAGTCAGCGGCCTCATCGGGATCGGTCAGCAGCATGTCCATATCCAGCTTACCTTCGGCGCCGTGGCCGTCTTCTTCACCCATCATGCCGGTTTCCAGGGAACCGAGACAGCCCAGCTCCCCCTCTACCGATACGCCGCAGGCGTGGGCCATATCGACCACCTGCTTGGTGACGTTGACGTTGTACTCAAAGGAGCCGGGGGTCTTGCCGTCTTCCATCAGCGAGCCATCCATCATCACCGAAGAGAAACCGGACTGAATGGAACGGGCGCAGATCGCCGGTGAGGCACCGTGGTCCTGATGCATGACAACGGGGATGTGGGGGTACATCTCTACTGCCGCGTGGATCAGGTGGCGCAGGAAGGGTTCGCCCGCGTAGGAGCGCGCACCGGCAGAACCCTGCAGGATTACCGGGCTGTCAACCGCATCGGCAGCCTGCATGATGGCATGCACCTGCTCCATGTTGTTGACGTTAAATGCAGGCAGACCATAGCCGTGTTCGGCGGCGTGGTCGAGAAGCTGACGCATGGATACCAGAGCCATAATGAATCTCCTTGTTACACACTAAAGGTTGAAAAATTGAATCGGGACGGGGCCGGCGGCCCCGCAGGTGTCGCTAAACCATCTCGCCTACCTTGACGATCTTCATCGCGTTGGTGCCACCATGCACCCCCATCAGATCGCCCTTGGTAATCACTACCATGTCACCATCACGCACTGCACCACGGCGGCGTAATTCATCGATCGCCTCGCGATTGAGCTCGGCATGATCCTGGATCGTGACATCGAAGCTGACCGGATAGACCCCTCGGTAGAGTGTCACCTTGCGACGGGTCTGTACGTGGCGAGTCATCGCATAGATCGGGATCCCGGAGCTGATGCGCGACATCCACAGAGTGGTCGAACCGGACTCTGTCAGTGCAGCGATCGCCTTCACCTTGAGGTGGTTGGCGGTGTACATCGCCGCCATCGCGATCGCCTCGTCGATGTGGGTGAATTCGGTGTTGATACGATGATCCGAAGTGGTCGCCACGCGCTGCTTTTCCGCTTCCATGCAGACACGATGCATCGCTGCAACGGCCTTGTCAGGGTATTTACCGGTGGCGGTCTCGGCACTCAGCATGATCGCATCGGTACCATCGAGCACCGCATTGGCCACGTCGAAGACCTCGGCGCGGGTCGGGATCTGGTTCTCGATCATCGACTCCATCATCTGGGTCGCGGTGATCACCGCGCGGTTCATGCTGCGCGCCTGACGGATCAGCTGCTTCTGCACCGGGGGCAGCGCGGCATCGCCGATCTCAACCCCAAGGTCACCACGGGCGATCATAATGGCGTCGGAGGCGGCGATGATCTCATCGATCACCTCCAGTGCCTCGGCCCGTTCGATCTTGGCGACGATATCACCACGACCACCGGCAGCCACGAACAACTCACGGGCCTCGTTAACATCGGCGGCGGTGCGCGGGAAGGAGACAGCCAGGTAGTCGGCCTCCATCTTCGCGGCGGTCTTGATGTCCTCGCGGTCTTTCTCGGTCAGTGCCGGTGCGGAGAGCCCACCGCCCTGACGATTGATCCCCTTGCGATCGGAAAGGGCACCACCGACCACCACACGGCAATTGATCCGTGTCCCCTCGACGTTATCGACCCACAGAACCAAACGTCCGTCATCAAGCAGCAGGGTATCACCACGGCTCACATCATCGGGCAGTTGCTTGTAGGCCAAACCGACGCGCTCATCGTCGCCGTCGTCGCGGCCACAGGCGGTATCAAGGCAAAAATTACCGCCCTCAACCAAAGTCACCTTGCCGTTGCGGAAGTTCTCGATGCGGATCTTGGGCCCCTGCAGGTCGCACAGTACCCCAACTTGTCGCCCGTGGGCGCGGGCACGGTTGCGCACCCGCTCGGCGCGCTCAATGTGTTCTTCCGGAGCACCGTGCGAGAAATTGATGCGGACCACATCCACACCCGCCTCAATTACCTTGTCGAGAACCTTGGGATCGTCGGTGGCCGGACCTAATGTTGCCAGTATTTTCGTTCGTCTTTGCATATTCTCTTTTACGCTAGCGGGTTTCGTCTGGCGGAGCAGCCGATGGGCGACGGCCCCGTTACCCGAAACAATCAATGGATAACCAGGGGATCACCCTACGGGTGCCTCACACCCCTTGTTATCCGAAATCCATCCAGTATTACCCTGCCCGCCGGGGGCAAGCTAGCCAGTAGTTCATACTGTACGCTATACCCCAGCGGTGCAATAACTCAATCTTAGGCCTTGGCGCGCTCTTCCAGCATCGCCACGGCGGGGAGGGTCTTGCCTTCGAGGAATTCGAGGAAGGCCCCACCGGCGGTGGAGATGTAGGACACGCGCTCATAAATGTCGTACTTCTGGATAGCGGCAATGGTATCGCCACCACCGGCGATGGAGAAGCCGTCGGAATCGGCAATCGCCAGGCCCATGGCCTTGGTACCCTCACCGAATTGATCAAACTCGAACACCCCAACCGGGCCATTCCATACGATGGTGCCAGCGCTCTTGAGCATCCCGGCGTACTGCTTGGCAGTCTCGGGACCAACATCGAAGATCATCTCATCATCGGCCACTTCATTCACCTTCTTGACAGTGGCTTCGGCATTCTCGGCAAACTCTTTGCCTACGATCACATCAACAGGTACCGGGATCTCGCCGCCCTTCTCCTTCGCGGCGGCCATCAGGCGCTTGGCCTCGTCGATCAGATCGGCCTCGAACAGGGACTTGCCTACATTGTAGCCTGCTGCGGCGATAAAGGTATTGGCAATGCCACCGCCTACAATCAACTGATCCACCTTGGTGGAGAGTGACTCGAGTACGGTCAGCTTGGTAGAGACCTTGGAGCCACCAACGATGGCCACCATCGGGCGGGCAGGCTGGGCCAGTGCCTTGTTCAGCGCGTCCAGCTCTTCGGCCAGCAGCAGACCGGCGCAGGCCACCGGGGCAAACTTGCCGGCACCATGGGTGGAGGCCTGGGCGCGGTGGGCGGTGCCAAAGGCATCCATCACGTAAACATCGCACAGCGCGGCGTATTTTTTGGCCAGTTCTTCGTTGTCCTTCTTCTCGCCAGCGTTGAACCGTACGTTCTCCAGCAGCACCACCTCACCGTCGGCAACCTCAACACCACCTTCAAGGTAGTCCTTGATCAGACGTACCGGCTTACCCAGCTTGCTGCCCATATCATCGGCGATAGGCTGCAGTGAGTTTTCCTCATCGGCTACGCCCTCTTCCGGGCGGCCACGATGGGACATCACCATGACCTTGGCACCAGCCTTGAGGCAATGTTCAATGGTGGGCATGGAAGCGGCGATGCGGGCGTCGGAGGTCACCTTGCCGTCTTTTACGGGCACATTGAGGTCGGCACGGATCAGTACGCGCTTACCGGCGAGGTCGAGATCGGTCAGTTTGGTAAAGGACATGTAAAAACTCCCTGGTAAAGTGAAAGTTATTGGCCAAAGCGGCCCTTGGCGAATAACTCTTTGGAACAGCTGAAAGTAACAAGATACAAGCTATAAGATTCGTGGCGGTGGCCCGCCACGCTAAATCTTTTCTCTTTACGCTTGTATCTTGTTAGCTGCCTTACTTAGCTACATGCTCAACAAAGCGCAGCATGTTGCAGGTATAGCCATACTCATTGTCGTACCAGGCCACCAGCTTGACGAAGGTGCCGTCCAGTGCGATACCGGCCTCTGCGTCGAAGATGGAGGAGAAGCCTACCCCACGGAAGTCGGTAGAAACCACCTTCTCGTCGGTGTAGCCCAGGGTCTTGCTCATATCGCCGGACTCGGAGGCCTTCTTCATCGCGGCACAGATGTCTTCGTACTTGGCATCCTTGTCCAGCTCGACGGTCAGGTCGACCACGGAGACATCGGAGGTGGGTACACGGAAGGCCATGCCGGTCAGCTTGCCATTCAGCTCAGGCAGCACCTTGCCTACCGCCTTGGCGGCACCGGTGGAGGACGGGATGATGTTCTCCAGGATACCACGACCACCGCGCCAATCCTTCTGGGAAGGGCCGTCGACGGTCTTCTGGGTCGCGGTGGCGGCGTGCACGGTGGTCATCAGGCCGCGCTTGATGCCCCAGTTGTCGTGCAGGACCTTGGCCACCGGGGCCAGGCAGTTGGTGGTGCAGGACGCCGCAGAGACGATCTTTTCGCCAGCATAGTCGTTGTGGTTAACACCATAAACGAACATGGGGGTGGCGTCCTTGGAAGGTGCGGACTGTACGACCTTCTTGGCACCGGCGTCGATATGCTTCTGGCAGGTCTCTTCGGTGAGGAAGAAGCCGGTACACTCAAGTACGATATCCACATCGATGTCGCCCCACTTCAGCTCGGCAGGGTCACGCTCGGCGGTCAGGCGGATGGTCTTGCCGTTCACCACCAGGTTGTTGCCACTGACGGAGACATCACCGTCAAAACGGCCGTGTACGGAGTCGTACTTGAGCATGTAGGCGAGGTAATCGGCGTCGAGCAGGTCGTTGATACCGACCACTTCAATACCCGGGAAGTCCTTGGCGATTGCACGGAAGGCCATACGGCCGATGCGGCCAAAACCGTTGATACCTACTTTGATAGTCATCTGTTATTTTCTCCTGTTAAACGTGATAGTCACTCTGACCGGCCGAGCCGGTACGGGAAACTTCATCTCAGGCCAGGCCTGAATCAGGTCATGGTGGCTATACCACTCGTATGCTGCGACAGGTGGTGACGAGCACCACCTGCCACGGGACTTACATGACTTCGTTGACCGCCTTAACGACGTTCTCAACAGTGAAGCCAAACTCCTTGAACAGCTCGCCGGCCGGGGCAGACTCGCCAAAGCGATCCAGACCGATCACCTTGCCGTTCAGGCCTACGTACTTGTACCAGGCAGCCGTCACACCGGCCTCTACGGCAACACGGGCGGTCACAGCAGCAGGCAGAACACTTTCGCGGTAGGCGGCGTCCTGGGCGTCGAAGGTCTCAACGGAGGGCATGGAGACCACGCGGATCTTCTTGCCGGAGAGCTCGTCGGCGGCCTTGATGGCCAGATCCACTTCGGAACCGGTGGCGATGATGATCGCATCGGGGGTGCCGTCACAATCCTTCAACACATAACCGCCCTTGGTGATGTTGGCGATCTGTGCATCGTCACGGCTCTGGTGGGCCAGGTTCTGACGCGAGAAGATCAGGCAGCTGGGGCCATCCTTCTTCTCGATCGCCTGCTGCCAGGCCACGGCGGTCTCGACCGAGTCACAGGGACGCCATACCGACATGTTGGGGATCATGCGCAGGGTGGGGATCTGCTCGACCGGCTGATGGGTCGGGCCATCTTCACCCAGGCCGATGGAATCATGGGTGTAGACAAAGATCGAACGCTGCTTCATCAGCGCCGCCATGCGCAGGGCATTACGGGCATATTCGGAGAACATCAGGAAGGTGCCACCGAAGGGAATAAAGCCGCCGTGCAGGGCCACACCGTTCATGATGGCAGACATGCCGAACTCACGTACACCATAGCTGATGTAGTTGCCGTCGGCCACGGTATTGGTGATGGCCTTGGCCTCGCTCCAGCTGGTCAGGTTGGAGGGGGACAGGTCGGCAGAGCCGCCCAGGAATTCCGGCAGCGCCTTGGCATAGGCTTCGATGCTGTTCTGTGAGGCCTTGCGGGTAGCCGGGTTGTCGCCCTTTTCATTACAGGCCTTGATGAAGGACTCGGCGGTCTCCTTCCAGTTGGCGGCCAGTTCGCCCTTCATGCGGCGCTCAAACTCCGCGGCTTCCTTGGGGAAGGCGGCCTTGTAGGCTTCAAACTTCTCCGCCCAGCTCTTCTCGACCTCGGCACCCTTGGCCTTGGCATCCCAACCGGCATAGACATCTTCCGGGATCACGAACGGGTCGTGCGGCCAGCCCAGGTTTTCACGGGTAGCCTTGATTTCGTCGTCACCCAGCGGGGCACCGTGGCAATCGTGGCTGCCGCACAGGTTGGGAGAGCCGTAACCGATAACGGTCTTGCAACAAACCAGGGTGGGCTTGTTGTTAACCGACTTGGCTTCATGGATGGCCTTGTCGATGGCCTCGGCGTTATGCCCGTCTACATCACGGATTACGTGCCAGCCATAGGCCTCGAAGCGCTTGGCCACGTCTTCGTCAAACCAGTTGTCGGTGTGGCCATCGATGCTGATGCCATTATCGTCCCAGAAGGCCACCAGCTTGCCCAGACCCAGGGTACCAGCGAGCGCACAGGCCTCGTGGGAAACCCCTTCCATCATGCAGCCATCGCCCAGGAAGACGTAGGTGTAATGATCCACAATGTGGTGACCGTCACGATTGAACTGGGCGGCGAGGGTACGCTCGGCCAGGGCCATGCCCACGCCGTTGCTGATCCCCTGCCCCAGTGGGCCGGTGGTGGTTTCGATACCGGGTGCGTAACCGTACTCCGGGTGACCTGGGGTCTTGGAGTGCAGCTGACGGAAGTTTTTCAGGTCGTCCATGCTCAGCTCGTAGCCGGTCAGGTGCAACAGCGAGTAGATCAGCATCGAGCCATGGCCGTTGGAGAGGATGAAGCGGTCGCGGTCATACCACTGTGGGTTGGCCGGGTTGTGCTTCATGTGGCCATTCCACAGCACTTCGGCGATGTCGGCCATACCCATAGGTGCACCGGGATGGCCGGACTTGGCCTTCTGTACCGCATCCATGCTCAGGGCACGGATGGCGTTGGCTAGATCTTTACGGCTTGGCATGTAAATCTCCTTAGAACAATAAATAAAAAATCAAGTGCATTGCAGCCGTCGGGGGAGTCACCCTTCTACCGAAGGCCTGCTCACTCGGCGTCGCAGCTGGTTGTATTAAATTCATTCCCCAAAACGCTGACAGTCTTGTTATCGAGCAGTGTCTATCGCCGTCCTTAACGAAGCCTCACAGGACCATCGGGATAGCACCACATGGCGTATTTTTATGCCCGATACCCTGGGGTCTGCGTCAGCAAGCGTGCTATTGCGGGTATCATCGAACGGCTGATTCTCACCTATCTTTTTGCTCCGAGCAAGCCCAATATCCGCTCAGGAGGGGAAATTATGCTATATTTCAAACACATAAATTAAACCTATACACCAGCAAAATCCCCTTGGGGGATGCCCCTGACAGCTCATCCCCTTGCAAATCTGGATCAGCGCGCCAATTGGTATATACTGCGCAGTTCACCGTGATGTTATGGTTTACGCCAGTATTCAAGCAAACCGTCAAGGATCTCCAAAAGCAATGAAAGACAACCACTTGTTCACCTCCGAGTCGGTCTCCGAGGGCCATCCGGACAAAATGTCCGATCAGATCTCCGATGCGATCCTCGATGCGATCCTGGCGCAGGATCCAGACGCCCGCGTCGCCTGCGAGACCTTGGTCAAGACCGGCATGGTCGTTCTGGCCGGTGAGATCACCACCCACGCCAATATCGACTATGAAAACATCGTACGTGAGGTGGTCAATGGGATCGGCTACACCAGCTCTGAGGTGGGCTTTGACGGGGCCAGCTGTGCGGTGCTCAATGCCCTGGGCAAGCAGTCACCGGACATTGCCATGGGCGTGGATCGCGAATCCCGCGAAAACCAGGGCGCCGGTGACCAGGGGCTGATGTTTGGCTACGCCAGCAATGAAACCGATGTGCTGATGCCCGCCCCGATCACCTTTGCCCACCGCCTGGTTCAGCGCCAGGCCGAAGTGCGCAAGAACGGCGAGCTTTCCTGGCTGCGTCCCGATGCAAAAAGTCAGGTGACCTTCCAGTATGTTGACGGCAAACCGGTGGGGATCGATGCGGTGGTACTGTCTACACAGCACGACCCGTCCATCAGCCAGGAGACCCTGCGCGAGGCGGTGATGGAGGTGATCATCCAGCACGTACTGCCCAGCGACTGGCTCAACAAGGACACCAAGTTTCACATCAACCCGACCGGCCAGTTCATCATCGGTGGGCCGGTGGGAGATTGCGGCCTGACCGGGCGCAAGATCATCGTCGACACCTACGGCGGCATGGCGCGCCATGGCGGCGGCGCCTTCTCCGGCAAAGACCCCTCCAAGGTAGACCGCTCCGCCGCCTACGCCGGTCGCTATGTGGCCAAGAACATCGTCGCCGCCGGCCTTGCCGAACGCTGCGAGATCCAGGTCTCCTACGCTATCGGTGTGGCTGAGCCCACCTCGGTGAGTATCGAGACCTTCGGCACCGCCCACGTCGACGAAACGCGCATCATCGAACTGGTGCGTGAACACTTCGACCTGCGCCCCTACGGCATCACCACCATGCTGGATCTGCTCAAGCCACGTTACCAGCCCACCGCCGCCTACGGCCACTTTGGCCGCGAAGAGCTGGACCTGCCCTGGGAACGCACCGACAAGGCCGAGCAGCTGCGCAGCGAGGCCGGACTTTAAAACCTTTCAACACAGAGTACACAGAGTTTCTTGTTAACGGCTCTTAGCGATAGATCGATAACCTGCCACAACAGACTATTATCCAACATCTTTCTCTGTGAACTCTGTGTTGAATAATTTTCCCCACCTCCCGAGGAGCGCTGCAGCGGCTTGTCCGTCAGGCTCGGGGGGTGGTAGCAACCTGATAACGGCGCTCCAACGTAACCTAGGAGAAGTCCATGTCTGCATTTACCGATTACAAGGTGGCCGACATCTCCCTGGCCGATTGGGGCCGCAAGGAGATCGCCATTGCCGAAACCGAGATGCCAGGGCTGATAGCCCTGCGCGAGGAGTTTGGCAGCAGCAAACCACTCAAGGGGGCACGCATCGTCGGCTCCCTCCATATGACCATCCAGACCGCCGTGCTGATCGAGACCCTGATCGACCTGGGTGCCGAGGTACGCTGGGTTTCCTGTAATATCTTCTCCACCCAGGATCATGCCGCCGCTGCGATGGCCGCTGCCGGGATCCCGGTCTATGCCTGGAAGGGGGAAACCATCGAAGAGTACTGGTGGTGTACCGAGCAGGCCTTTACCTGGCCTGATGGCCAAGGCCCCAACATGCTCCTTGATGACGGTGGTGACGCCACCCTGCTGCTGCACAAGGGTGTCGAGTTCGAAAAGGACGGGACGGTGCCCGAGCCGCAGGCCGGTGATAACGAAGAGTGGGTGGCGGTGCTGGGCGTACTCAAGCGCACCATGGCCAAAGACCCGACCTTCTGGACCCGCATGGCCAAGGAGATCCGCGGCGTGACCGAGGAGACCACCACCGGGGTGCATCGCCTTTACCACATGGAAAAGGACGGCTCCCTGCTGTTCCCCGCGATGAACGTCAACGACTCGGTGACCAAATCCAAGTTCGACAACCTCTACGGCTGTCGTGAATCGCTGCTGGATGGCATCAAGCGTGCCACCGACGTGATGATCGCCGGCAAGATCGCCGTGGTGCTGGGCTATGGCGACGTGGGCAAGGGCTGTGCCCAGGCCTTCCGTGGCATGGGTGCTACCACACTGGTCACCGAGATCGATCCCATCTGCGCCCTGCAGGCCACCATGGAAGGCTACCGCGTAGTAACCATGGAAGAGGCCTGTAAAATGGGCGATATCTTTGTCACTACCACCGGTAACGTGAATGTCATCGACCACGATCACATGGTGGCGATGAAGGATCAGGCCATCGTCTGCAACATTGGCCACTTCGACTCCGAGATCAATGTCGGCTCGCTGCGCCAATACCAGTGGGAGAACATCAAGCCACAGGTGGATCACATCATCTTCCCCGATGGCAAGCGCATCATCCTGCTGGCCGAGGGGCGCCTGGTCAACCTGGGCTGTGCCACCGGCCATCCCAGCTTCGTGATGTCCGCCTCGTTCACCAACCAGGTGCTGGCGCAGATCGAGTTCTTCACCAAGCGTGATGACTACCAAAACAAGGTCTACGTGCTTCCCAAGCTGTTGGACGAGAAGGTTGCCCGCCTGCATCTGAAAAAGATCGGCGCCAACCTGACCGCCCTCACCCCGGAGCAGGCAGAGTACATCGACGTACCGGCAGAAGGCCCCTACAAGCCGGAGCATTATCGCTACTAACGGAGGTACGAGGTACGGGATACGAGGCATGGGTACGATTCAACTATCGTAGCCCGCACCTCGAACCTCGTACCTGCATCTATTATGGAATCGCAAAAGCAACACCCCAAACAGTTTTCCCTCGAGTTCTTCCCGCCCAAGAGCGATGAAGGGCAGGCCAAGTTGGCCGAAACCCGCGCGCAACTGGCCAAACTCAAGCCGCGTTATGTATCGGTAACCTTTGGTGCCGGTGGCTCCACCCAGGCTGGTACCGTCGAGACCGTGCGCAGCATGCTTGATGCCGGGCTGGATACCGCCCCCCACCTGAGCTGTATCGGCTCCAGCGAGGAAGAGATCCGCAGTCTGCTCAGTCAGTATCAAGCCATGGGCGTCAAGCGCATCGTGGCCCTGCGCGGTGACATGCCCTCGGGTATGCGTGAGGGCGGGGCCTTCACTTACGCCAACGAGCTGGTGAGCTTCATTCGTGCCGAAACCGGCGATCACTTCCACATCGAGGTGGCAGCCTATCCTGAGTTCCACCCCCAGGCCCCCAGTGCTGAGGCCGATCTGGATAACTTTGCCCACAAGGTAGAGGCGGGGGCCAACGCGGCGATCACCCAGTATTTCTACAGCGTAGACGCCTATTTGCGCTTTATTGAAGAGTGTGAAAAACGCGAGGTAGCGATCCCCATCGTGCCAGGGATCATGCCGATCACCAACATCAAGCAACTGGCGCGCTTCTCGGCGATGTGCGGCGCGGAGATCCCGCGCTGGCTGCGCCTGCGCCTGGAGGCCTATGGTGAGGACACCCGCTCACTGCGCGCCTTTGGCCTGGATGTCACCAGCGAATTGTGCCGTCGCCTGCTTGAAGCCGGAGCCCCCGGTCTGCACTTCTATACCATGAATCAGACCGAACCGACCCGCATCGTTTGGACCAACCTGGGGCTCTAGCGGTACGCACATGGCCCGTATTCCACGCATCTATCACCCAGAGCCCTTACAGGGAAGCCGGGAGGTACAACTCAGCGAACAGGCCGCGCAGCACGTGGGGCGGGTATTACGTCTGGGGGTAGGGGCCGAGCTGATCCTGTTTGACGGCTTGGGTGGCGAATATACCGCCTGCCTGGTGGAGAGCAGCAGGCGCCATGTGCGTGCGAAATTGCTTGGATTCGTGGCGCGCGACAGTGAGTCGCCGCTATCCATCACCCTGGCCCAGGGCGTCTCCAAGGGCGAGCGGATGGACTACACCCTGCAAAAGGCCGTGGAGTTGGGGGTCACACATATCGTGCCCCTTGATACCGAGCGCTCAGTCGTCAACCTCAAAGGTGAACGACGCGAAAAAAAGATGGCCCATTGGCAAGGGGTGATTATCAGTGCCTGCGAGCAATGCGGACGCAACACCATTGCGCAATTATTGCCCTGGCAAAGCCTGGACGATTGGCTCGCATCCTCTGTGGATGGGGTAGGGTTACTGCTTGATCACCGGGCAGAGACTGGCCTTGAAGGCCTAAGCCCAGCCACGGCGCTGACCCTGCTGATTGGACCGGAGGGGGGGTTGTCAGGCAGCGAACGAACCCTTGCCTCAACCCGTGGCTACCAGGGCGTACGCCTCGGCCCGCGGGTATTGCGTACCGAGACCGCCGCCCTGACCGCCATCGCCATCCTGCAATCGCGCTGGGGCGATCTGGGCTAACGCATCTGCGCGATAAAGTGCGCCACATTGCTGATGTCGGCATCGCTCAAGGAAGCCGTCACCTGCTCCATACTGGTGTCAGAGCGGCGACGATCTTCCGGGTCACCCGTGCGGTTGGCGTTGGCCCGATAGCGCTTCAAGGTAAGCTCCACATAGGCGATCTGCTGCCCTGCCAGCCGCGCGTAACCCAATTCGCCACGCCCAGTCTCACCATGGCAACGCACACAGCTTTGCATGTAGAGTGATTCGCCCCGGCTCACGCGGGCCTGTTCATACTCGATGGGCTTAAGCGGCTGAGAGGTATAATAGACCGCCAGGTTTACCTTGTCCTCGAAGCTAAACTCCCGGGTCAGCGCTTGCATCACGAAATTTCGCCTTGTGCCATCGGCAAAGTGGATCATTTGCTCTACCAGGTAGGCCGGTGTCTGCTCGGCCAGGTTTGGCATATCCGATTTTACGCTATTACCGTCCACCCCGTGACAGCTGGCGCACAGCAAGGAGCGATCCTGACCTGCGCGGATGGCCTCCTGCTTGCGCTCGGGATCCTGCAGCACCTCATTGATCGCATCGATAAGCTGTTCGCGCTCATCCTGCAGGGTTTGTGCTTGCGCACCAAATACCGCCGTACCCAACAACAGCACCGCTGCTGCCCTAGCTGCCAAGCTGTTTACTCTATGCATTACTCTCACTCTCATCTCCCCTGGCATAAGCCCATCATGCAGCGCTTACACCTAAATGTTCCAGCATCTTTTCCAACACATCAAGGTTGGGCACCACCACGGGTTCATCCAGATAGCGCACCCGCGCCAACACGACCGGCTCATTATCGCCGCCATCATCGTATTGCAGTTCGCTCTCGCCAGCGAGCACCAGGTGCGGGATCCCCATGATGGCCGTCGCAATGAACGGTACCCGTCGATTGCCATTCAGTGTGTTGAGGATGACATAACGGCGCTGCGTGTCATCGCGCTGGCCAGATTCCTGAGACAATAAGCGTTCAAGAGAGACCAGTGGCACACTGCGTCCACGCCAGGACAGCATTCCCTCTACCCATGCCGGTAGTCCATCCATTTCCTCCAGGGGGCGAAAGTCAATCACCTCCGCCACGATGGTATTGGGTAGCAACATATCCAGCCCTGACGGCAAGGTCATGGCAAGACAACGCACCTTGGACTGCGACAACTCGCTTTCAGCACCCGCAGACTCGCTCGCAACCTGACTCATAACCTGTCTCCACCCACCTCAATTACAACACAGTAAATCAATGCTTACCGATCAACTGCTCGATATTCTCCATCAGATCCACCTCGGTATAGGGTTTACCCATATAGGCATTGACGCCGATATCCATCGCACGCTGGCGATGTTTGTCGCCGGTACGCGAGGTGATCATGATGATCGGTACATCCTTGTATTTGTCTGAGTTGCGCATATGCGTGGCTAACTCGAAGCCATCCATGCGCGGCATCTCGATATCCAGCAACATCACATCCGGCACCACCTCTTCCAATAGGGTAAGTGCATCCACACCATCCTTCGCCGTGACACAGCTGAGGTTGTGACGGGTCAGCAACCGCTCGGTGACCTTGCGCACGGTAATGGAATCGTCCACGACCATCACCACCGGTTCGCGCTCTTCTGCCGCGCCGCCATCGAGCAACTGCTCCGGCCCCTCCTGCGCCGCCAGACCACGGCGGATCAGGGAGGGCATATCCAGAATGGGTGCCACGCTACCATCCGCTAGGATGGTCGCACCGGCCAGGTCGTTGAGCTGACTGAGCAGTGGCCCAAGCGATTTCACCACCACTTCACGACTGCCGAGGAGGCTATCCACCGCCAGGGCGATACGCTGTTCACCACTTGAGGCAAGCAGTAGGGCCTGCTTACCGCTTTCACTGTGGATCACCCCCTGCCCCATACCAAGGACATGGGTCAGGTGCATCAGCTGATAATCATCGCCCAGCCACTGGTAGGTCGGGTTTTCACTGGCGAGCAGGTTTTCCAGTTCAGTCCCGCTGATCCGCTCGATGCTGCGGATCCCCATCAACGGAATCGCATAACTATCCTCAGCCACCTGCACCAACAGGGCACGACTGACCGAGAGGGTCAGCGGTAGTCGGATGGTAAAGGTGGTCCCCTTACCTGGCGTTGAATCAATATCCAGTACACCACCGAGCTGCTTGATCTCACTGCCAACCACATCCATACCGACACCGCGACCAGAGATCTGGCTGAGTGAGTCGGCTGTGGAGAAACCGGACTGGAGGATGAAGCGGGCGATGTCGCGATCCGACAGCTTGGCATTGGGCTTCATCAAGCCACGCTCGATCGCCTTCTTGCGCACCGCGTCGATATGGATCCCGGCACCATCATCACTGACCCGCACCACGATCTCCGAACCCTCGCGGGAGAGGGCGATACGGATGTGGCCCTCTTCATCCTTGCCCGCCTGCGCACGGGTTTGACGATCTTCGATACCGTGGGCGAGTGAGTTGCGTAGCATGTGCTCCAGTGGTGCCATAAGGCGCTCAACCACGTTGCGATCCAGCTCAACCTCAACCCCGTCGAAGTCCAGACTGGCACGCTTGCCCAGTTCGGCAGCGGTTTGGCGCACCACACGACGCAGACGCGGGGCGTTTTCTACCAGCGGCACCATGCGTGTGTGGGTCAGGCTTTCTTGTAGTTCACTGTTCACTCGCGACTGCTGCAACAGCAAGGTCTCGGTCTCACGGGTCAGACCAGTGAGCATATCCTCGATGCTGAGCAAGTCACTCAAGCTCTCCATCATTGAGCGGGAGAGTTGCTGCATATTGGTGAAGCGGTCGAACTCCAGCGGGTCGAAGTCCTCATAACCGGCCTTCTGCGCCTCTTCACGGCTGGATTCGATCTGCGCCTCGTTCTCGATGTCAAACTTGCGCACCTGCTCACGCAGGCGGGCGATGGTTTGGTCCATCTCACCGATGTTGCTGCGGAAGGTAGCGATCTGCTGTTCGACGCGCGAACGGTAGATACTGACCTCACCGGCGTGATTAACCAACTCATCGAGCAGGTCGGCGCGCACGCGCACCATCTCATGCTGGATGCGTGGTGCGTGGCGCTTGTTAGCCGCCTGATCCAACTTTTCCGACGGTTTCGCTGTGGTCGCAGGGGCCTTTTCTTCCGGCTTTGCCTGCGCATCAGCCGCAGCTGCAGCCTTGTCATCAACTGGCTCTTGGGTCGGGGCGGTCTCGTCTTCCGGTGGCGCGGCGGGAACCAGGCCCTGCTGGGCCTTGGACATCTGGATCAGATCCTGGATATCGGCAATGACAAACTGACCGTTTGCCTTTTCTTCCTGGTTTGCCACCTGACCAATGATCAGGCGCATCCGCTCAAGCGCCAAAGAGATAAGGTCGTTAGCCTTGCTCGATACCGGCACATAGCCATCACCGATGGCCGCGATCAGCGTCTGCAACACCGCGGCGATATCAACCAGCTCGGCTTGCTGCTGTTGCTCACAAGCGGCCAGCAACGCTTCACCAGCAGACAGCAAGGTATCGAACAACCCTTGATCATCGGCATCCAGCTGCCAATTGCTCAGGGCGTATTGCAGGTCGTCGACCGCACTGCTCAAGCTGCTGGTGGGCACCTGCTGCTCTACCGCCGCAGCGGTCTGCGGCTCGCTCGGCGGCTTCACCTCATCAGCAAAGAATGCCATCGCATCGTCGACCGGGTTACTGTCGCTGACCGCTGCCTCCTGCGCCGTTGCCGACTCGCTTTCCACGGCAGGCGGCTGGCTGTCGGCCGCCATCAGTTCCTCACCACTGGCAAGGGCATCGATCTGGCGGATCAGGTCATCGCCGGTGGTCATCGGCTGACGATTGCGTACCTGCTCCAGCATCACCACTAAACGGTCGTGTGCCAACTGCAGCAGGTCCATCATCCGCGTGCTGCGCTCGATCAGGCCATCGTTCACCGCCTCAAAGGTGGTCTCCAGACTATGGCTCAGATCACCGATCGGCTTGATCTCGGCCATGCGCGCCCCCCCCTTGAGGGTATGCAATTGCCGTTGCAGGGCATGCACCAATGACTGGTCACCCGGATTATTCACCCAGGCCTGCAAGGTCTCTTCACTGGCATCCAGGATCTCTACGCCCTCTTCCAGGAAGATCTCCAGCAGGTCCTCATCGTAGTCATCATCCAGCATCAGGCCATCGGTCGCTGGCGCCTCCGGGGCCTGAACATGCACCGGCTCAGCGGCCACCACCTCAGCACCCGGCGACTCGGCCTCGGCCCAGTCGTCCTCGCCATCTTCGTCCAGCAGCTCGAATGTCCAGCTTGACTCATCCTGTTCTGGTGTCTGTTCGTCTTGCTGTAATCCTTCTTCTGCTGTGACCTCTACCTGCGCTGGCGGTGCCGCCTCCTCGGCTTCTTCCACGCCCGCCAGACCGTACTCCGGCCGCTGGTTGGCGATCTCCTCCAGGTGCTGAACCTCGTTGTAGACCGCTTCTGCGAGGTTCAAGGCTTGGCTCACATCCGGCTGCGCCAGGCTGCGGTCGGCCAGATAACCCATCATCTCGCGGGTGTAGTCACGACAGACACTCAGTGCCTCAAGACCTTTCTCACTAACGGTTTCGTGGATCGCCTGCAGTGTCTTGCAATACTTCTCCAGCCAGGCACAGACATCCGCCACCGGCATAACACCGGCCATGCGTGAGCTTCCCTTGAGGGTATGCAGGGCGCGCACCAGCGGTTCACTGACCTTGTGGCTGCCACCAGAAAGATAGAGCGCGATAAACTCATCGAGCTGCGCCAAATGGCTTTCGCTCTCTTTGCTGTAGATATCCAGCAAGACGGGGTCCAAGTCGGGGATCTCGGCTTGCGCCTCGTCCTCTTCTTCCTCATTTGGCTCGACCTCGGCCAGCGGCTCCTCTGACGCGATATCCAGTGGCTGCTCGGCAGCGGCGGGCCTGCCTGGTGCAGCAGGCGCACTGGCTTCAACCTTGATGCCGCCAGGCTGCGCGATCTCGGTGGCCATCTGGCGCAACATTTCGGCGTCGGCGTTCGGTGCGCCACCGCTGCGGAAGCCCTCAATCAGGGCAGGAATGACCTCACGGGCCTGTTCTAGCAGATCGAACAGGGTGGCGTTGGTCTTGAGGTTGCCATCGATCACCCGGTTGAGCATGTTCTCAAAAGCCCAGGCAAACTCGCCAATCTCCAATGCCCCGACCAGGCGACCGCTGCCCTTGAGGGTGTGGAAGCTGCGGCGCAGTGTCTTGAGGCTCTCGTCATCGCCACTGTTCGCACTCCACCTGGGCAGCATCTCACCGATGCTGGCCAATTCCTCCTCGGCCTCCTCGATGAAGATCTCCAGGATCTCTTCATCGACTTCGTCTACCGGTGTATTGAGAACTGGCGGGGTGGCCTCGCTTTGCGTTGCCGTGCTGCTTGTCTTATCCGCTTGAGGCTGGGCATCCCCCTCAAGCGCGCTCCCGGTCTCCGGCTCGGGCTCGGCTTCAGGCTCGGCCGCCGCTTCAGGCTCGGCCATTGCTTCAGGCTCGGCCATTGCTTCAGGCTCGGCCATCGCTTCAGGCTCGGCCATCGCTTCAGGCTCGGCCATTGCTTCGAGCTCGGCCGCGGCTTCAGGCTCAGCCATGGCTTCGAGCTCGGCCCCGGCTTCCGACGCGGCCTGCGCCTCGGGCACGGCCTCTAGCTCAGGCTGCGTGTCCGGTGCCGACAACAATTCAATATCGCGCGAGGAGTCATCATCCTGCTCCCCGACCATAACGCCAATATCTTCGCTATCGGCCAGTGCTTCCTCATCCAGTGGCTCACTGGCGGTGAGCACTTCTGTGGCGGAGGTATCGACATCCTCCTCAACCTCGATCCCGCCCAATGCTGGGCTATCGTCTTCATCGACGTATTCCGCAGGCTCCTGCAACAAACCAATCGGGTAGCCCAATGAGGCCACCGCCTCTTCGGCCACATCCAGCACGGAACCCGGATGCACACGACTATGAATGAATGCCTCCAGGTAGTACTCAACACTCATTATCGCGTCGGCCAGGGAGTCAAGCTTCTCGGCTTCGGGTAGCTGCTCGCCGGTTATCAGCTCCTGCTCAATGAAACCACGGCATGAGGTGAGCACCTGGGCGACGCGTTTATAGGAAAGCAGCGTCAGGCTGCCGATAATCATGTGCAGCAGCCCAGGCAGGGGCTCAAGGATGGCCCGTTCTTGGGGTTTATCAAGGAAGGCACTCACCCCCTCGCGGACGCGGATCAGATCTTCTTTGGCCTCGCGCATCACCTGACGTGTAACGCGCTGATGCTCTGCCTCGGCCTGAGGAGTACTTTCCGTGCCTGTGATCTGCTCCTCATGGGCATCGGCCAGAACCACCGGGGCACTGCTCCCCCAATCACTCAGGGCAGACTCCACAGCCAGGATCGCACCGGCGATCCCCATTAGGGTGTTATCGGTGGGCTCTGCCGCACCATCGAGTAATTGCTGAACAACCTGCTGCTGTTCTAGCAAGGTCTGGCGTAGCGACTCTTCCTGCAGCAGGCCAAGGGTGTCAGCCATGCTGTTAAGGCTTTGCGCCATGGGTTCAAGTGAGGCCGAACTAGTGCGATCGCTGCGCACAAAGATGTCAAAGACATCCTTGATACGTGACAGCTCTTCCATGATGTCAGCCGACACCGTCGCCTTGAGCTCGGAGTTGACCCCGCCCAGCCCAACCTCACCACCGGGCAGTTGGCGGTCAAGTTCAAAGGCGAGGCGCACCGTTGCGGCGCGCTTGCCAGCGGCGGCATTCACGGCCAGTTGATAGAGCATCTTTTGCAGTAAAGTGGCTAGCGCTTCGTCCTGTTCGACGGGCTCCCCAGAGTCCGCAACCCGTTTGAGCTGCTGCTCCAGCTTGCCCAACAGCAACTTGTTGTCGCGGCTCAGCTCGATACTCTTATCCTGCAGGCCCTCCACCAAGGCAGCACCCACCCAGAGCAGGCGTCGCCAAACCGCCTGCTCAGCACAGGCATAAAGGCGTTCGAGCAACTTGGCAAGCATCGCCAGGCTGCTGTCTACTTCCTTATCTCTGAGCAGCTTGGCCAGGCTGGTTTGGTAAAAACGGTGGAGCTTGAGCGCCGCTTGCTGCGCCGTCGCCGAAGGACGCGGTCCGGCGGCATGGGGCGGGGTTACATGAAGATTGGGGCGAAAGAAGCTTGCGCCATCAAGCGCTTGTTCACCGCGCAGTTGACGCATCTCATTAAGCAGGGGCACCAGGACCGCCGGATTATCCCCCTTGCCCTCAAGCAGGCTTTCCAGGTAGTCCGGTAACTGCAGGATGGCGCGCATCAGCAATTCGTGCCCAGCCTCAGCATCACTGAGGCTGTCACCAAGCATCGCGGCGGCAAACTGCTCCATTTCACCGGCAAACATGGCCGCGCCGGTCAACTCAACGACCTGCAGCGTACCGTTTACCTGATGGATGTAGTCAATACACGCCTTCAGCGTATCCTGCTGTTCGGTATCCTCGACATAGCTCTCCAGCGCAATACGCGCCTGCTTAAGGGTTTCATCGATCTCACCCTTGACCCATGCGAGGGTACTGATATCAAACTGTTCGGCCATCTGCATAAATGTGCCTTCTACTCCTTCACCTGCCAGTATCTGTCCCACATGGCGGCATTGACCTCCCGGTGAGACATTGCACTATTCCATTCCCTTCGCAGTCTTACCCTGGCAGCTTGAAGCCGGATACCGAGCGTTTCAGGTCGCTGGCCAGCCCAGCCAGGTTACCGATGGAGGATGCCGTTTGACTGGTACCCTCCGAGGTCTGAGTGGTGATCTCCTGGATGATGTTCATGGTGTCGGAGATATTTGCTGCCGCACCGGCCTGTTGGCGGGTGGCGTTGGTAATGCTCTGTACCAATTCAGCCAGGTTGGCCGCCACGTGCTCGATCTCACCCAGTGCAGAACCGGCATCCTCGGCCAGACGTGCCCCGGCGACTACCCCGGAGGTACTCTGCTCCATCGAGATGACCGCCTCGTTGGTATCTGTCTGGATGGTCTTTACCAGGGCTTCGATCTGCTTGGTCGCGTCGGAGGAGCGTTCCGCCAGGCGGGTCACCTCATCCGCAACCACCGCGAAGCCGCGCCCGGCCTCACCGGCCATGGCCGCCTGGATCGCCGCGTTCAATGCCAGGATGTTGGTCTGCTCGGCGATGTCGTTAATCAGCTCGACGATATCCCCGATCTCCTGGGAGCTCTCACCCAGACGTTTAATACGCTTCGAGGTCTCCTGGATCTGCTCGCGGATGCTATCCATCCCGCGGATGGTGTTCTGTACCGCCTCGGCACCCTTCTTGGCGATCTGTACCGAGCGCTCGGACTCTTCGGCCAACTGGTCTGCGTTGCGTGATACCCCTTCGATGGAGGCCGCCATCTCGTTAACCGCCGCACTCGCCGAGGCGATCTGTTGGGCCTGATGTTCACTCGCCTCGGCCAGGTGGGTCGCCGTGGCCTGGGTGGTCTCTGCCGCGTTGGTTACCTGGGTAGCGGTTTCGTTGATCGCGGTAACCAGGCTACGCAGCGCCTCAATGGTATAGTTCATCGAGTCGGCGATCGCCCCGGTGATGTCCTCGGTAACTGTCGCGTTTACGGTCAAGTCACCGTCAGCCAGGTCACCCATTTCATCGAGCAGGCGCATGATCGCCTGCTGGCTGCGGCGATTCTGCTCCTCGGTGCGCTCACGCAGTGCCTCAGTAGCACGCAGTCGGGCATCGCCATCCTTGCGCAGGCGCCAGCCCAGCAAGAGCAGCAGGAATACCGCCAACAGGGCGAAGAGATTACCCAGCATCGCGGTGACCACACGGGAATCGACCTCCTGTTGATAGGCCACTTCCAGCTCGTTGAGGTTTTCCAGCAGGGTATCGGAGTCGTTCAGGATATTTTGTACCGCCTCAGAGACCAGGAACATCTCTGGGCTGCGCTCAAGGATCCCGCCCACCTGGCGGCCGAGCATATCGAACAGCTCGCTCACATCCTCCAGCTTCTCGACAATCTCACGGTCGGTAACCCGACGGATATCCATCGCCCGGTCACCTTCCATCAGGCCGTTGAGTACCCGCCCATACAGCGCGGCATCACGACCAAAGCGGTCGGCGGCGGTTACCGCCCCTTCGCCGCCTTCGAGCACGCGGTTAACATTATTGATAATCCGCTGACTGAGCATCAACTGACGGCTGGCGATATAGACCTGATCGGCACTGCCCCCCTTTTGTGCCATCAAGGTGGCCACCTCATCGGTGAGGGCCAGCAATTGAGCGGAATTCTCGTTGATCATGCGCACGATCTCGCGCAGCGCGATAACCACTGAGCGTGCCTCAATGATCACCTGGGTATCCTGGTTATAGCGGCGCCACTGGCGGCTGGTCTCATTCAGTGTGCGCAGTACTTCATCGGAGCTTGCGGCGGGCATGCCGGTCTCGGGGTCACCCGCCTGCAAGAGCTGAAGATTATGGGCAAACTCATCGCGGTAGCGGCGCAGTTGGTCGAAGGTGGCCGGGGAGCCCTGGCTCGCCTGGCCCGCATACTTGGAGATCTGCTGGGAAAGGACTCGCTGCTCCCCCACCAGGCCGAGATATTGCGCGTCGTTGTTATTCTGGATAGCTACGATGGTATAGACAATCGCCATCGCCAAGAGGGCACTTAGCAGCAATACAACATAGATGGCCAAGCCCTTGCTGGCAGCTTCGCCCCCGGCTGCCCCACCTTTACTGCCGCCCTTACCCTTTGCTCGTATTTTTGACATCAACGGCAACTTCATCTCATTTTGCTCCCAAAGCGTTTCCGTGAATTCCTGAATTATTGTTTGCGCCCTTTGGCGGTCGCATACCTAATCGCCCCAGCCTAGGCGGCGGCGGCCATAAACTCCGGCATCTCCGACAGGCGGTGGATATCCAAAACTCCCCAGCTGTCGCCCCCTTGGCGGTAGATGCCACTGGCATATTTTTGCATCGTCGACGGCAACCGCTCGACGCTCTCACTCAACTCTTCCTCCAGGAAGTGGCGCATGCCCAGCACCTCGTCGACCACCAAGCCGGCATGCACCCCGCGGTGCTGAAGCACCAGTACACGCGAGCGCCGGGTCATGCGTGATGTCTCATCGAGCACCAGACCACTCAGATCGAGGATCGGCAGCAGATTCCCGCGCACATTGGCCACCCCCTTAACCCAAGGTTTGACCCCAGGCAGACGACTCAGGCTGACGTGGGTAAGGATCTCCTTAACCTGGCTCATTTCGGCCACAAGTTGGTACTCGCCCAGACGGAAGCCGACACCATCCCAAGTGACCTTAACCTCCAACTGCTGAGGCAGCGGTTGGGCGTGCATACGGCTACGCCGATCCAATTCCTGTAACAGCTGCAGCGGGCTGGCCGGTAGTTGTGTCACGCGCGTAGACTCCCTGGGTTAACCGGCGATCAGTGCGTTGACCTTATCCACCAGCATGCTTTCTTCTACCGGCTTGGTCAGATAATCCTTGGCACCCTGACGCAGACCCCACACCCGATCAGTCTCCTGATCCTTGGTGGTAACAATGATGATAGGGATATGGGATGTTTCATCATCCCGGGACAACTGACGGGTTGCCTGGAAACCGTTCATACCGGGCATTACCACATCCATCAGGATGAGTTCGGGCTTTTCCGCCTTGGCCTTGGCGACACCTTCCTCACCATTGCTGGCGGTAATGACGCTATGGCCCAGCTTTTCAAGAATGGTTGACAGTACATGGATCTCTGTTGGGGAATCATCCACGATCAAGATCTGCGCCATACATATACTCCTACAAAAGACAAGATTCTATTCAACGGGCCGTGGCCTTAGCTGCTTTGGGCCAGGGCGAAATATTTAAGATGCATTTTTCAAGGCATGTTGCTCAATCGCGCCGAGCAACTCCTCTTTGGTAAAGGGTTTGGTCAGATACTGCTCGGAACCAACGATACGACCTCGCGCACGATCGAACAGGCCGTCTTTGCTGGAGAGCATAATGACCGGGGTATTTTTGAACTTCTGGTTATGCTTGATGAGGGCACAGGTCTGGTAGCCGTCCAGCCTGGGCATCATGATATCTACGAAGATGATTTGCGGATTATGGTCGGCGATCTTAGAAAGTGCCTCGAACCCATCGTTGGCAGTGATCACCTCACAGCCTTCCTTCTTCAGCAAGGTTTCAGCGGTGCGCCGAATCGTCTTACTGTCGTCAATCACCATGACTTTTAGGCCCTGCATGCCTGCTGCCGCTTCGCTAGTCACGCTTCCCCCGACTCCGTAATATTGCTGTTCTTGACCATGACACCCGGGCGCAGTGCTACTGCCCTTTCCCGCCCTGTGCCGAGATTATTGCTACCATCCTGCCTTGCCACTGGCAGAATGGCAATATGTTTGCACACCACGAATACGCTGTGGCGCGACACCATCGCTGGCAACTATTTACCAT
Source organism: Ectothiorhodospiraceae bacterium (assembly GCA_007125455.1). GTDB lineage: Bacteria > Pseudomonadota > Gammaproteobacteria > Thiohalomonadales > Thiohalomonadaceae > SLDE01. The sequence goes on from SLDE01000019.1 coordinate 24,861, forward strand.
ATTCTTTAAATTCAATCCATAACCCGATGGTATTTATGTGAATTCTCACGACATAAACCCGCAATGAGTCCTCGATTGCAATCCCGGCCTCTTCATCGCAGAATTCACCTATTACCAATCACATAGGTAGAGCTATGAGCGTATCCCTTGGCGTGATCATGGATCCCATCCAGTCCATTCACTACCACAAGGACAGTACCCTGGCGATGCTGCTGGCGGCGCAACAACGGGGGTGGACGCTCTGGTACATGGAAATGAGCGACCTCTCTCTCCATGATGGCGAGCCCCTGGCGCGCATGCGCCCGCTGCAGGTCTATGCCGATCCCGAGCACTGGTTTAGCCTGGGTGAGGCCGAGCAACGGCCACTGTATCATCTCGATACCCTGCTGATGCGCAAAGACCCGCCTTTTGACATGGAATTCATCTACGCCACCTACATGCTCGAACTGGCACAGCAGCGTGGTACCTTGGTGGTCAACCGCCCCGCCAGCTTGCGCGACGCCAATGAAAAGGTCTTCACTAGCCACTTTCCCCAATGCGCCCCGCCCACCCTGGTCACCCGTTGCAGCAACGAGATCCGCCAGTTTATCGCACAGCACCACCAGATAATTCTCAAACCCCTGGAGGGAATGGGGGGGGCCTCGATCTTCAAGCTCGAACAGGGCGACCCCAACACCAGCGTGATCATCGAGACCCTCACCGACCACGGTCGCCGCTATGCCATGGCACAGCGCTTTGTGCCCGAGATCAGCGCCGGGGACAAGCGTATCCTGCTGATCGACGGCGAGCCCGTCCCATACGCGCTGGCCAGGATCCCCGCGCAGGGCGAGCTGCGCGGCAACCTGGCGGCGGGTGGACGTGGGCAGGGAGTCCCCCTCAGCGAGCGAGACTACTGGATCTGCCACGAACTGGCACCCAAATTACGCGAAAAGGGGCTGATATTCGTCGGCATCGACGTGATCGGCGATTACCTTACCGAGATCAACGTCACCAGCCCCACCTGCATACGCGAGCTGGACAAACAGTACGGACTGGATATCGGTGGCCAGCTGATCGAGGCGATTGCCCGGCACCTGGATAAGCCATGAAGCCGCTTGCCAACATGACACAGCCCATCCCCCCGCGGCGCGGCGCTTGCCGAGCGCAACCCAGACCCCAGGGCATAGGGTATAATCCCCCGATACCGCCATACGGACAACCTGAGTAGTGACCACGATCGCCTCACCACAACGCGTCTCCGATGCTGATCGCCTCGGCCTGACCCTGTTCATCGCCATTGCCCTGCACCTGCTGGTGATCCTGGGTATTGGCTTCGAGATGGACCTGTTCAGCCCACGCGAACTGCCCGACTCCATGGAGATCATCCTGGTGCACAGCAAGAGTGAAGAGGAGCCGGATGATGCCGACTACCTCGCCCAGGTCAGCCAGCGCGGTGGCGGTCAGGTGGAGGAGCAACTGCGCCCCTCCAGCCCCGAAATGGCATTGCAGCAACGAGACCAACAGGGTGATGCCCCCGAGGAACGCCCCCTCAGCGCCCCCCCTCCCGTCCCGGCACAACCCGAGCGCGAGGTGATGACCACCGAGCTGGAGCAGACACAACGTATCGAGCAGGCCGAGCCTGAGACCCAGCAGCCGGACCAGCCAGCCCCCACCGCCGCCGAATTGATGCAGCGCAGTCGCGAGATCGCCCGTCTCGCCGCCGAGATCCGCCAGCGCCAGCAGGCCTACGCGCAAATGCCACGCGAGCGCACCATCTCGGCCAACACCCGCGAGTCGATCTACGCCACCTACCAGGACGCCTGGCGCCAGAAGGTAGAGCGCATCGGCAACCTCAACTACCCTGATGATGCACGGCGCCAGAATCTCAGCGGCGCGTTGTTGCTGCTGGTTTCGATTCGTCCCGATGGCAGCCTGGCCAATGTCGAAGTGCTGCGCTCCTCCGGCCACAATGCACTGGATGAGGGTGCCAAGCGTATCGTCGAGATGGCCGCCCCCTACGCCCCCTTCTCAGCGGAAATGCGCGAGGAGATCGATATCCTGCATATCACCCGCGTCTGGCAGTTCACCTCCGGGGACCGTCTGGCCACCCACTGAGCAATACACCTAAGTCGACGCTTTTATGCCCTTTTCCCTTCCCTCACCCATCCCTCCCCTCTTATACTGTCAGCATGAGTAAATTCCACAGCCTGGCCAACCACTTCCTGATCGCCATGCCCGCGCTGGCCGATCCCCATTTCCATCACACCGTGACCTACATCTGCGAACACAACGAAGAGGGGGCGATGGGGATCATCATCAATCGCACCCTGCCGCTCACCATCGGTGAGGTGCTTGAACAGATGAAGATCGTCCCCAGCAATAGCCTGGATACCACCCTGCCCATCCACGATGGCGGCCCGGTCAAGCGTGAACACGGCTTTGTACTGCATACCCCCGCCGGGGCCTGGGAGACCAGCCTGGTGATCAGCGACGAACTGGCGCTGACCACCTCACTGGATATCCTCTCCGCCATCGCCTATCAGGAAGGGCCACGTCGCGCCCTGATCAGCCTCGGCTACGCAGGCTGGGGGGCCGGGCAACTGGAAGAGGAAATGGCACAGAACGCCTGGCTTAGCGGACCTGCAGACATCGGCATTCTGTTTGATACCCCGCTGGAGGATCGCTGGCAGGCCGCCGCTGCCCTGTTGGGGGTGGATCTGGGGCGCCTTTCCAGCGAGATCGGCCACGCATGAAACCCCGGCTGGTACTGGGCTTCGACTTCGGCAGCAAACGCATTGGCGTAGCCGTCGGCCAGGAGTTGACCGCTACCGCCCGCGAATTGGTCACCCTCAACAACCGCAACGGCGCGCCGGACTGGGAGGCGATCACCGGCCTGATCGAGCAGTGGCAACCGGACGCCCTGGTGGTCGGCCTGCCACTCAACCTCGATGGCACAGACCACGAGGTTAGCCGCCTGGCCAGACGCTTTGGTAATCGGCTGCACGGCAGGTACAATCTGCCGGTATTCCACATCGACGAGCGGCTGAGCTCGGCCGAGGCCGAGCAGCAGCTCGCCGGCAAGCGCCAACACGACAAGGGCGAGGTGGACAGGGTGGCCGCCCGCCTGATCCTGGAGAGCTGGCTGAGCGAGCAACAACAGAACTCCCTCAAGACAGGGCAAGCATGAACGACAACACACCACACGATATACCCGCCCTGCTGGAGCAGATGAGCGGGCAGCTACGCGAGCTGCTCGGGCAACAGGAACTCGAACAGGCGGCGATGCTGGGGATCCACACCGGCGGCGCCTGGGTGGCACGCGAGCTACACCGCCAACTGGGGCTAAGCACACCGCTGGGCAGCCTGGATATCAGCTTTTATCGCGACGATTTCTCGCGCATCGGCATGCACCCCCAGGTGCGCCCCTCCGAACTGCCCTTTGAGGTAGAGGATCGCACCATCCTGCTGGTCGACGATGTGCTGCAATCCGGGCGCACCATCCGCGCGGCGATGAACGAGATCTTCGACTACGGCCGCCCTGCCCGCATCATCCTCGTGGTGCTGGTGGAGCGTAGCGGGCGCGAACTGCCGATCCAGCCCGATGTCTGCGGCCTGCATATCCACCTGGCCCCCAAACACCAGATCAAACTCATCGGCCCCGAGCAGCTCAAACTGCAGATCCAGGAGGTGTCATGATCCAGCAAAACCCGCAACTGGATGCGCAGGGGCGGCTGCGCCACTTCCTCACCACCGAGGGGCTCTCACGTCAGCAACTGACCGAGATCCTCGACCTGGCCGAATCCTTCGCCACCGTCAGTGGCAAGAGTGTCAAGAAGGTCCCGCTGCTGCGCGGCAAGACCATCGTCAACCTCTTCTTCGAGACCAGCACCCGCACCCGTACCACCTTTGAGCTGGCCGCCAGCCGCCTCTCCGCCGACGTGCAAAGCATCAATATCGCCACCTCCGCCACCAGCAAGGGCGAAAGCCTGTTGGATATGCTGCACAACCTGGAGGCGATGCACTGCGACATGTTCGTAGTACGCCACGCCGACAGCGGCGCGGCGCATTTTATCGCCCGCCATGTTGCCCCCCACGTCAGCGTGATCAATGCCGGCGACGGGCGCCATGCCCACCCCACCCAGGCCATGCTGGACGCCTTCACCATTCGCCGCCACAAGGGTGAGTTTCCGGCGCTGAAGGTGGCCATCGTCGGCGACATTCTCCACTCGCGCGTCGCCCGCTCCCAGATCCATGCCTTCAACACCCTGGGCGTCGGTGAGCTGCGGGTGATCGGCCCCAAGACCCTGATCCCTCCCGCCGCCAGCAGCCTGGGGGTGAGGATCTTTCATGATATGCAGGCCGGTCTTGAGGATGTGGATGTGGTGATCATGCTACGTCTACAAAAGGAACGCATGCGCGGTGCCCTACTACCCAGCGAGGGAGAGTTCTTCCAACGCTACGGCCTGAGCGAAAAAAAGCTCGCCCACGCCAAGCCCGATGCCATCGTAATGCATCCGGGGCCGATCAACCGCGGGGTAGAGATCGCCTCGGCGGTGGCGGATGGGCCACAATCGGTGATCCTCGATCAGGTCAGCAATGGGCTGGCGATCCGCATGGCGGTCATGAGCATGGTACTGGGGCGACAGCCCGCACCACTCGAACAGCCGACGGAGGCACAGCCATGAACACACTCCTCATCCGTGCTGGCCGTCTGATCGATCCGGCCAATCACAGCGACCAGCTCGCCGACCTCTACCTGGACAACGGCCAGGTGGTCGCCATCGGCAGCCCCCCGGACGGATTCCAGCCCAGCCACACCATCGACGCCAGCGGGAAGTGGGTGCTGCCGGGCCTGGTGGATCTGCAGGCTCGCCTGCGTGAACCGGGTGCCAAGCACAAAGGCAGCATCGCCAGCGAAAGCGCGGCGGCGGCGGCCAGCGGCATCACGACCCTGTGCTGCCCACCCGATACCCATCCGGTGATCGATAGCCCGGCGGTGGCCGAGCAGATCCGTCAGCGTGCCGCCGCCAGCGGGATGGCACGGGTGCTGCCCATCGGGGCCCTCACCCAAGGGCTGGAGGGAGAGCAACTGGCCTCCATGCAGGCCCTCCATCAGGCCGGCTGTGTGGCGATGAGCAACGCACATCGGCCCATCACCAATACCCTGGTACAACGCCGCGCCCTGGAGTACGCCGCCACCCTCGGCCTGACCGTACTGATCAATGCGGAAGACCCCTGGCTGGCCGCCGATGGCTGTGTCCACGAGGGGCCCCTGAGCACTCGCATGGGCCTCTCCGGGATCCCCGAGTGTGCCGAGGTGATCGCGGTAGGCCGCGACCTGATGTTGATCGAACAAACCGGCGTACGCGCCCACTTCAGCCAGCTATCCAGCGCCCGCGCGGTGGAGATGATAGCCCAGGCCAAGGCACGTGGCCTGAAGGTCAGCGCCGACGTAAGCGCCCACCAACTTTTTCTCACCGAGATGGACATCAGCGACTTCAACAGCCTCTGTCACGTGCGCCCGCCACTACGTAGCCAACGTGACCGGGATGCGCTGCGCGCCGCCCTCAGTGACGGGGTGATCGATGCCATTTGCTCCGATCATCAGCCCCATGACCGTGATGCCAAGCTGGCCCCCTTCCCTGCCACCGAGCCGGGGATCAGTGCGCTGGAAACCTTGCTGCCCCTCACCCTGCGCCTGGTGGATGAAGGGGTGCTGCCGCTCTCCCGTGCCATCGCGGCACTGACCATTGAGCCCGCCCGTATCCTGGGGCTGGCGCACGGACAACTGAGCGTCGGCAGCGCGGCGGATCTGTGCATCGTCGCCCCGAACATTCCCTGGAGCGTGCGAGCCAACGCACTGCACTCCGCCGGCAAGAACACCCCCTTCGAGGGCTGGGAATTGCCGGGGCAGGTCACCCACACCCTGCTGGGAGGCGAGATCGTTTTCCAGCGGGATGAATAAAACCGACGGCATCCGTAGTGTCGTCTGCGCTGCAAACCATAGGGTTCGACATGAGCAAACATCAGCATCATCGTAATACCATCTTTCCCGAAAAGGCCAAGATCCTACGCCACCAAGCGCATGAGGGTCAGCAGTACAGCCTGCAACTACAGGCCCCGGAGATCGCCAAGCGGGCCGAGCCCGGCAGCTTCGTGCACATCCAGGTCGATCCACAGCGCCCCCTGCGCCGTCCCATCTCGATCATGCGCGCCGATCCCAACAACGGCACCATCGAGCTGCTCTACAAGGTCTTTGGTGAAGGCACCCGACTGCTCTCACAACGCCAGGTAGGGGAGAAGCTCGACCTGCTCGGCCCCATCGGCACGCCCTTCACAGCGCACATGAATCGCCCACGTCCGCTGCTGATCGGCGGTGGTGTCGGGATCCCACCGATGGTGTTTCTCGCCGACCGCTTGCGCGCCATCAAGGGTGCCTATCAGCCGCTGGTGATCATGGGCTCGGAGGTTCCCTTCCCCTTTCAGGCGCGCCCTTCCCAGATCATGCTACCGGGGATCCCCGCCGATACCATTGCCGCGATGCCGCTCCTTGAGGACTGGGGGATCGCCTCCCGTCTGACCAGCAAGCAGGGCTATCCTGGGGTGTTTGACGGCTATGTCACCGAGCTGGCCAGACAGTGGCTGGATGGTCTGAGCGAAGAACAACGCGCCGAGGTAGAGGTGTTCAGCTGTGGCCCTCACCCGATGCTGGAGGCGGTAGCGGCACTGGCACGGGAGTACCACCTGCCCTGCCAGGTCTCCATGGAAGAATTCATGGCCTGTGGCGTGGGTGGCTGTGCCGGCTGCGTGGTGGAGGTGCAGACCGAGCAGGGGCCAGCGATGAAGCGGGTCTGTGTGGATGGTCCGGTGTTCGATGCGAAAATGGTGTTTCCCGGATAGGGGATAGGAAATGGGAAGTAGGGGATTGTGAGGGCTTGCTAACTCAGCAAGCCCCATTCCCTACTTTCCGTGACTCATAAGCACCACCCAATCACCGGATCCGCCCCGAATCTTCGGTGGCCTCCAGGGTCAAACCTTCCAGTCCGGCGGTGAGGGCTGCCTCGTCTTCGCCCTGCTCGTCGAGCTTGATCATCAAGCGTACCTCGTTGGGCGAATCGGCGTTGCGCAGCGCCTCTTCCTGGCTGATCTCACCCTCGCGATAGAGTTCAAACAGGGCCTGGTCGAAGGTCCTCATCCCTAACTCACCGGACTTTTTCATCAGGCTCTTGATCTCGTGGATCTCCCCCTTGAGGATGAGGTCGGCCATCAGTGGCGTATTGATCAAGATCTCGATCGCGGCACGACGGCGCTCACCGTCCAGGGTGGGGATCAGGCGTTGGCTGATCACACCCTTGAGGTTGAGCGAAAGATCCATCAGCAGTTGCGAACGTCGATCCTCGGGGAAGAAGTTGATGATACGGTCCATCGCCTGGTTGGAGTTGTTGGCATGCAAGGTGGCCAAACAGAGGTGGCCTGTTTCAGCGAAGGCGATGGCATGTTCCATGGTCTCACGGTGGCGGATCTCACCGATGAGGATCACGTCCGGGGCCTGACGCAGGGTGTTGACCAGGGCATCTTCGAAGCTGTGGGTGTCGATCCCCACCTCACGCTGGGTGATGATGCAGCCCTTGTGTTGGTGTACATACTCGATCGGATCTTCGATGGTGATGATGTGGCCATGGCTGTTGGTGTTGCGATAGTCCACCATCGAGGCCAATGAGGTGGATTTACCGGTACCGGTCCCGCCCACAAAGAGGAGGATCCCGCGCTTGGTCATCGCCAGCTCTTTGAGCGTATCGGGCAGGCGGAGCTCCTCAAAGGTGGGGATAACCACCTCGATCTTACGCAACACCATGCCGACCTGGTTACGCTGCTGAAACACGTTGACACGAAAGCGACCGATCCCGGAGCGGCTCAGGGCGAAGTTACACTCCTGGGTACTGTCAAACTCCGCCTTTTGCACCTCGTTCATGATGCCATAGACGATCTGTTTGGCCTGATCCGGGGTCAGACTGCCCTTGGCCACCGGGGTGATCTTGCCGTTGACCTTCAGACTCGGCGGGATCCCGGCAGTGATAAACAGGTCCGAGGCGTTCTTATGTACCATCAGTTTCAGTAAGGAATCAAAGTCCACGTAAGGCTCTCCATTCAAAATCTGTCAAAACGCACGCTTATGGGCCAGAGATGGCGATACTGCAAGCAGCGCTTACATGAATCCGTCTTTGTTGACCGCCTTGGAACGCGCTTCCTGTTTGCTCACCAGGCCCTTTTCTACCAGGCCCTTGAGGTTTTGGTCGAGGGTCTGCATGCCGTACTGCTGCCCGGTCTGGATCGCTGAATACATCTGCGCGATCTTGTTCTCGCGGATCAGGTTACGGATCGCCGGGATGCCGATCATGATCTCGTGGGCAGCGACTCGACCACCACCGATCTTCTTCAGCAGGGTCTGGGAGATAACCGCGCGCAGCGACTCGGACAGCATCGAGCGAACCATGTCCTTTTCCGCCGCCGGGAAGACATCGACGATACGGTCGATGGTCTTGGCCGCCGAGCTGGTATGCAGGGTACCGAAGACCATGTGACCGGTCTCGGCGGCTTCCAGCGCCAGGCGGATGGTCTCCAGGTCACGCATCTCACCGACCAGGATCACGTCCGGATCCTCACGCAGCGCCGAGCGCAGGGCCTCGTTAAAACCCAGTGAGTCGCGGTGGATCTCACGCTGGTTGATCAGACACTTCTTCGACTCGTGAACAAATTCGATGGGGTCTTCCAGGGTGAGGATGTGACCATGGTGGTTGTCATTAACGTAGTCGATCATCGCCGCCAGGGTGGTGGACTTACCCGAGCCGGTCGGCCCAGTCACCAGCGCCAGGCCGCGCGGGTTGTCAGAGATTTCCTTAAAGATACCTGGGCAATTGAGCTGCTCCAGGGTGAGGATCTTGGAGGGGATGGTACGAAAGACCGCGCCTGCACCTCGATTCTGATTGAAGGCATTGACACGAAAACGTGCCAGCCCCTTGATCTCGAAAGAGAAGTCGGTCTCCAGAAACTCTTCGTAGTCCTTGCGCTGCTTATCGTTCATGATCTCGTAGACCAGCCGGTGTACCTCACTGTGCTCCATCGGCGGGACGTTGATACGGCGTACATCGCCATCCACACGGATCATTGGCGGCAGGCCAGCCGAGAGATGGAGGTCGGAGGCGCCATTTTTGACCGAGAAGGCGAGCAGTTCCGTAATATCCATTACAATATCCTCTGCGTTATTGCTAACTTTGTTATCTTCAAGACTTTATAGCAGACTAAAGTATACCCTTAAACCATGACAGACAACTCACAAGCCAATGATTCGCCCCTGCGGCGTGTCCAACAGCGTATCGCCAGCGCCAGTGAGCAGGCCGGGCGGGGGCAGGACTCGGTGGCCCTGCTGGCGGTAAGCAAGACCCGCCCAGCCGCCGATCTGCGCCACCTCGCCGCCCAGGGGCAGCGCTGCTTTGGGGAGAATTATCTGCAGGAGGCCCTGGAGAAGATCACCGCCCTGGCGGATCTGGAGCTCGAATGGCACTTCATTGGCCCACTCCAATCCAACAAGACCCGCCCCATCGCCGAACACTTCGCCTGGGTGCATAGCGTCGACAGGCTCAAGATCGCCCGGCGCTTGAGTGAGCAGCGTCCCGCGCAGCTGCCGCCCTTGCAGATCTGTCTGCAGGTAAACATCAGCGCCGAACCGAGCAAATCCGGGGTAAGCCTCGCTGAACTCCCGGCATTGGCGGCACAGGTGACCGCGCTGCCCCGCCTGCAGCTACGGGGCCTGATGGCGATCCCGGCCCCCTGCGAAGATCCGGCCCAGCGCCACCGCCCTTTTCGCACCCTGCGCCAGGCGCTGGAGCAGCTCAACGAGCAAGGGATGGCGCTGGACACCCTGTCGATGGGGATGTCCGCCGACCTGGAAGCGGCGATTGCCGAAGGGGCTACCATGGTACGTATCGGCACCGCCCTGTTCGGGCCGCGCCAATACACCTAGCCCCTTGGGGCTGTCCCACTGTGCAACAGGGATTATAATCCGGTATCTTGTTGGACAATCTAGCGGAGAACAAACACAGGATTCAGGCATATGCAAAAGAGCAAGATTGGTTTTATCGGCGGTGGCAATATGGCCACCAGCCTGATCGGCGGTCTGATCAGCGATGGTTGCCCGGCAGAGACTATCTGGACTGCCGAGCCAGACGCGGCCCGTCGTGAGGATCTGGCGGCACGCTTTGGTATCCACACCTGCACCAACAACAGCGAGTTGGTCAATGCGGTGGATGTGGTGGTGCTGGCGGTCAAGCCACAGATGATGCACCCGGTCTGCGAGGCGATCCGCACCGCCGTACAGGGCAGCAAGCCGCTGCTGATCTCCATCGCCGCCGGTCTGCGTGTAGAGGCGCTGGATCGTTGGCTGGGGGGGGAGAATGCCATTGTGCGCACCATGCCCAACACCCCCGCCCTGGTACAGAGCGGTGCCACCGCCTTGTTTGCCAACAGCCACGTCAGTGACAGCCAGCACGAATTGGCCGAGAACATCCTGCGCGCGGTGGGGTTGACCCTGTGGCTGGAGGATGAGGCACAGATGGACACGGTCACCGCCATCTCCGGCAGTGGCCCCGCCTACTTCTTCCTGCTAATGGAGATGCTCGAACAGGCCGGTAGCCAACTCGGCCTGGAGCAAAAGAATGCCCGTCTGCTGGCACTGCAAACCGCCTTTGGTGCGGCCAAGATGGCGCTGGAAAGCGAACAGGATGCCGCCACCCTGCGCGCCCAGGTCACCTCACCAGGGGGCACCACCGAACGGGCCATCGGCCTGCTCGAAGAGGGGCAAATCCGTGAGCTGTTCACCCGTGCGGTGAGCGGTGCCAAGGAGCGGGCTGGTGAACTGGCCGACGAGTTAGGAGAAAAATAGACCATGCAGGGCTACCTGACCTCACCGGTGGAGTTCCTCATCACCACCGTATTCCAGCTTTACATCATGCTGGTGATGGCCCGTTTCCTGTTCCAGTGGGTGCGGGCCGACTTCTACAACCCCATCTCCCAATTCCTGGTCAAGGCCACCAACCCCCCTCTGCTACCGCTGCGGCGCATCATCCCCGGCTGGGGCGGGATCGATCTGGCGGCGGTGGTGTTGATGCTCGCCCTGCAGATGATATCGCTGCTGATCGTACTCACCCTACGCAGCGCCGGGGTGCCCTTCGAGACCCTGCTGCTGTGGTCACTGGCCGAGTTGGTCGGGCTGGGCTTTAACTTCTTCATCTTCGCGATCATCATCCAGGTGGTATTCAGTTGGATCAACCCCGGTCAATACAACCCCCTGACCGCCCTGCTGGCCAATCTGACCAGCCCGCTGCTGCGCCCGGCGCGCCGCCTGCTGCCCCCCATCTCCGGGATCGACCTCTCTCCCCTGCTGGTGCTGTTGGCACTGCAGGTGATGAAGATGTTGATCGTGCCGCCACTGCTGCACCTGGCTGGGGTGGGGCGATAGGCCTACAGCGTGGCTTGGTATCAGTGGCAAGGCGACACCCTGATCCTGCGTCTGCGCCTGCAACCCGGTGCCAGCCGAGACGCCGTCCTCGGCCCCTGGGGTGCGGACAGCTTGCGGGTAGCCGTGCAGGCCCCGCCGGTGGATGGCAAGGCCAATAAGCGCCTGCAGCGCTTCGTCGCCAAGGCCTTTGACACCGCCCCCCGCCAGGTCAAACTGCTCGGCGGAGAGCACTGCCGCGACAAACGCCTGGCCGTCGATGGGCCACAAAGACTGCCCGAAGACTGGGGAATCGAAGCCAAACCAGTGTAGAATGATGTGTTGAAATTCACAAAAGTCGGTCATGCACTGGCAATAGGCCACACTATCGCGGAATATCAGCCAACAGAGGGATAACAAACGCAAGGGCCGCCAGGACAAAAAAACACGGACCCGGCATAACCACGATAATTCAAACAGCTTGAGACGACTATCCATGGCAAACAAACGCTTTACCGAACAGATGCAGGCCTACGGGCAGTGGAAGAAGGATCTAATCGTCGGGATCGAGAGCTATCAAAAGTGGCTCAATACCCACGAAATGGGCAGCCCCGAAGATGAGCTGCGGATCTACGAAAGCATCTCCTCGCTGCGCTCCGACAAACTGACCATCGCCTTCGTCGCCGAGTTTGCCCGTGGCAAGACCGAGCTTATCAACGCCATCTTCTTTTCCGAATACGATCGTCGCCTGCTCCCCTCCGAGGCCGGTCGCACCACCATGTGCCCCACCGAGCTGTTTTACGACAACAATGAACAACACGCCTACATCCGCCTGCTGCCGATCGAAACCCGTCTCAACGAGACCAGCATCAGCGAATACAAGAGCGAACCCATCCACTGGACATCGATGGACCTGGATCTGGAAAACCCGGACAACATGGCCGAGGCCTTCCAGGAGATCGTCAAGACCAAACAGGTGCCACTGGACGAGGCCAGGAAGCTGGGGCTCTACGACGATAGCGACAGCCACCTACACGGTACCAATGGCTCCCCACCGGAGAGCATCGAGATCCCCACCTGGCGCCACGCCCAGATCAGCTTCCCCCATCCGCTGCTCAAGCAGGGCTTGGTGATCCTCGACACCCCTGGCCTCAACGCCCTGGGCAGCGAACCGGAACTGACCCTCAACATGCTGCCCAGTGCCCAGGCGGTGATGTTTATCATGTCCGCCGACACCGGCGTCACCAAATCCGACATGGACATGTGGGTGCACAACGTCAAACCCCTGCGCCAGGGGCGCGAAAAGAGCACCATCGTGGTGCTCAATAAGGTCGATACCCTGTGGGACGACCTCAAAAGCAACGAAGCGGTGGAAAAGAGCATCGCCGATCAATGCCGCAAGGCTGCACAGACCCTGGGTCTGGAGAGCAGCTCAGTCACTCCGGTGTCGGCACAGAAGGGCTTGCTCGCCAAGATCCGCCACGACCAAGAGCTACTCGCACGCAGCAACATCCTCACCCTCGAATCGATCCTCGCCAACGATGTACTGCCCCAACAGCAGGAGATCGTGCGTCAGCACGTACAGGCCGAGGTGGGTAACATGATCAAAGAATCACGCGAACTGCTCGCCTCGCGTTTTCGCTCGGTCAAAAATCAGCTCGAAGAGCTCAACAACCTCAGTGGCAAGAACAACGAGGTCATCGAACACCTGATGCAAAAGACCCGCGAAGAGCAGGTCGCCTACCACCGCAACGTGGAAAGCTTTAACGCCAATAAGAAGATCCTCTCGGAGCAAAGCCGCAAGCTGCTCGGCCTGCTCAGTCTCACCGAGCTGGACAAGCTGGTCTCCAAGAGTCGCGAATCGATGACCGGCAGCTGGACTACCCACGGCCTGAAACAAGGCATGAAGACCTTCTTCGACGGTGTGACGGCGATGTTCAACCAGGTGGATGAATACACCGACCAGCTCAACCGGCTGGTCAATACCGTCTACCACAAGTTCCAGGCGGAACACGACATCAAAGGGATCGACCCGGTGCTGTTCAACATCACCCAGTACAAGGAGGAGATGGACAAGCTTTATCAAGAGGCCGATGCCTTCCGCAATAGCCCGGTAACCACCATGACCGAGCAGACCTTTGTGGTCAAAAAGTTCTTCATCTCGCTGGTCAGCCATGCGCGCAACATCTTCTTCAAGGCCCACCGCGATGCCGAAAGCTGGAGCAAAGCGGTAATGTCGCCCCTGGTCAAGCAGATCAAGGACCACAAGGAACAGATGGACAAACGCCTGGACAACCTGCGCAAGATCAACGAATCCCGCGATACCCTGGAAAGTCGTATGGATGAGCTGAAAAAGAGCGCCCGGCTGCTCAAACAGCAACACGACGAGGTCGCCGGGATCTACAAGGTTATCAACCGCCCCCTCCAAGGCACGGAGGCCAACGTCCCGGCAGCGAAGGCCAAGGCGGGGTAAATAGGAAGTTGGATTATGCTGGCCCGAGCATCGGGCCGAGGCAAATCAACGGTTGTTCAACGGGCGTTTTTTTGCCAGACTTTCACCCCATTATTGCGATTAGCCCAAAGACGCCCCCATGCCAGAATCCATCCCGGTCGACTCCGTCGGCCTGGTTACCCCACAGACCCACCACTTCGACCAGCCACTGACCCTGGACTGCGGTCGTGTGCTGGCGCAATACGATCTGATCTACGAGACCTACGGCGAACTCAACGCCGCCGCCGACAATGCCATCCTGATCTGCCACGCCCTCTCTGGCGATCACCATGCGGCCGGTTATCACAGCATGGACGAGCGCAAGCCCGGCTGGTGGGATTCGGCGATTGGCCCCGGCAAACCCATCGACACCAACCGTTTCTTCGTGGTCAGCCTCAACAACCTGGGCGGCTGCAAAGGCTCCACCGGCCCCAACACCATCAACCCGGACACCGGCAAGCTGTGGGGGCCCGATTTCCCCATCGTCACGGTGCGCGACTGGGTAGAAAGCCAGGCCCGCCTTGCCAACATCCTGGGGATCACACAGTGGGCCGCGGTGATCGGCGGCTCCCTGGGCGGGATGCAGGTGCTGCAATGGGCCATCGACTACCCCGAACGCCTGCGCCACGCGGTGGTCATCGCCGCCGCACCCAACCTCACGGCGCAAAACATCGCCTTTAATGAGGTGGTGCGCCAGGCACTGCGCTCCGATCCCGGCTTTCACGAGGGGCGTTATGCCGAGCACGGCGTCGTCCCTGCCCACGGGCTGAAGATCGCCCGTATGCTCGGCCACATCACCTATCTCTCCGACGATGCCATGCGCAAGAAATTCGGTCGCGAGCTGCGCGAAGGCAAGATCAGCTTCGGCTTTGACGTGGAGTTTCAGGTAGAAAGCTACCTGCGCTACCAGGGTGAGTCCTTCGTCGATCGCTTCGACGCCAACACCTACCTGCTGATGACCAAGGCGCTGGACTACTTCGATCCGGCCGCCGCCCACGGCGGGGATCTCTCCGCCGCACTGGCCCATGTGCAAGCGCGTTTCCTGGTGGTCTCTTTCACCAGTGACTGGCGCTTCGCCCCTGAGCGCTCACGGGAGATCGTCAAGGCACTGCTGGATGGCGACAAGCCGGTCAGCTACGCCGAGGTCGAGGCCCACCACGGCCACGACGCCTTCCTGATCCCGATCCCACACTACTTCGACGTATTCCACTCCTACATGGCGTTGATCGCCCAGGAGGTTTCGCCATGAGCGAGCTGCGTTCCGACCTGGCCATCATCAGTAACTGGATCGCCCCCGGCAGCCGGGTACTCGATCTGGGCTGCGGCGATGGCACCCTACTCGATTACCTCAAACGCGAGCGGGACGTGGACGGCTACGGGCTGGAGATCGATCCGGACAACATCGTCGCCTGCATCAAGCGCGGCGTGAGCGTGATCCAGAGTGACCTGGACGCCGGGCTGAGTGACTACTTCGACGATGCCTCTTTCGACTACGTGGTGATGAGCCAGACCCTGCAGGCAATGTACTACCCCTCACGGCTGCTCAGCGAGATGCTGCGCGTCGGGCGCGAGGGGATCGTCACCTTCCCCAACTTCGGCCACTGGCGTGCCCGCGCCCAGTTGGCGCTGGCCGGCCACATGCCCCTCTCCCGCGCCCTGCCCAACCAGTGGTACGATACCCCCAATATCCACCTGTGTACCCTCAAGGACTTTGAAGCCCTGTGTACACGTCTGGATATCGAGATCCTGCAACGCAGCGTGGTCGACACCGCCCACCGCAGCAACTTCGCCATCTCCCTGCTACCCAACCTGCTCGGCGAGCTTGCCCTCTACCGCTTCCGGCGCAACTAAGGAATATCACCATGGCTATGAAAGCACTACGTTTTACCATTGGCGCCGTTGTCATTGCCGCCACCACCGCCACCGCAGCCTGCTGGTATACCGGCCAGCGTTTCGAGGACGGCTTCAGCAGTGCCATCGGGCAGTATCAACACCCGGATCTGGCGATACAGCTTGTCGAGTACGAGCGTGGGCTATTCAGTGCCACCGCCACCACCGAGTGGCAACTCAAGGCCCCGAATGAGACCCTGAGCTTTCACCTGACCCACCAGATCAAGCATGGCCCACTGCCAGCGGGCAAACTGGCCCGGCTGGAGTCGACCCTGGTCAATGAACAACTCCCCGAGCAACTGGTAACCCTGTTCGCCGGACAACCACCGCTGCGCATCGACAGCACGGTCTATCTGAGCGGCAACCACCAGCACCAGCTAAGCTCACCCACGGCCAGGCAGGAGATCGAGGGTGTTGAGATCAGCTGGCAGGGCGCTCAGGGGGCGCTGGCCTTCAGTGAAGACAACCACCGCCTGGATGCCCAGCTCGACATTCCCGGCCTGAGCCTCAACGATGGTCATAACCGGCTACAGCTAGAGGGGATGAGCCTCCAGGCCGACTCCCATCGGCCCATCGGCCAACGCTTCTGGTTAGGCCCTATCGAAAGCAGCCTACAGGGGCTGCGCTTTAACGACCCGAACGAATCATTCTCGCTGCAGGGGATGAAGGTGAGCGCCAACTCCACCCAGGAAGGCGAGCAACTGACCATCCAACAGCACATTGCCCTGGGCTCACTCACCGTCGATGATCATCAGCTGCATGACTTGCGCCTGGGCATAGAGCTGGGCCGACTGGATGCCAGCAGCATGAGCCGTATCCTGACCATCCTCGAGCAGGCCCGCAGCCAACAGGAGATGCTCGCCCTGTGGGAAGAGCTGCCCAGGCTACTGGCCCACCAGCCCTACCTGGCACTCACCGAACTCAGTGGCCGTCATAACGATACCGGCGATGCGCAGGTCGAGGCCCGCCTGGACTACCTGGGTAACGGCAACCTGATGGCCTTCAACCCCAACAGCGACATCCTACTGGATGCAAGCTTCGAGGCCGCCGCCGAAGTGGTCAAGGCCATCATCGCCGAGCAACAGCGTATGGAACTGCTGCGTCTGGCCGCCATGCTGGAATGGGATACCCGTTCGGAAGAGTTTGAGATCCTGCTGGAACAGAGCATCCGCGCCCAGCAAAACGAACTGCTCGAGCGTGGTCTGGTCGTCGCAGATGGTGATCGCTGGCGCAGCCACGCCCGCCTCGAAGATGGCAGCATGACCCTGAACGGGCGACCCGCCGACGCCTTGGTGGGCCAGCTACTGCAGCTACTGTTTTAACAGGCTGTTAAGCACCCAGGGGCGAAAGCAGCGGGCGCAGGATATAAAACAGGCCGATGGCGATCACACTCAGGCCAGCGGCCTTGATCACCCAGGGACGGCGCAGCAAGGTGGTCAGTTTCCCCGCCAACACCCCCATCGCCAGCAGGTTGGGGAGGGTGCCCAGCCCAAAACTCAGCAACAACAAGGCCCCGTCGATGGCGCTGCCCGCCGAGATCGCCATGATCAACACACTGTAGACCAGACCGCAGGGCAGCCAGCCCCATACCAGGCCCATCACCACGGCCTGCGGTGGACTGCGCACCGGCAGCAGCTTGCGGGCATAGGGTTCGAGCGCCGACCACAGGCCGCTGCCGAGGCGCTCCAGGCGCGTAATGCCAAACCACCAGCCACCCAGATAGAGCCCCAGCGCGACCATAAACAGCCCGGCGACCACCTGTAGTACGATCTGGGCCTGATTGATGATCAGCAGGTGGGCAGCCAGCGCACCTATCCCGCCGAGCAAGGCACCGGCCACCGTATAGCTGAACAGGCGCCCCAGGTTATAGCCCAGCAAGTAGGGCAACATCGGCCCGAAGCGGCCACGGGCACGCTCCGGCAGGCCAAAGCTCAAGGCGCCGACGATACCACCACACATACCGACGCAATGAACCCCGCCCAGCAAACCGACCAGGAAGGCCGCCAGATAGCTCAGTTCCATGAAATCCTTACCTTACATTGATGACCGCTTGATGCGGCAAAGCCCCCGCACCCAGTCAACCGGGCGCGAGCAAAACGTCTCAGAGCAGATACCATAGCAAACCTTATCATCCCATGCGCTCATACGCTCGCAGCGACCGCACGGGCATTGCGCACCACCGCGAAGCGCCGCAGCAACAGCAGCCCCGGTATCGCCAGCAGGGCGCAGAAGGTGAAGAAGCTGAACCAACCCACGATCTCAACCAGATAGCCCGTACTGGCCCCGGCCACAACCCGTGGGATCCCCATCAGACTACTGAGCAGGGCGTACTGGGTGGCAGTAAAGCGCTTGTTGGTCAGGCTCGCCATGAAGGCGACAAAGGCGGCGGTCCCCATGCCGCTGGAGACATTCTCAAAGGCAATCACCCCCGCCAGCCAGGCCACGTTGCTGCCGGTCCACAGCAGCACCACAAAACAGGCGGTGGAGACCCCCTGCAGGATGCCGAAGGCCCACAGCGATCGGTAGATCCCCCAGCGCAGGATCAGCAGGCCACCGGCCAGGCCACCGGCGATGGTGGCCCAAAACCCAAACAACTGTACGACCGTACCGATCTGCGAGCGCGTAAAGCCCATCTCCAGGTAGAACGGCATGGTCATATTGGAGGCCATCGCATCGCCCACCTTGTACAGCAGGATGAAGAGCAAAAACAGCATTGCCTCGGGGCGCTGAAAGTAGTCCCGAAACGGCTCCACCACCGCTTCTTTGAGGTTGGTGGGTGTCCCGGCCGCCACCTTGGGCTCACGCGCCAGCAGGGTGACGATCAAACCGAGGATCATCGCCAGCCCCATCAGCAGATAGACGGTACTGAACGGCACAAAGTCAGAGAGGATCAGCCCGCCACTACCGGCCAGCAACATACCCACCCGGTAGCCATTCACATAGAGTGAAGAACCCAGCCCCAACTCCTCGTCGGCCAGGTCCTCGCGGCGAAAGGCATCCACCACGATGTCCTGGGAGGCGGAGAAGAAGGTCACCAGGAAGGCCAGCAGTGCCACCAGCCACAGGTTCTGCCCCGGATCGCTTAAGCCCAGGAAGATCAGGCTGGCGATAAGCGCCACCTGGGCGATCAGCAGCCAGCCACGGCGACGGCCAAACAACGCTGGGGTGTAACGATCCAGCAACGGCGCCCAGAGGAACTTCACCGTATAAGGCAGCCCCACCAGCGAGAACAGCCCGATGGTGGCCAGATCGACCCCCTCCACCGCCATCCACGCCTGCAACACCGAGCCGGTGAGCAGCAGGGGGAGGCCGCAGGCAAAGCCCATCACAAAGGCCACCAGCATGCGCCAGCTCAAGAAGACGCGCAGCATCTGCGCGGGGGACATGGGGGTCATGGCAGATCCATGTCGTAGTCGAGGATCAGTGGTGCGTGGTCAGAGAAACGCTCCTGCTGATAGATCGAGGCGGCGCTGACCTTTTCGGCCAAGGCCGGGGTGATCACCTGATAATCGATGCGCCACCCCACATTATTGGCCCAGGCCTGGCCCCTGTTCGACCACCAGGTGTACTGGTGTGCACGCGGCTCGACCACGCGAAAGCCATCCACCCAGCCCAGAGGGCCAAACAGCTTGTCCAGCCAGGCCCGCTCCTCGGGCAGACACCCCGAGTTCTTCTGGTTGGCCTTGAAGTTCTTGATGTCGATCGCCTTGTGGACGATGTTCCAGTCGCCGCAGATGATGTAGTGGCGCCCATCGGCCTGCATCGCCAGCATGCGCTCTTCCAGACGGTACATAAAGCTGTACTTGACCTGCTGGCGCTCCTCCTTGGACGAGCCGGAGGGCAGGTAGAGGGAGGCGACCGACAGATCGCCAAAATCGGCCTGAATATAGCGCCCCTCGGCGTCCATATCCTCAAAACCCTCGCCCAGGCCGCGCACCACGCGATCCGGCTCACGGCGACTGTAGATCGCCACCCCCGAATAGCCCTTGCGCTCGGCATCGCAAAAGTAGGCGTGATACCCTTCGGGGAAGTGCAGCTCGGCGACCAACTGGTGCTCCTGGGCCTTGGTCTCCTGGATGCAGACCACGTCGGGTTGCTGGGCCTGCATCCACTCAAAAAAGCCCTTCTTTGCCGCCGCACGGATGCCATTGAGATTCGCGCTGATGATACGCATTGCCTTAAGTTCGCCGTTGTATGCCAAAGATGGCGCACAGCATACCCAACGATCATGGCGCATCGCCAGCCCCAATTAGTACAACGATGCTCGATAGCACAACCCCTCACCCCAACCATGGGCTTAACAGGCTGTTAATGCTCCCGACACTGCCAACCGACGGCATCCATGCCGTCGTCTCACCAGCGGTGCACACAGGCCAGGAATCGCTACGCGATAAACGGCTCGGATCGCACCGTAAAAGGCGGGGTGCTACAATGGCGCGCACCACACCAGACGGGACAGATCATGCAGGACTACAAACGCGACTTCATCCGCTTCGCCATCGACAATCAGGTGCTGCGCTTTGGCCAGTTCACCCTCAAGTCGGGCCGTATCAGCCCCTACTTCTTCAACGCCGGCCTGTTCAACACCGGTGAACACCTCGCCCAGCTCAGCCACTACTACGCAGCGGCGATCGAGGATGCCGAGCTGGCGTTCGATACTCTGTTTGGCCCGGCCTATAAGGGCATACCCCTGGCCGCCACCACCGCTGTGGCGCTGTACAGCCACTACCAGCGCAACATCCCCTACTGCTTCAATCGCAAGGAGGCCAAGGATCACGGTGAGGGTGGCAATATCGTTGGCGCACCGCTGTCCGGGCGGATCCTGATCATCGACGATGTGATCACCGCCGGTACCGCGATCCGCGAGGCAATGGGGATCATCGAGGCGGCCGGGGCCCAGGCCAGCGCGGTGGTGATCGCGCTGGATCGCCAGGAACGCGGCCAGGGCGAGCTGTCCGCCATCCAGGAGGTGGAGCAAAACCACGGCCTCAAGGTCGTCAGCATCATCACCCTCGCGGATCTGATGGACTACATCAAGGACGATCCGCAACTGGCCGAGCACGCCGAGGCCATTGCCGCCTACCGCCAACAATACGGGATCACCTGATGCCGCTGCCCACCCGCGATGCCCAGACCAACCTGGTCAACGAGCACTATGCGGTGATCTACACCCCGAGCAAGCGCCGAGCGCGCTTTCCCGACAACTGTGTCACCGTATATGCCAATGATCTGGAGGCCATCGAGGCGGCGGACGAGGCAAAACACCTCTATGCCGCACGGGTGGTCGGGCCATCTCGCTCCTCCGAGGGCTTTATGCTCTACTACCTGGCCCACTGGTTGACCTGATGCAGTGCCGCCCCGGCTGCGCCGCCTGCTGTATTGCCCCCTCGATCAGCTCCACCATCCCCGGCCTACCACACGGCAAGGCGGCGGGGGAAGCCTGTCCGCAGCTGGATGGGCAAGGCCTGTGTCGACTATTCGGGATGGCCCAGCGCCCCGCTGTCTGTTCCAATTACCAGCCCGATGATGACTGCTGCGGTCAAAACCGCCGCGAGGCCTTACAACGACTGGCAAGCCTGGAGTCGGCTACCCGAGGATGAGCTTTAGCCCCACCAGGATCGTCACCACCTCAAACACCCGCTTGATCACCTTGTTACCCTTCTTGATCGCCAGATGGGTGCCCAGATAGCCCCCCAGCAACGAGCCCAGCAGCAGCGCTGGTAACCACTCCCAGCGGATCTCGCCGAGGATCCCCAGGGTGATCGCCCCACCGCCATTCCAGAACATTCCCACCAGGATCAGGGTATAGGCGATAGCCCGCTGATAATCGAGACCGAACCAGCGCACCAGCCAGAGGGTCACAAACAGCCCGGTGCCCGAGGTCAGTGAACCATTGAGCACGCCGATCACAAACAGCACCACACCACCGATCACCATCCCCTGCCGGTGGCGGTTACGCGGTTGATGCTCCTGGCCCAGCTGCGCCTGTAGCCAGGAATAGATCCCCAGTCCCACGGTCAACAAGCCCAGAGCCAACTCCGCGCTACGATCAGGCACCCGGAGGATGAAACTGGCCCCCAGCACCACACCAGGCAGGCCACAGGCGAGGATAAACAGTGCCATGCGCCGTTCCAGCGCATTGGTGCGCAGATGGCGCAGCGTGGCCCCCACGCCCAGTGCCACACTGGCCACCTTGTGGGTGGCCAGGGCAACACTAAAAGGCAGGCCCAAAAATATCAGCAACGGCAGTTGCAGCAGGCCAGCCCCCCCACCGGCAAAGGCCGAAAAGGCATTGGCCACCAGCGAGAGGGCAAATAATATGAACTGTTCAACAAGGGACATGCTCAAACCTGTAATCTCCTACCCACGATAGGTATACTGGGTAGCTATCGATACAAGGCCCGAAAGCCTCAGGATACTCGTTATGTCAAAGACCATGCGCAATCGCTTTTTCATATCACTGGCGATGCTCTCGCTGCTGCTGCCGCTTAGCGCCGGTGCCAGTATCAAGTGCTGGACCAACAAGGATGGCTATACCGAGTGCGGTAACGTGGTTCCGCCGGAGTATGCGCAGCAGGAAACCCGCACCATCGACAGGCGCGGCATCACCACAGAGGTCCGCCCCCGTGCGCCCACGGCCGACGAGGTGAAAGCCCAGCGCCAGCGCCAGGCCGAGGAGGAGCGCCGCCAGGCCGAGGAGGAGCAACGCCGCCGTGAGCAGGAGCAGTATGACCAGATGCTGCTGAACTCCTACCTGAGTGATGATGACATCATCCGTACTCGTGATCGCATGACCACCAGCCTCAATGCGGCAATCGAGTTGAATCGCATCAATATCGAACGGCTCGAAGAACGCCTTGCCGCCGAACAGAGCACTGCCGCACGGCACGAGCGCGGCGGGCGCGATATCCCGGAGCGAGTGAAAGAAGAAATCGAAAGCCTGAAGAACCAGATCGAGGCCCGCCAGGCCCAGATCCAGGTACGGGAACAGGAGCGCGATGAACTACACCAGCGTTATGATGCCGAGCTGCAACGCTTCCGTGAGCTACAGCAGATGCGTCGCTAGCCACCTATCGGGCTTAGGCGGCGGGTCGAAACATAGCCGCTGACAGGATAGCCCACTGCCCGTCCCACTCGGCGGTGGGTGAGCGCTTGAAGCTGCTGCGTACATACTGGTTCAAGCGCCCCTCGGCCGTCGCCAATAACAGGTTGGCACTGGCATTGATGGGCAGACCATTATGCAATGCCCCGGCCACCTGCGCCTCGCGCAGCACCTGCTTGAACTGCAACTCAATCCGATCAAAGAACTGCCCGATGCGGGTGCGCAGGCGTTCGTTCTCCCCGTTCAGCACATCCCCCACCAGGATCCGGCTGATCCCCGGATTGCGCGCCGAAAAGCCCAGCAGCAGTTGCATGATCTTCTCACAGCGCTCGGCCGGGTCATGCACATCGGCAAGGATGCGGTTGATCAAACCAAACACCGACTCTTCGATAAACTCGATCAAACCTTCAAACATCCGCGCCTTGCTGGGAAAGTGGCGATACAGCGCCGCCTCGGAGACCCCTACCGCACGCGCCAGGCTGGCGGTGGTTATCCGCTGTCCTGGGCTGTTCTCCAGCTCCTGGGCCAGGGTCTGCAGGATGTGATCACGGCGCGAGATCTTCTCCTGTTTTTGCTCACTCATCTTCACTCTCCGTATTATTCTGGATCAGGGTGCCGACACCCTGATCGGTAAAGATCTCCAATAGCAACGCATGCTCTACACGCCCATCGATGATATGGGCACTGCGCACCCCGGCATGCACCGCATCCAGGGCACAGCGGATCTTGGGCAGCATCCCGCCGTGGATGGTGCCGTCGGCGATCAACTCATCCACCCGGGCACTGGTCAGGCCCGTTAGCACCTCGCCCTGCTTGTCCAGCAGGCCAGCGGTATTGGTCAGTAGGATCAACTTTTCCGCATTCAGCGACTCGGCCAGCTTGCCCGCCACCACATCGGCATTGATGTTGTAGGACTGGCCGTCGTCCCCCACGCCCACCGGGGCGATCACCGGGACAAAGTCGCCGTGCATCAGCATCTCGACCACCTCGCCGTTGATCGCACTGACCTCGCCCACATGGCCGATGTCGATGATCTCCGGCTCATTCATCTCTGGGGCATTGCGCCGGAACTTGAGCTGCCGGGCACGGATAAAGTCCGCATCCTTGCCGGTCAGCCCCACCGCACGCCCGCCGTGCTGATTCAACAGCGAGACGATCTCCTTGTTTACCAGACCACCGAGCACCATCTGAACCACGTCCATGGTCTCGCGATCGGTCACCCGCATCCCGTCGATAAACTGGCTCTCCTTGCCCAGGCGTTTGAGCAGATCGCCGATCTGCGGCCCACCACCGTGCACCACGACCGGGTTCATCCCGACCAGCTTGAGCAGTGCCACATCGCGGGCAAAACCGTTCTTCAGGTGCTCCTCGGTCATGGCGTTACCACCGTATTTGATCACGATGGTCTTGCCGGAAAAGCGGCGAATATAGGGCAGCGCCTCGCTCAATACGCGGGCATTACTCATGGCGAGTTCAAGGTTCAGACTCATCAGACTCTCGATTGGTTGTCGTTGCGTGTTTACTCTCTGCGATCCGGGCTATCCGCTTGGTCGCTGGCTTCATCCACTTGAATGTCGTCTTCGCTGCCAAACAGAATGTCAGGCATCTCCACCTCCCCCGCCACCGTTGGCCGCTGGCTTGACTCATCGCCGTAGTGCAAGACCCTCAACTCCCCCTCCCTGGCATGCAGCACGGCCCGACTCTCGGCCAATTTTACCGGCCAGCCGTGGGAGCGTTTACCTCGGCTACCGTCGATAATGGCATCAACCAGGCGGAGGATATCCGCGCGAACCATACGCGAAAGTACCAGCCCGTAAAATACCAGTATCAGGGCCAACAGCCCAGCAGCAAGCGCAAAGGCGGCGATAAACTGTAGCTGGCCGTCACTGTCGAGCACCCCGGTCTCGTGCGGCCAATAGTGAATGGCCCACGGTGTACCCACGATGGCCACACGGTAAGCATCGGCCCGGGTGTCGCTCTGCCTGCCCTGTTGAAAAAGCACCGTACTATCGTCCTGGCGCAGCTCCACCAGCCCACTGGCTAGGCCCGCCTCTCGCAACCACTGCTGAGGCAATTGCGGATCCAGCATCAACAGCAGGGTGGCACTCACCTCGCCACCCTGCTTGAGGGCACGCGCCACCGCCAAATAAGCCTCCTCGGTGCCGCTACGGTGCACCTCGACAGGGGGTAGCTCGCCCAGTTCAGCTCGCCGTGCCAACTCCAAACTGGCATAGCCCAAACGCAGTCCCTCACCCGGCTCAGGCTCGCGATCGGTCGGAAAGATGTAGCGCGCCTGAAGCAAGCTGGGGTGTCGTGCCAGCAGTGCCTGCTCGCGCCGCGGCAAGGCCTCCCGGTCCATGCGGTAGATGATTTCATCCAGCTCATCATCCACCTGCGCCAACCAGCCCGCTTGTTCTCCCAAGGCTGCCACACGTCCACCCATGTGTGCTGCCAGGCGATGCGCTTCGGTCTGCTCGTGCTCGGCCAGACGTCCTTCGGCCATCGCCAGGTATTGCCGCCAGCCACCATAGGCGGCGAGGGCAAACAGCAGCAAGACCAGCAGGGTGGGCAACAGGGTCAGTCCCAGCAGCCCCCACTCTTTGGCTGCCGGCGGCTGCGGTTCCACACGCTCTGCCGAACGCTTTCTTTTAAAGAGATTTTTCATTCAGCCGGCCCCCACCCTGAGGATCCTCAGTGGCCACCGGTGTGGCCAAAGCCCCCATCACCGCGTCGACTGTCACCAAACTCATCGACCACCTCCAGCGCCACCTGGGCCACCGGCACAAACACCATTTGGGCGATCCGCTCACCCACCTGTACGGTGAAGGGCTCCTGACCACGGTTCCAGCAGGAGATGAAGATCTGCCCCTGATAGTCCGAATCGATGAGCCCCACCAGGTTACCCAGCACGATCCCCTTCTTATGACCCAGCCCGGAGCGCGGCAGCAACACCGCCGCCAGCGAAGGGTCACCGATATGGATGGCCAGGCCGGTGGGGATCAGGTGGGTCTCGCCAGGGGCGATCACCATCGGCTGCTCCAGCATCGCCCGGATATCCATCCCGGCAGAGCCGTCGGTGGCGTAGTGAGGCAGCGGGAAGGCATCACCCAGGCGGGGGTCGAGGATCTTCATCGCGATCTTTTTCATGTTTTTCTCTCATTGTAGTGCGTGGCAACCAGTGTCATTAGCTCCCGGGCCAACTGCGTCTTGGTGGTTAACGCCAGTTGTCGATCCCCGCCAGGCCAAAACACCTGCAAGGCATTGTGCTCACTGTCAAAGCCACCACCGGCGGCCCGTTCGCCCACCCAGTTGGCGGCGATCATATCCAGCCCCTTGGCCTTGAGCTTGCCCTGGGCGTGTTCGGCCAAGCGCTCGGTCTCGGCGGCAAAGCCGACGCAAAAGGGGCGTGGGCGCTGCCCCGCCATGGTGGCGAGGATATCCGGGTTGCGTAACAGTTTCAGTTCCAGGGCTGGCTGTTGCTTTTTGAGCTTATTATCGGCCACCTGCACGGCGCGGTAGTCCGCCACGGCGGCGCAGGCAATAAATATCTCACCGGGATCGGCCAGCGAGGCCTGCAACATCTGTTCGGCGCTCTCCACATCTATCCGCGCCACCCCCGTCGGGGTGGACAGTGATACCGGCCCGGCGATCAGCCGAACCCTCGCCCCCATACCGGCAGCAGCCTCGGCCAGGGCAAAGCCCATCTTGCCTGAGCTGTGGTTACTGATAAAGCGTACCGGATCGATCGCCTCGCGGGTGGGGCCGGCGGTGATGGTCACCGCTACCCCGCGCAACGGCCCATCGGCAAAGTGTGTGACACAGGCCGCCAGCAATTGGGCTGGCTCCCACATCCGCCCCGGCCCCTGTTCACCGCAGGCCTGCTCGCCACTGGCCGGCCCCAGCAGCTGCACCCCGCGTTCACGCAACACCGCCACATTGGCCTGGGTCGCCGCCGCCTGCCACATCTGCTGGTTCATCGCCGGGGCCAGCCAAAGCGGCGCGGCACTGGCCAGGCAAAGGGTGCTCAGCAGGTCATCGGCCATCCCGGCGGCGAGCCGGGCCATCAGATCGGCGCTAGCCGGGGCGATCAGGATGAGTTCGGCCCAACGTGCCAGCTCGATATGGCCCATCGCCGCCTCGTGTGCCGCATCAAACAGGGACTGGCGCACCGCTTGGCCAGAGAGGGCCTGCAAGGTCAGCGGGGTGATGAACTCACTGGCGGCCGGAGTCATCACCACCCGCAGCTCAGCCCCGGCCCCGCGTAGCAGCCGTACCAGCTCCGCCGCCTTGTAGGCGGCGATACCCCCGCTCACCCCCAGCAGGATGCGTCTGCCATTCAATGCCGTGTGATTCTCTGTCATAGAGTAGGAGTTTATCAGAAAGCCTTCCCCTTGCCGCTATTGGTGATTATCATAGGCACGAACCCACATTAACAAGGAGGTTATATGGCGATCCGTGACTGGCCTGTCGATGAGCGTCCACGCGAAAAGCTGCTGCAGCGTGGCCCGCAAACCCTCTCCGACGCCGAATTGCTGGCGATCTTTCTGCGCACCGGGGTACATGGCATGAGTGCGGTGGACCTGGCCCGTGAGCTGTTGGCGCAATTTGGCGGCCTGCGCCAGCTATTGGATGCGGATCTGGCCAGCTTTAGCCGAGGCAAGGGGCTGGGCAGTGCCAAATACGTCCAGCTGCAGGCCACCCTGGAGCTATCGCGCCGTCATCTGCTGGCCACCCTGCAGCGCGGCGATGCCCTCACCAGCCCCCAGCACACCCGCCAATACCTCAGTGCCCAGCTGCGTGACCGTCACCAGGAGGTCTTCGCCTGCCTGTTTCTCGACAACCGTCACCGGGTGCTGGCCTTCGAAGAGCTGTTCTATGGCACGGTGGACGGTGCCAGTGTCCACCCGCGCGAGGTAGTGCGCCGCTGCCTGGGCCACAACGCCGCCGCGGTGATCCTCGCCCACAACCACCCCTCCGGGGTGGCCGAGCCGAGCCGCGCCGATGAGCAGATCACCCACCGCCTCAAGGAGGCCCTGGCACTGATCGACGTGCGCCTGCTAGATCATATGGTCATCGGCGATGGCGAGATCACCTCCCTGGCGGAGCGGGGAACAATATAGATTCAGTAGCAAGTTACAAGAGACAAGTCGCAAGTTGCCGTGCACGCTACCCCTTGCCACTTGCCACTTGCCACTTGCCACTTGCCACTTGCCACTTGCCACTTGCCACTTGTGACTTGTGACTTGTGACTTTCCACTCCGCGAAAGCGGATTTTTTCTTGCGTCAAGGGCACTGTTTTGGTATAAAGTCCGGCTTCATGCCCCTGTTAGGGCAAATAGACATCAGTATAGCGGAGTTAGAATCATGTCCAAGGTATGCCAGGTAACCGGCAAGCGTCCCATTACCGGTAATAATGTTTCGCACGCCAACAACAAGACCAAGCGTCGTTTTCTGCCCAATCTGCACCACCACCGCTTCTGGGTGGAGAGCGAAAACCGCTGGGTTCGTCTGCGTGTCACCCCCAAGGGCATGCGTATCATCGACAAGAAGGGTATCGATGCGGTCCTGACCGACATTCGCGCCCGCGGCGAAAAGGTTTAAGGAGCTAACTCATGGCCAAGTCTGCACGTGACAAGATTCGTCTGGTATCCAGCGCTGGTACCGGTCACTTCTACACCACCGACAAGAACAAACGTAACATGCCGGAAAAGATGGAGATCAAGAAGTTTGATCCCGTGGTTCGCCAGCATGTGATGTACAAGGAAGCCAAGATCAAGTAAGCGATCTTGTCTCCCGCGAAAAGCCCGGCTTATGCCGGGTTTTTTTGTGCCCGGCAACTCCTGCCCGCACCCACACCCATAGAAAAGACCATGGCTATTCCTTAGTAGCAGGCTATTCTATTTAGGTATTCCATGAAGGCCAGGGCCAGGTGGGTGAGGCCCTGCAACAGGTGCTCCACTACGAGCGGGGGGCATGGGATCGGCTCAGTGCCACCGACACCCCGGTACACCAGTATCGCAACTGCTATCTGGCCGCCGTGCTATGGGCCGACGACAGTATGGCCGGGCTGCACGGTGAGCAGGAAGAGCCGCTACACGCCGACCAATAGCAAGCGAGACTACCGCTGCAATACCAGATTACCGTGAGGATCGACCACGCAGGCCCAGCCCAGCGCGATCCAACTGGTGGAGACCTGCTCGGTGATCAGCGCCGGGCCCTCGATATGTTGTGCCACCACCAAATCCTCGCGCCGCCACACTGGCACACCCTCCGGGAAGGCATGGATCGCCACATGGCGCGGCTCCTCAGCCAGCTGGCCCTGGCGTGCATGGGCAATGGGCAGTTGTGGTGTCGGCCCGCGTAACCCCAGACGCAGGGTAACCAACTCCACCGGCAGCTCCAGCCGGTGGCCGTAGCGCTGTTGGTGGGCAAGATGGAAGGCCTCCTCATCCAAGCGGCCCTGCCAGGGCAGATTGAGGGCGTGTGACTGCCCCCGGTAGCGCAGATCCATGCTGGGGAAGGCCTGGATCTCTTCCTCTAACAAGCCCTCCAGCTGCAATGAATGCACACCT
The DNA here is from genome assembly GCA_007125455.1 of Ectothiorhodospiraceae bacterium. Lineage (GTDB taxonomy): Bacteria > Pseudomonadota > Gammaproteobacteria > Thiohalomonadales > Thiohalomonadaceae > SLDE01. The sequence goes on from SLDE01000019.1 coordinate 54,386, forward strand.
TGGCCGCGCAGCTCCTCCCAACCCTGCTCCAGTTCCACCGCACTGAACTCCCGCAGTAGGCCCTGCAAAGTATGGGAGAGCTGACGGCCACGCGGGGCGCAGAGCATCCCCAACGCCGAGAGTACCCCACCGTGCACCGGCACCATCGCCTGGCGCATCCCCAGAGCCTCGGCCAGGGCACAGACATGCAAGCCCCCAGCACCACCAAAGCAGGTCAGGGTCATTCCCGCCGGATCGTGGCCACGCTGCACCGAGATCACCCGCAAAGCCCGCGCCATATGTTCGTTGGCGATGCGTACTATCCCCTCTGCCGCCGCGTGCAAACCTATCCCCAACTGATCGGCGATCCGCCCCACCGCCGCCTCAGCAGCGGCCACATCCAAGCCCATGCCGCCGCCAAGAAAGGCGTCGGGCAACAAACGGCCCAACACCAGATTGGCGTCGGTCACGGTGGCCTGCTCGCCGCCGCGTCCGTAGCAGGCGGGTCCCGGTGCCGCCCCCGCCGACTCCGGCCCCACCTGCAACAATCCACCGGCATCCACACGGGCAATAGAGCCGCCCCCGGCACCGATGGTATGCATATCGACCATCGGCACCGCAACCGGCCAGGGGCCAATATGGCCCTCGCTGGTTAATTGCAGATCGCCATCGATCAGCGCCACATCGGTGGAGGTGCCACCCATGTCGAAGGTAAGCAGGCGCTCACGCCCAGCCAACGTCCCCACCGCACGGGCCGCCTGCAGGCCACCCGCCGGCCCGGACAGCAGCATGTTCACCGCCCGTTGGCCCGCCAGTTCGGCCTCAATGGTATTGCCGCAGCTTTGCATCACCGAGACCCGCGCCCCGCCAAGCCCATCGCACAGCCGCGCCAGATAGCCCTCCACCTTCGGCCCCACCCAGGCATTGAGCCAGGTAGTGATCCCCCGCTCGTACTCACGGTACTCGGGCAGCACCGCCGAGGAGCGCGAGACAAAAATCCCTTCGGGTACCTGCTGCTCGATGGCGCGCTCAAAGCGGTCATCCAAAAAGGAGAACAGCAGATTGATCGCCACCGCCTCCGGGCGTAGGCGTTCCAGCTCCTCACGCAGTGCGGCCAGCTCCCCGTCCGTCAGCGGCTCAACCACCTCGCCATCAGCCCCCAGCCGACCACCCACCTCCAGACACAGCTCGCTGGGTACCGGCGAGGCGGGGAGCCGTGGTTGCAGGTTGTAGAGCTCGGCACGGGCCTGGCGACCGATGGTCAGCAGATCCCCCAGACCGTGGTTGGTGATCAACACCGTGCGCACCCCTTTGCCCTCCAGCACCGCATTGGTGGCCACGGTAGAGCCGTGCACCACGGTCAGCCCGGAAAAGTGATCTGGCCCGATCCCCAGCTCGGCCACGCCCTGCAGGATCGCCTGCTCCGGGGCATGCGGGGTCGACAGCACCTTGTGCACACGCAGGCACTCACCATCAAACAATACAAAGTCGGTAAAGGTACCGCCGGTATCGACACCAAGTAACATCACTCTAGCACCCTTTGCTAGTCAGCTTCGCTCATAAGCGACCATAAGAGATAGTCCGCAGTTCACCCAAGAGCTGAAAGGCATGACAGCTTGAATTGGTCCGATTGAAGCGTATTGTTATTTTTCTTCATCGGGAGGCAATAGTAGCCGCTCACTTCTCCAGACCCGAACCAAATTTACCGATGATGCATTCCTCAGATAAACCACACGAAACGGCGGATGGATAATTTCCCTGATGTGGTCTTGATCAAACTCCGGGACTTTTCTACCTGAGTCCGGGTGATCACGCAGTCTTTGTACATTTTTCAATATGGCATTTGCAAACTTCTGGCCAATGTCCGGCACACCCTGCTCCAGGTAATACGTTTTTATCTCCTGGAGGTCACTCAGGGCAGAACGAGCGATAATTATCTTCACTTACTCTGCGCCAAGTATTTTCTTCGCCTCGGCCAGCGTGACGGTATTACCTTCTCGGATGTCAGCCAGTCCTTGCGCCACAGCCTTAATAAACCGCAACTCTTCTGCAGTTTTCTCATAATCGTCGAGGCCTTGCACGACGGCAACCCCTCTGCCTCTGCTGGTCAACAGGACTGGTCTGTGTGTATCGTTCACCCGGCTTACGACTTTGCCCGGGTTGACCTTGAGGTCGGATAGAGGAATGACATCCTCTGAAAATTTCGTTTGCATGCTAGCGCCCTCG
>SLDE01000153.1 GCA_007125455.1 Ectothiorhodospiraceae bacterium
CCCGCCGCCATCAAGGCCAGGCGGAAATGTTCGGCCAGCTCCTGATCATCATCGATGATCATTACCCGTGCTGGCGGGGCGCGGCGCTGGTCAATCAACTGGGTGATCCGGTTCACCAGGCGGGGCACATCCAGCGGCTTGAGAAAGTAGCCCTGGGCGTGCATTTTGGAAGCCCGTACACGGGAATCAAAGTCGTCGTTGCTGCTGATAAAGACCAGTGGGCACTTGAGTTGATATAGATTGTGGTAATGCGCCAACACCTCAGTGGCATTGTCCCCCTGCCGTTCAAACAAAACATCCAGCAGCAGGATATCGGGCCCCGCACTGGCTGCAGCCTGATCGGCCCCGGCAAGCGAATCGAACACCTGAACCTGATAGTTGAATGACTCCAACTGACGTGCCACCTCCTGGCCCAGCAAGTGGTCATCATCCACCAGCCAAATGGACACCGTGTCGCCCGACACATCATCCTCGCGGGTGCCCTGGGCAAAGCTCACCGGTACCTCGGCCTGTTCGAGGGTGGCGGCCAGGGCTTCAAGGCCCTCAATAAAGTGCCCCCGGCCACTCTCCTCCACTCGAGCAAGACTGATCCAGTTTTTGACCTGCTGCTCCAGTGTGCGGGCCTGCTGACTGAGTGCCGCCAGACCGAAGGTCCCCCCCGAGCCGGCCAGCTTGTGCAGGCGGTGGTGCAGCTCGCTCAAACAGGACTGCTCCCCCTCGCCCGCCACCACTTCTGCGCCCAGGGATTGCAAGGTCGCCATTTCACCGGGCAGATGGGCCAGATAGTCAGCGCGCAGTTTGGCCAGGCGTGCGGCCATTTCGGCCTGCAATTGATCATTCATACTACCGCTCCCAAATTCGCTTTACCTCGTCGGCCAGGCCCATGGGGTCAAAGGGCTTGGCAATCACATCCAGCGCACCTAATGATCGGTAGTAGGCCACCTCACTCGGCTGCACCTTGGCGGTCATGAACACCGCTGGCACCTCGGCCAGACTGGGGATAGCGCGTAGTGCTGCCAGGGTACTGGGGCCATCCATGCCGGGCATCATCACATCCAGCAGCAGCAACTGCGGGGCAAAGGCCTCGGCCTCGTCCAGCGCCTGCTCACCGGACGAACAGATCTTCACCTCAAAGCCGCCCACCATCTCCAGCGCCAGCTTGGCCACCGCCTGAATATCCGCTTCATCTTCCACATAGAGAATACGTTGCAGGCTAGTCATTATCGATCTCCTTTTTCCATGTTGTGCCTATACGATTATTCAAAGCATCAAGCAACTGCTGTGCCGAAACCTGGGATTTAAGCAAAACATGCTCCACCTGTTGGGCCTGCTCCGGACTCACCTCCGCCCCGGAGAGGATGATGATCCGCGCCTCCGGCTGGCGTGTACGGATCGCGGACAACAACTCCCAACCGGAGCCATCCGGTAGGCCGATATCCAGGATCACCACATCAAAGCGCTCCAGAGCGATCAGAGAAATGGCCTCCTCCAATGTGGTGGCCAGTTCAAACTCAAAGCGTCCGCCCACCATGCTGCGCACCACCTGATGGAGATCCTCATCGTCCTCCACATGCAGAACGCGCGGGGTGGCCAGGTGGGCCTGCTCGATCACCCGCTCCAACACCGAGAGCAGGTGGCGATCATCGATCGGCTTGGCCAGCCATTCGATGTCGGAAAAGTCGCCATTCATCGCCAGGCGACCCGCTTCCATCTTGGCCGATACCACGATAATCGGCAGGTGCAGGGTCTCGGCCCGCTGACGCAGGCGGCGCACGATCTCCAGGCCACTGATATCCGGCAGCATCAGATCCAGGGTTATCGCGGCATACCGGTGCTGCTGCAGGGCCGTCAGCGCCAGCTCACCACTCTCAGCCAGCTCGACACGGTAACCGGCCCGCTCCAACAACATGCAAAGGATCCTGGCCACATCGGGATCGTCTTCCACCACCAGTACCCGTGGTACAGAAAGCATCTCCGGCAGCACCTCTTCCGACATCGACTCACGTTCCAGGATCGGCAACTCAAGCCAGAAACTCGCCCCCTCACCCTCCACCGAGTCGAAACCAATGGCCCCGCCCATGCGCTCCACCAATTCACGGGTGATCGCCAATCCCAGCCCGGTGCCACCCTTGGCACGGGTGTCGGAGGCATCTGCCTGGGAGAACTTCTGGAAGATCCGGCTGCGAAATTCCTGCGGGATGCCAGGGCCGTTATCACGCACGCTGATCCGTACCCCACTGGCCGAGTACTGCAGACTCAGCACCACCCTCTCCCCTTCAGGCGAAAACTTGATCGCATTGGAGAGCAGGTTGGCCAATACCTGCATCAGGCGCTGGCCGTCTACCCACACCGGGATGTCCGTCACCGCCCCCTCAAAGACCAGCGTCACCCGATGATCATCGGCAAAGGGGTGGTTGGCCTCCAGGGACTGCTCCAGCAAGGGCTGCAGCGATTGACGCTGCATATCGAAACGCAGCTTGCCGGCGACGATCTTCTCCATATCCAGCAGATCGTTGATCAGGTGGGTGAGCCGTTGGCTGTTTTTGTGGGCAATGCCGATCATCTGCTGCGCCTGCACCGATAGCTCCCCCAGAGCACCACCGGCGATAAGCCCCAGTGCCCCGGAGATTGAGGTCAGCGGGGTGCGCAGCTCGTGGCTGACGGTGGAGACAAACTCACTCTTCATACGCTCGATGCGCTTGCGCTCGGTGATGTCGCGCACCATGCCGATATACAGCGGCTGGCCGTGGTGGGTGATCTCGGCAACCGCCAGCTCCATCGGGAACAGGCTGCCATCCTTGCGCTGCCCCTCTACCTCCCTGCCAATGCCGATAATACGCGCCACTCCAGTCGCCCGATAGTTGCCAAGGTAGCTGTCGTGGGCCTCACGGTGGGGGCTGGGCATCAGCATGCTGACGTTCCTACCCAGCACCTCTTCTCCTGGATAGTCAAAGATCCGTATTGCCGCCGGATTAAAGGACTGGATAAGCCCGTCCCGGTCGATGGTGATAATGCCATCCACCATATTATCGAGAATGGTTTGGGTATGCTCGGCCTGCTCCTTGAGCTCCATCTCGATATGCTTGAGGTGGCTCTGGTCGAACATATAGCCACGGATGCTCACGACCCGTCCATGTTCATCGCGCACCAGCTTGGTAAAGTCGTAAAACCAGTGGAAGCTGCCATCCTTTCGGCGCAAACGATAGGACTGCTCGTAGGCATCGATATGCTGATTAATATTGTGTTGCACTTCCTCGGCAATGCGTTCGACGTCATCCGGATGGATCAGCGCGGCATAGCGAAACTCGGGGGCACACATCTCGCTTGGACTGTAGCCGAGGATCTCACCAATATTGTCCGACACATAAAGCACTGGCCAGTGCTCACTGGCCTCCCAGATGATGGTAAACACCGGCCCACTGGAGAACAGATCCCGTTCCTCCTGCAAGGCCTGCAGCATCGCCCGGCGCTCGGTAATATCCTCGGCGATCCCCAGATAGCCGGTGATCTCACCAGAGTCATCCTGCATGGTGGTCACCACCAGGGAGACCGGCACGATACTGCCGTCCTTGCGGCGATAGTTCCATTGCTGCAGTGCCGAGTTCGTCTCCGCCTTGGCAATAAAAACCTCGAAGCCTTCGAGGGGGTGTCCCTGCTCCTCACTCAGGATCGCAGTACGCTGCGCGACCTCCTCGGGGAGGTGAAACAGCAATGGAGACGCCTTGCCAACCAACTCTTCGGCGGCATAACCCAGCATTTGCTCAGCACCGGGGTTGAATAGTGTGATGGTGCCGTGTCGATCAGTGGCGATGATGGCGAAGTCCTGCGCCGCCTCCAGCACATTGCTTAGCAGCTCGCTGGAACGGGATAGCTCACGGGTACGCTGGCGCACCTGTTGCTCCAGGTTCTCCCGCGCCTGATGCAGGGCCTGAAAACTGTCCGCCAACTGATAGGCCATCTCGCGCAGGCTCTCGCCCAGCGCGCCATACTCGCGCACCCCGCTCTGAGGCAGCGGCGGTCGCTGACCCTCACTGATCTGAGTGGCCATGCCATGACTGGCCAGCTCCAGGGCGCGCAGCGGTCGGCCAATGGCATGGCTTAGCCAGGCGCTCAGCACGACCCCCACAGCAAAGATCAGCCCCAACAGGATGAACAGCTCCAGGCGTTGCTTATCCAGGGTATTCACCACGGCTTTGGTAGGCATCTCCACCACGATCCCGCTCAGCCCATCCACCCCTTTCAACGGCAGACTGAGGATATAGCTTCCTTGTTGCCAGCGTTGCATCGCCGACATTTGCCCCCCGGGGAACCAGGTTTCCAGCCGACCACGACCGGGCTCCATCGTCCCGGCCTCAGCAAGGCTGCGCAGCGTGCCACGACTAGCAAGCAGCTGCCCCTGCGCCCCCAACAGTGCCAGGCCAATATCCTCCCGTATTTGCACCCGCGCCAAATGGTAGTCATAACGCTGCCACCCCTCAGCCTGATCCTTGCGCAGCCGTTCTTCCAGTTGAGCCGCATACTGATAGAGGCGCTCTTCCATAAAGGCCTCCTGATCGGCTGTACGGGCATAACTCTCATGCACAATCGGCAGCACCCCGGCCATCAGGGTAACGCTCAGCATGGTATGAAACAGCAGACTCGTCAGGCTGGGACTGCCCGGCAGGGCAAAACGCCCACGCAGCAGCTGCCAAAGGGTCACCAACACCCCGGCAAGCAGGGTATTGAACAGGGCATTAATCGCCTGCTTGAGGGCGATCAGCTGGGTCGCCTCCCAGCCCATGCCAATCACCCCACGATAAAACAGCCACACCAACGGGATCCCGATCACCACCCAGTAGAACAGGTCGGCCAACACCAGGTTGCGTATGGCGTTTCGATAGAACAGCCCCACCACCAACGCCTCGATGACAAAGATCAGCATCGGGTAGGGAACCCCCCACAGCAGCAGGGTATAGGCACCGCCGGCGATGGCCACCAGTACGGCGGGCAATGTGCCCAGCAGCAGTACCGCCAGCATCACCGCGATGGAGCCAAAGATAAAGTCCAGGCCGAACAACAACGGCAAGTGAAGCAGATTGCCCACCACCGCCAGCAGGGCCAGTGCCAGCGTAGCCAGCGCCTTTTGGCGGCCAGTCAGGCTGAGGCTGTCGAGTCTGTTCATCCCTGCTTCCCCTTCGTAACCATTGGCAATGCAAACCAAAAGGTCGCCCCTGCACCGGGCACCGAATCAAAACCGACACTTCCCCCCATACGCTCCATCAATTCGCGGGTGATCGCCAGCCCCAGCCCACTGCCACCCTTTTGCCGGGTATCGGAGCCATCGGCCTGGGCAAACTTGTCAAAGACATATTCACGAAATTCCTCCGCGATGCCGGGGCCCTGGTCACGCACTGAGACCTGTATCCAGCCATCAGCAGAGCGGGTGTACACCGACACCTCCCCCCCCTCGGGGGAGAACTTGGCCGCATTGGAGAGCAGGTTGGCCAATACCTGTTGCAGACGCTGAGCATCCACCTTCACCTGTGCCCCCCCGGCCCCGTGGCTCAGGCGCAGGTGTACCTTGAATTGATCCGCATAGGCGCGGTTGTCCTGTATCGCCTGCTCAAGCAGCGCTTGCAAGGGCTGAACATGCAGATCAAAACGCATCTTGCCGGCTACCAGCTTTTCCATATCGAGTAGATCATTGATCAGATAGCCCAGACGCTGGCTGTTCTTGTAGGCAATCTCGATCATCGCGCGCGCCTGAGCGGAGAGCTCGCCCAGGGCCCCACCGGCGATCAGGCCCAGGGCACCGTTGATCGAAGTGAGCGGGGTGCGCAGTTCATGCCTGACGGTGGAGATAAACTCGTTCTTCATTCGCTCAATACGCTTACGCTCGGAGATGTCCTCGATCATCGACCAGATCAGCTTGCGCCCGCTATTATCACGTACCACCATGCCATTCAGCAGTACCGGGTAACGATTGCCATCCTTGCGGATATACTCCTTTTCAAATGGACCATAACGCCCTGTCTCTTCCATGCTTTTTAGCTGTTCGATTTCCTTCGCCTCATACTCCTTGGGAGTTAGGTCCCAATAGCTAAGCTGGACGAACTCCTCGTGGCTATAGCCGGTGGGCCTCAGCAGGGCCTCATTGAGATCCACAAAGGCCCCGGTTTCATAATCATTCAGGGCAATGCCAATGGGCGATAGCTCAAACAGACCACGCAGGCGGGCCTCGCTGGCTTCCATCGCCTCTTTGGCATAGCGCGACTCGGTGACATCCAGAATAAAGCCATCCAGATAGGCCACATGGCCATAGCGATCATGGATCGCCCGGCCACGCTCCTGTACCCAGTGTATGCTACCCTCCCGGTGCACCACCCGATAGATCACCTCCCAACTCTCACCAGCCTCCACCGCCGCAGCGATCACCCGCTCCACCATCTCTGTATCCTCACGATGGATGATGCTGGCGTAGCTACGCACCGCGTTGTCGACAAAGTCAGTGACCGGATAACCGGTGATGGGATCGATGGCCTGACTCATATAAAGCACGGTCCAATGCGCATCGTGCAGGCAACGGTAGGTCACCCCCGGAATATTATCCACCAGCGAACGATACTGCTGTTCACTCTGTTGCAGGGCCAGCTCGGCCTGCTTTTGCGCGGTGATATCGGCGTGGGTGCCATACATCCATTCGGGCTTGCCATCGGAGCTCCAACTCACCACCTGACCGCGATCCAGCACCCATACCCAGTGGCCACGTTTGTGGCGCATACGGCACTGCACATCGTAGTAATCCAACTCGCCAGCGAAGTGGCCTTGCAGGGCCTGCTCTGAGGTCGAAAGATCATCCGGGTGGGTGAATTTCATCCAGGTATCGATACTGATCGGGGCCAGCTCGGCCAGGGTATAGCCGATGATATCCGCCCAGCGATCATTGAAGATGGTTTCGCCGGTCTGTACGTTCCACTCCCAGGTGCCGATATGGGTGGCCTCAATGATTGCCGCCAGGCGGCGCTCCCCTTCTTGCTGCTCGCGCTTGACCCGTGCGGCCTCCACCAATTGGCCCAGGGTGATCATCAGGGGGTGAAGAAAGTCGATCACCTGCTGGTTATAGCCACCGGGACGATTGGCGATCCCCAGCACCGCCACCGGGGTATCGTCGTGATAGACCGGCAGCCCAAGAAAGGCATTCAGTGCCGGATGCCCATCGGGCAAACCGCCACGACGCGGATCGTGGTAGGGGTCATTAGCAATTACCGGCTCGCCACTGGTCAGCGCAGCACCGAACAGAGTGTTCAGGTTGGTAAACTCCATGCCCCGCGGGGCATGTTTATCATAGAAAGCACGAGTGTCATCATTCCAGGCGATATTGGTGATGGCATAGGTCTTCAGATAGGGCTGGCCATCCGGTTGATAGCGCACCTCACCGATAAAACCGTATTCGCTATCGGTCAGTTCGAGTATGTCACTGAGCAAGCCATCGAAGGCCCGATGTCGATCCTGCTCGCGAATAAACTGCGACTGGGCATTGGCAATCACCTCGGTTAGCCGTCGACTGCTTTCCAGCACCGCCTCATTGCGCGCCTCACTCTGCTCCAACTGGGCACGCAGCCTGTTCTCAACAAGCAGGTTGATCTCGTGCTCAACGCAGTCGGCCAGCTCACGCAGCATACCGAGCTCTTTTTTACTCAGGCATCGCGGCTGACTGTCGATCAGACACAAG
>SLDE01000100.1 GCA_007125455.1 Ectothiorhodospiraceae bacterium
CTTGGTGTAAGGGGCGTGAACCTGCAAGATGGGGTTAATTGATCGCTTACGTTATAGGGAATCTTTCAAGAGTAGTTCATGCCTGTCCCCGTTGTCGTCTCCGTTGTCGTCCCACGGACACCTTGCTTGCTTTTAAGTGATGTTGTACGCTTTGATGTACATTAAAGTGTGCTAAGGTGGTTTCTATGTCAAGGGTTCGAGTAGATGAAGATATCCGTCCTCTGTCTGAATTTCGTGCAGGGGTAGCCACATTCATAAAGCAGCTCCAGGAAAACCGTCGTCCTATGGTGCTGACACAAAGAGGTCGTGGCGTTGCCGTACTGGTGGGTGTTCACGAGTACGAGAAGATGCAAGAACGTCTGGAAATACTCGAAGAGCTGTATAAGGCGGAAGAACAGATAGCTTCCGGGGATGGTATTGGGCATGAAGATGCGAAGGCTCGGGTTCTGAACGGGCTGGCCCAATAATTTACAGCAGCAAAAATCAGATTGATATTCTGACTGTGCGTCGCAGTAGTCAGCTATTGCGGATGTCCGAGCTCGATGATGACGCAACATAACGACTGGCTGCACAGCGGCCGATTTTCCGCCGCTTCGCGGCTCCAAGCCGGCGCGTGAGCCGGGCGTTATAAATCACCATGAATCAACCGCTCATCAAAAAACTTGCAGATGATTTTAAAACTGCCGCTGATGATGGTTGTCCCTGTTTATTCTGTTTACTTTTCGATCATCGCGCGAATTCATGAAACATTCGGGCTAGAACTTCTCCGGCCTGAGTACTTCCACATCGGACATAAACAGGATCAGCGCGTAGTTGTCGCTGTATTCCTTTCTTAGTGCCTCGGCGATGGTGTGGGCGCAGGCTTCGCTGCAGACCACTTCAAGACGGATGTTGGCGCTGGCACCCCAGCCGGCATCGCGTTTGCCACGGCTGCCCTTGCCACGGGCGTCGGTGATGGTGTAGCCGTGGGCGCCCAGTTGTTCGATGCGTTCGCATAGGGCGTGTTCGAGGCTGGCCTCGGTGATCACGGTGAGCAGTTTGCGTTGGTGGTCGGTCATGTTTGCAGCCATTGGGCGATGCCCATGTAGATGGGAATGCCGATCAGTATATTGAACGGGAAGGTAATGCCAAGGGCGGCGGTGAGCGAGAGAGTGGGGTTGGCCTCGGGTACCGACAGACGCATTGCCGCGGGTACGGCGATATAGGAGGCACTGGCGGCCAGGGTAGCAAGCAGTACTGTGCCGCCCAGGCTCAGCCCTAGCTGTACCCCAAGCAGTGCGCCGAACAGTCCGGAGAACAGCGGCATCACGGTGCCGAAGGCGAGCAGGAACAGCCCGCTACGGCGCAGCGCGCCGAGTTGGCTGGCGGCGATCAGGCCCATCTCCAGCATGAATAGCGCCAGCACACCGGGAAAGAGGTCGAGGAACAACGGCTTGAGCGGTTCGATCCCTTCTTCACCCACTGCCCAGCCGATCAGCAGCCCGCCAAACAGCAGCACGATACTCTTGCCCAGCAATACCTCGCGCCCCATCTCACGCCAGCGGATGTGGCGGTCCAGCCCGCGTGCCAGCAATACCCCGATGATGATCGCCGGGATCTCCAGGATCACCAGCAGTACCGGCATCCAGGATTCGTAGGGGATGCCGCGTCCGTAGAGCCAGGCGGCGGCGACCGCGTAGGTGCCGACACTCACCGAGCCGTAGTGGGCGGCGATCGAGGCGGCATCGGCGCGGGCCAGACGGCCCAGCCGTAATACCGGAAAGGCCAGCAGTGGCAGTACGATCCCCATTGCTGCCACTGCGACGATCGGCAGCATCAGCTCCATCAGGGGCTGTCGCGCCAGCTCGATCCCGCCCTTGATGCCGATCGCCAGTAACAGGATAGTGACAAGGAACTCGTAGATCGCCGGGGGCAGGCGCAGTTCGGCGCGTAATAGCCCCGCGACAACCCCTAGCAGGAAGAACCAGACGACCGGATCGGGCGCGATCACTGGTTGCTGCGCTCGCGGTAGTCGATGCTGATCCTATCGGCGGCGACGGGGCGAAACAGGCTATTGGCGAAGGCCACGTGGTCGGGGTGTTCGCGATAGCTGTCGATCACCGCCGGGTGGCAGAATTGGATATGCCAGCTATAGCGATAAGCGGCCTTGTCCTGCACCGCCTCGCCGCAGAATACCCGGCGCACACCGGGGATGGCGCCGAGCACGCGCTGTCCCTCGGCCATCATCTCGTCCACCCCTTCTTCGGGGATATTGGCGGTGTTGTAGAGGATGGTGTGCTCCAGCGCAGACCAGCGGCGGCAGTGTTTGAGCAGGGCCTGGGCGCGCCCGGCCCCACCCCACAGGCGGATCATTCTTTCGGTCTCGTCGGCCACGGCCTCGCGCACCCCAGCGGTGAGGGCGGTGTAGCCGGGACGGTTGCCATCGGTGGCGCGGATCGCGGCGGCGGCGGCGTCGGCCAGCGCGGTGTAGTAGTTGATCTTGGCCACCCCGTTGGCGATCAGCGCACGATATTGATCCTCGCCCAGGCCCGTGCCGCCGTGGATCACCAGCGGGATCTGCAGAGACTGGTTGATCTGGCCGAGGCGCTTGAGATCCAGTTTGGGCTCGCCCTGCATACGTCCGTGTACCGTGCCGATGGAGACCGCCAGGCAGTCTACCCCGGTTTCCTGCACATAGCGCTGGGCGTCTTCCACGCTGGTGTACTGGACCTCGCCGGGATGGCGTTCGGCGTCTTCACCCTCCACACCAGGCACATAACCCAGTTCGCCCTCCACCGCCACGCCACAGCCGTGGGCCATGGTGGTGATTGCGCGGGTATGGGCGATATTTTCTTCCAGCGGGTATTTGGAGGCGTCCACCATCACCCCGTTGCAGCCCAGGTTGATCGCCTTGATAGCCATCGCCTCGCTCTCGCCGTGGTCCAGGTGGATCGCCACCGGCATTGGGCTGCGCCGGGCTGAGGCCTCTACCGCTGCCATCAGCAGCTCAAAGTCGTAGTGATCAAAGTGCGACTCGGCCAGCGAGAGGATGATTGGCCCCTCGCAACGCTCGGCAGCGCGGATCACCCCCTCAACAAAGTCCAGGCTGACCACATCAAAGCCACCCACCGCATAGCCGTGCTGGTGGGCGTGTTGCAGCATCTGCTTCATGTCGACGATAGGCATGAAACCTCCCGGTTGATCTGAGAAAGAACACCGCAGAGACGCGGAGGACGCAGAGATGGCAGCTATGCTCTCGGCTCGGTGGGATTTTGTAAGAGTTATTGCTTTAATAAAAGTTAATTATTATTAATCTGTAATTAAACAATGTTTAATGATCAGGGTAACTGCTCGCCCCCTTTATTCCCTCTCCCCTCAAGGGGAGGGGCGATACCCTCTGCGTCTATGCGGTGAGTACACATGCCTATTCGTCACGCCACGCTGCATCAGATGAAGATCTTCGCCACGGTGGCGGAGCATCAGAGTTTTACCCGTGCCGCCCAGGCCTTGCACCTGACCCCGGCGGCCCTGTCGATCCAGGTGCGCCAACTGGCCGAGGCGGCGGGCCAGCCGCTGTTCGAGCAGATCGGCAAGCGCATTCATCTCACCGCGGCGGGGCACATCGTACTGGCCGGGGCCAGGGCGGTGCAGCAGCGGCTGGATCAGACCGCCGACGAGCTGGCCGCCCTGCAGGGGCTGGAGCGCGGCGGCCTGCGCCTGGCGATCCTTACCACCGCCAAATACTTCATCCCGCGTCATCTGGGCCGCCTCTGTGCCCGTTATCCGAGCATTGAGGCCAGCCTGTTCGTCGGTAACCGGGAGGCCCTGCTAGAGCGCCTGGCCCAAAACCAGGATGATCTTTACATTCTGGGTCAACCACCGGGAAAGATCCGGGTACACGCCGAGCCCTTTGCCCAGAACCGCCTGGTGGCCATCGCACCGCCCGAACACCCACTGGCGGGCGAAGGGGCGATCCCGGTGGCCCGCCTGGCGCAAGAGCCCATGCTGCTGCGTGAAGAAGGCTCCGGGACCCGTCTGGCCTGCGAGGGCCTGTTCGCCCAGGCCGGTGAACGGCCCCGCCCGCGCATGGTGTTGGGCAGCAATGAGGCGATCAAGCAGTCCGTGGTCGGCGGACTGGGGCTGGCGATCCTCTCCGAAGACACCGTGCGGGCCGAGCTGGCCAGTGGTGAGCTGGTGGTGCTGGATGTGCAGGGCCTGCCCCTGGTGCGCCAATGGCATGTCGCCTGGCCCGAAGGGAAACACCTCAGCCCGGCGGCGCGGGCCTTTTTGCTTGAGTTGGGGATTTCCGTAACCCGTGGGGTCAGTGAACGTTGACCGGCGGGTTTGTTGTCGGCCTGGAGACCGAGGCTCCCGGCGATATTCCGACCGTTACTTCGACTTGGTTATTTGCTGTCATTGCTGTCTTCATTTTTGACTAATCCCATTGGTTTTGTGGGTGAGTTTTGCGGTTTTTTTGTCTTTATAACAAACACATACAAAATGTGCAGTTTTGACATAAACGGCAATGCCATATTTGGCAATGGGCAGCGGTGTCATATTCCCTGTGCCGGTTGGGTCTTCCTGGTTTTTGATATTTCCCTGTTTTTTCATTAGCTTGTAACAATCTCCTGCCATTGCTCACAGCTTGGCACGGCTTCTGCTCTGGGCTTTACGTCACTTATTTATTAACCCTTGGCAGGAGATGTAGATGGAATTCCTTGGCCTCTTCCCTACGTGGTATGAGCCTGGTGTCGGCAGTGGTTGGGTCGTCGGGCTGATCGCCACGTTTCACGTGCTCGCTTCGCACACCTCGGTGGGTGCAGCGATCTTTTTCGCCTTTCTGGCGACCTATGCCTACCGCACCAACCGTCCCGAGCTGTTGGAGTTTATCAAGCGCTACGGGGCGTTTTTGTTGGTGTTTGCCTATGTGGCCGGTTCGATCACTGGGGTGGGGATCTGGTATTCCACCACGGTGGCCAGTCCGGTGGGGATCTCGGCGCTGATCCACAGCTTTGTGTGGAAGTGGGCTACCGAGTGGGTGTTCTTCGTCATCGAGGTGGTGGGGGTCTATCTGGTGGTCTACCTGGTGGGTAAGGTGGATCCGCGCACCCATCTGAAGATCACCTGGATCTTTGCGTTGGCCTCCTGGGCGACCATGCTGATCATCATTGGCATCCTCTCCTTCATGCTGTGGCCAGGCAAGGAGCTGTGGTTCGAGCAGGGCGGCTATCTGAACGGCTTCTATGGCTCCAACACCTTCGCCCAGCTGGCGATGCGCTCGGCCTTTATGCTCACCATGACCGCCGTGGTTGGGGGCATTGTGGTCTCACGTCTGAAGGATAGCGCGTTGCGCAAGGAGATCGCCCGTTACCTGGGTTGGTTGGGTATTGTCTCCACCTCTATTGGTACCGCGCTGTTCATTTGGTACAGCAACACCCTCCCGGAGCATGCCCACCTGGTGATGCAGGCGCGTATCCCGGACTGGTTCACCACCAGCCTGATCGCCGTATTGGGCGGGATCCTGGTCTACTTCATCGCCACCATGCTGGCACCGCGCCTGCTCCATCCGGTGGTGGCCTCCATCGCGGCGGTGTGCATCCTGGTGTTTGGCCTGTGGCCGGAAGAGGTGGCGCGCGAGTCGATCCGCAAGCCCTGGGTGGCCGGGCAGTATGTCTATTCCAACCAGATCATCTCCCGCGATGTGCCGGGCATGGGGATCCATTCGGAGATCCCGCTGTTGCGCGAGCACGGCATGCTCAAGACCCATGTGTTCCTGCCCGAGGCGCTACGCGAGGTGCGCCCGGACAATGCCGCTGAGGTAGGCCACGCCATTGCACTGGTGATGTGCGCCAACTGCCACAGCGTGACCGATACCGGGATGCGCCCGCTGCGCAACTATCTGGGCGGCAACACCGATGTGGCGCGCATCAAGACCTATCTGCAGGGCGCGTTGAGTACCGGCAATACCTTGTATATGCCGACCATCCCGCTGACCGATGACGAGGCCGAGGCGCTGGCGGTGTATATGGCCAGCCTCAACGACCCGGAGCTGCCGACGCGCTATGCGCAAGGCAAGACCGGCCTGGCCCTGATTGCTGAGGAGAAATAATATGGATTCCGCATTGCTTTATGCCCTGCGCGATCAGGCGGGGGTGCCTTCCCACCCGGTGATCTTCCTGATCCTCGGTGTGTTGACCTTCGCCCTGCACATTGCGGCAGTACAGATGATGCTTGGTGCCTCGGCACTGACCCTGTGGGGGGCGCTCAGCCGCAACGAGTGGCGTCGCCGTTTGGCCCAGTCGATGCTGCAGGTGGCCAAGGTGATGGTCTCGGTGGCCATCGTGGTAGGTGTGGCACCGCTGCTGTTCGTTCAGGTGATCTACGATCCGTTCTGGTACACCGCCAACCTGCTGTCGGCCTGGTGGGTGATCGGCTTTATCGGCATCCTGCTGGTGGCCTATACGCTGATGTATGTGTTCTTTTGGCGTAACGAGCAACTGGCCAGCCGCAAGACTTCCTGCCCCGGTTCGATGGTGCTCTCGCTGGTGTTGATGCTGGTGGTGGGCTTTATCATGCATGTGCTCTCCCAGCAGATGCTGTTCCCCGAGCAGTGGCTGGAGTGGTACGCCCCCGGTGGTCAGTTGGATACCAGTGGTACCGGGATCCATGCCTTTGACCCCTGGCGCTTCGCCTTCTTTATCTCCTTGAGTGCCCCGGTGACCGGCGCACTGCTGCTGGCCTACCAGCGCTACCTGCGCCCGCGTAGCGAGTTCGATCGCGCTTACCTGGACTGGGTGGGTGTGTTCGGCTACCGGATGATCAACATCGGTGGGGTGGTATCCCTGTTGATCGGCCTGGTGTGGATGCTGCGCCTGCCCGATTCCCACACCGCCTTCACTGCCACTCCCTGGCCCTATCTGGTGGTGGCCACCCTGCTGGCCTTTGTCGCCTTCGCCAATGCCATGCGCTCCCGTATCGACTCGGCCTGGGCCTACTCGGTACTGGGTGTGGGCACCGTGGCGTTGATCATCGTCGCCACCGCCCGCGAGGCGCTGCGCTGGGGTGTGATCCATGGGGTGCACGGCTACAACGCGCTGGACTACAAGATCAACATGGACTGGTACTCCACCCTGACCTTCTTCATCACCTTCGCGGTGCTGGGTGGCTCGGTGCTGGCCTACTACCTCACCGTGGCCTGGCGTTCCGGTCAGAGCAATGGCCAATACGTGGCCAGCGCTACGGTGGATCGCATGGGCAGTATTGCCATCGGCATCCTGGTGTTGTGGATCGCCCACTACTTTGTACTCGGCTTCTACTGGTGGGCGCTATGAGGAGGAATGCAATGATTTCGAATGCCAAACAGGCTGGCGCGATGGCTCATGCTCGGCCGAAAAAACTCTCTGCGTTCTCTGCGCCCTCTGCGTTAAAGGCTTTTTTGTTGAGCGTCGGAGTGTTGTTTGCCGGCCACAGCTGGGCGGGGCAGCCCGATGGGGCGATGATGGCCCACACCTGCGCCGCCTGCCACGGCACCTTGGGGCAGGTGGAAAACTCCGCCTTCGTGCCGCTGGCCGGGATGAAGGAGCAGGCCTTTGTGCGTGCGATGCGCGAGTTCCGCGACAACCAGCGGCCTTCCACCCTGATGCATAGCGTGGCGGTGGGCTTTAGTGACAGCGAATACCAGGCAATGGCGGCGTTTTTTGCCGCCCAGCC
>SLDE01000136.1 GCA_007125455.1 Ectothiorhodospiraceae bacterium
ACCCCCTGATTTCTGGTACGCCGTGAATACATCCCTGTAGGCTCGAAGGTCGCATCCCTGCGACCTACGACCAGAAATCAGGGGGTTACGCCTGCTCCTCAAAAGTATGCGGACGCCCTGGCTCGGCTGCGTAGCTACTTACAATCCAAGCCATCTAGCGGTATCATTGCGGGTTCCTTATATTGTTGGAATCGATACCATGCAGCCAGAAGATGTGAAAGCGCTGATCGAGGCGGCCCTGCCGGGTGCCGACGTGACTGTGAACAGCGATGGCAGCCATTATGAGCTCACCGTGGTCAGCGAGGCCTTTGCGGACCTGAGTCGTCTGCGCCGCGAACAGCAGATCAACGCGGTGTTGGCCGATGCCATTACCTCCGGCAGTATCCATGCCGTGAGCAACCGCCTCTATACTCCCGAGGAGTGGGAACAGGCCAGCAAACTGCAGGTCTCCTGAGCCGCCTGCGGCACGGGTTCTTCCCTCTCATCCATGCGAGCACTATGGACAAACTAATCATAACCGGCGGCGCCACCCTTAACGGTGAGATCCGCATCTCCGGGGCGAAGAATGCCGCCCTGCCCATCCTGGCTGCCAGCCTGCTGGCCGAAGATCCGGTCACTATTTGCAACGTGCCTCATCTGCACGACATCACCACGACCATGGAGCTGCTCGGCAACATGGGGGTGGAGTTGGTGGTCGACGAAAAGCTCAATATCGAGGTGCACGCCTCTACCATCCAGGAGTTTTATGCCCCCTACGATCTGGTGCGTACCATGCGTGCCTCGATCCTGGTGTTGGGGCCCCTGCTGTCGCGCCACGGGGAGGCCGAGGTCTCCTTGCCCGGTGGCTGTGCCATCGGCTCGCGGCCGGTCAACCTCCACATCGAGGGAATGCGTGCCATGGGCGCGGATATCCGGGTGGAGAACGGCTATATCAAGGCCACCACCCATGGTAAGCGCTTGCAGGGGGCCGATCTTGATCTGGAGCTGGTCACCGTTACCGGCACCGAGAACCTGATGATCGCCGCCACCCTGGCCGAGGGCACCACCACCATCCGCAACGCCGCAAGGGAGCCTGAGGTGGAGGACCTGGCCAATTTCCTCAATAGCCTGGGGGCGAAGATCAGCGGGGCCGGTAGCTCCACCCTCACCATTGAAGGGGTGGCGCGCTTGGGCGGTGGCCGTTACGACGTGCTGCCCGATCGCATCGAGACCGGTACCTATCTGGTGGCGGCGGCGATCACCGGCGGCAAGGTCAAGCTCAAGGACACCCGCCCGGAGCTGCTCGACAGCGTACTGGATAAGCTGCGTGAGGCCGGGGCCGAGATCGAGTGCGGCGTGGACTGGATCAGCCTCGACATGCACGGCAAGCGTCCCAAGGCGGTCAGCCTGGTGACAGCACCCTATCCCGACTTTCCCACCGATATGCAGGCGCAGTTCGCCGCACTCAATTGCGTCGCTGAGGGGGAGGGGACGATCGTCGAGACCGTTTTCGAGAACCGCTTCATGCATGTGCAGGAGATGATGCGCATGGGAGCCGATATCGATCTGGACGGCAACACCGTGGTGATCCGCGGCGTGGACAAGCTCACCGGTGCCCCGGTGATGGCCACCGACCTGCGCGCCTCTGCCAGCCTGGTCTTGGCCGGGCTGGTGGCCGATGGTGATACCCTGGTGGATCGCATCTACCACATCGACCGCGGCTACGAGTGTATTGAAGAGAAACTGACCCAGCTGGGGGCGTGCATCCGTCGGGTGCCCGATCAGCACTACCACCCCAGCACCCTGATGGAGGTGATGCCGTGAGCCATACCCTGACCATCGCCCTCTCCAAGGGGCGGATCTACAAGGAGACCCTGCCGCTGCTGGCCCATGCGGGTATCGTCCCCAAGGACGACCCGGAGACCAGTCGCAAGCTGATCCTCGACACCAATCACGATGATGTCAAACTGGTGATCATCCGCGCCTCGGATGTGCCCACCTACGTCGAATACGGTGCCGCCGATCTTGGCGTGGCCGGTAAGGATGTGCTGATGGAGCACGGCGGGGAGGGGCTCTATGAGCCACTTGACCTAAAGATCGCCCGCTGCAAGCTGATGGTGGCCGGGCCAGTGGCGGGCGGTGAGCCGGTGGGGCGGATGAAGATCGCCACCAAATTCGTCAACTCCACCCGGCGCTACTATGCCAGCCTGGGCCAACAGGTGGAGATCATCAAACTCTACGGCTCGATGGAGCTGGCACCGCTGGTGGGCCTGGCCGATCGCATCGTCGACCTGGTCGACACCGGCAACACCCTGCGTGCCAACGGCCTGGAGCCGATGGAACACATCGCCGAGATCAGTTCGCGGCTGGTGGTCAACAAGGCCTCGATGAAGATGAAACACCAGCGCATGCGCGCCTTTATCGACCAGATCGCCGAGGCCGTGGAAAAACGCTAGGCAGAGTTTGTCACAGAGGCCGCAGGGCCTGTAACGCGAAGTGTTTGCCGCTGGCGGTGTCCATCGCATAAGCTGGTTTGTGACAGCGGCTCGGGTGGAATGACCTTGCACCCTCCGTGAGCACAGTGTCCTCATGTGGCGTGATTTTATTTGTAATCAATCGGGAATATACGTGACCATGGCTGAGATCCTTAAACTGGACAGTAGCGGCAAGACCTTCTGGGCCGAGCTGGAGAAACTGCTCGCCTGGGATGGTGTCTCTGACGACAGGGTAACCGGCATCGTGCGCGAGATCCTCGCCGCCGTGCGCGAGCGCGGCGACGCCGCGGTGGTGGAATACACCAACCGCCTCGATCGCATGGATGTCAGCAGCATGGCCGAGCTAGAGATCGGCCAGGAGCGCCTGCATGCGGCGCTGAAAGCGATCCCGGCGGCCCAGCGCGAGGCGCTGGAGCACTCCGCCGAACGGGTGCGCCGCTACCATGAGCACCAAAAGCAGGAATCCTGGTCCTATACTGAGGCCGACGGCACCATGCTCGGCCAGCAGATCACTCCGCTGGATCGCGCCGGCCTGTACGTGCCCGGTGGCAAGGCCGCCTACCCCTCCTCGGTACTGATGAACGCCATCCCCGCCAAGGTTGCCGGGGTATCCGAGCTGATCATGGTCGTGCCCACCCCCGATGGTGAGGTGAACGAACTGGTGCTGGCCGCCGCCGCCATCTGCGGAGTGGACCGCGTCTTTGCCCTGGGCGGTGCCCAGGCGGTGGCCGCGCTGGCCTACGGCACCGAAACCATCCCCCAGGTGGACAAGATCGTCGGTCCCGGCAACATCTTCGTCGCCACCGCCAAGGGCATGGTGTTTGGCACCGTGGGGATCGACATGATCGCCGGCCCCTCCGAGATCCTGGTGATCTGCGATGGCCAGACCGATCCCGACTGGATCGCCATGGACCTCTTCTCCCAGGCCGAGCACGACGAGGACGCCCAATCCATCCTGCTTTGCCCGGATCAGGGCTTTCTCGACAAGGTCGCCGCCAGCATCGACAAGCTGTTGCCCGAGATGTCCCGCGCGGGGATCATCGCCACCTCGCTGCGCGAGCGCGGTGCACTGGTCAAGGTGAAGGATATGGACGAGGCGATTGAGATCGCCAACTACGTCGCCCCCGAGCACCTGGAATTGTCGGTGGAAGATCCGGTGGCTATGGCGCCGAAGATCCGCCACGCCGGGGCGATCTTCATGGGTCGCTATACCGCCGAGGCGGTGGGCGACTATTGCGCCGGCCCCAACCATGTCCTGCCCACCTCGCGCACCGCACGCTTTAGCTCGCCACTGGGGGTCTACGACTTCCAGAAGCGTTCCAGCCTGATCATGTGCTCCGCCGACGGTGCCGCCGCACTGGGCGAGGTCGCCTCGGTTCTCGCCCGAGGTGAAGGCCTGGAAGCCCATGCCCGCTCCGCCGAGTACCGCTGCAAGGGTTGAGTGCGGATTTCAACACAGAGAGCACAGAGTCCACAGAGCAACACGGAGAGAATGCATGGCAGGAAGCCTTAGCAGGCTGTTGTTGTCTACTCATGCGGCGCGATAGGGCGTTACAAAGCCCATCCATGGGCTTTGCCCTGACGGGCCAGCTCTTCGAGCTGTTCCCAATTGCTCGTAAGCAATTGGGTAAAATCGGGCTCAAAATGCTCATTTACTACGTGTAAACTGCGCTTTTTCGCCCGATTTTGCCTTCTCTCGCACTCGCCTGAGCGACAACAACAGCCTATTAATGGGTGAACCGACTCGGAGAATGGCGCATTGAGTCTTCTCCGTGCCCTCTGCGTGCTCTGTGTTAAAGGTTTTTTGGGAGATATTGATGGACAAATCACCGCAGCAATGGATCCGTCCCGAGGTGCAGGCCATCTCGGCCTATCCGGTGCCCGATCCGGGCCGAATGATCAAGCTCGACGCGATGGAGAACCCCTATCGCTGGCCTGAGGCGATGCAGCAGCAGTGGCTGGAGCTGTTGCGCGAGGTGCCGCTCAACCGCTACCCGGACCCCACCGCCCGCGAATTGCAGCCGCTGCTGCGTGAGACCATGGGGATCCCCGCCGATCAGGGGCTGCTGCTGGGCAATGGCTCAGATGAGATCATCCAGATGCTCGCCCTGGCACTGGGTGGCGAAGGGCGTACCGTGATGGCCCCGGAGCCAGGCTTTGTGATGTATCGCATGATCGCCGCCTTCAGTGGGCTTAACTACTGCGGCGTACCGCTACGCGAGGACTTCTCCCTCGATCTGGAGGCCATGCTGGCGGCCATCGCCGCGCACGATCCGGCGGTGATCTATCTGGCCTACCCCAACAACCCCACCGGTAACCTCTTCGACGAGGCGGCGATGGAGGCGATTATCCAGGCCGCCAATGGTTTGGTGGTGGTGGACGAGGCTTACCATGCCTTCGCCGGGCGCAGTTTCATCTCGCGTCTGGGTGAGTTTGATAATCTGGTGGTGATGCGCACCCTCTCCAAGCTGGGCCTGGCCGGCCTGCGCCTCGGCCTGCTTGCCGGGCCACAGCCGTGGCTGAGTGAGATCGACAAGGTGCGCCTGCCTTACAACATCAATGCGCTTAGCCAGGCCTCGGCCAGTTTTGCCTTGCGCAATATCGCCGTGTTCGACGAGCAGACCCGCACCCTGCGCGAGGAACGCGCTGGCCTGCTGCAGTCCATGGCCGCCCTGGAAGGGGTACAACCCTTCCCCTCGGCGGCCAACTTCATCCTGTTCCGCGTCGCCCCCGGCCAGGCCACTCGAATCTTTGAGTCGATCAGCGCCCAAGGGGTGTTGATCAAGAACATGAAGGCCAGCGCAGGGCCACTGGCCGACTGCCTGCGCGTTACGGTAGGCACACCGGAGGAGAACGACGCCTTTTTGTCTGCACTCACCCAGGCCCTGGCAGGCTGAGTGTTCTTCACTTTTTAGAAGAAAATCTCACCGCAAAGGGTTGGCATGCCAGTTGGGCGGGCCATGATAAGACCACGATAGCTAAAGATCGCTACTGAAAACTGATCGTTGAATATCAGGGCGCTTTCGCTAACCTGTCCGCAGAGCGACCAGGTAATCCATCACCGACGCTGCCAAGCTGACATACTTGCCCCTTACCTCGCCGGCCGCTCAGTCACGGTAGCGGTGCGCACCAGTTCTTCGCCTTCCCGTTGACCGCGCAGCTGGATGGTCTCGCCGGGCGGGGTCTGGGAGATGGCATGCAGCGCGGCGGGGGCGCTGGGGATGGGCTTGTTGTTGATGTGGGTGATGATATCCCCCGGTTCCAGCCCGGCACGATCCGCAGGGCCATCGCGCAGCACCCCGGCGATGATGATCCCGCTGTCCTGTGGCATGTTGAATGATTCGGCCAGTTCCGGGGTCATTTGCTGGATCTCTATCCCCAGCCAGCCGCGCCTGACATAGCCGTGTTCGACGATCTGCGCCATGGAGTTGCGCGCCAGACTCATCGGGATGGCGAAGCCGATCCCCTGGGAGCCGCCGCTGCGGGTAAAGATCGCGGTGTTGATCCCGATCATCTCGCCGCTGGCGGTGATCAGGGCACCGCCGGAGTTGCCTGGGTTGATCGCCGCATCGGTCTGGATGAAATTCTCGAAGGTGCTGATCCCCAGCTCGGTACGCCCGGTGGCGCTGACGATCCCCTGGGTTACGGTCTGCCCCACGCCGAAGGGGTTGCCGATGGCGAGCACCACGTCGCCCACCCGTAGTGCCTCGGCATCCCCCAGGGTGATCACCGGCAACGCATCCAGTTCCACCTTGAGTACCGCCAGATCCGCCTCGCTATCCTGACCTACCAGGGTGGCGGCGGTGGTGCGCCCGTCATTGAGACTGACCCGGATCTCCTCAGCATCGGCGATCACGTGATGGTTGGTGAGGATGTAGCCCTGCGGGCTGACGATCACCCCGGAGCCGAGCGAGGTCTCCTCCCGTTGGCGTGGGCCAGGGGAGGGGAGGCGGTCGCCGAAGAAGTGGCGGAAAAAGGGATCATCCAATAGCGGACTGGACTGCACCACGGTCTTGCGGCTATGGATATTCACCACCGCCGGGGCTGCAAGGGCCACCGCATCAGCGTAAGATACAGGGCCGCTCTGACGTGGCAGCGCCGGGGTACTGCCGGTCTCGATGAACTCGACCACCCGCCTGCCATCATCGAGCAGGTTGGGGTACATCAGGATCACCACGAAGGCCAGCGCCAGACCGATGGTGACGGCCTGAAAGAGAAAGACGATCGGTTTGTGCCAACGCATGGGCGGGCTCCGTTTGGACTATGATGAAAGCTTAACCGATGGGGAAAAAAATCGCATGGTGAAACTGCAGTCATTGGTGGAATATTGCGACCAATTGCTCGCCGCGGGCGACTATTCAGACTATGCACCCAACGGCCTGCAGGTGCAGGGCCGGGATGAGGTGCGACGTATCGTGGCCGGGGTGACCGCCTCCCAGGCGCTGATCGACGCGGCGGTGGCAAGCCAGGCCGATCTGCTACTGGTACACCACGGTTTCTTCTGGAAAGGTGAATCTGCGGTAATCACCGGCATGCGCCAGCGCCGCATCAAGGCACTGCTGGAGCACGACATCAGCCTGCTGGCCTACCACCTGCCGCTGGATGGCCACCCCGTGTTGGGCAACAATGCCCGCCTGGGCGCGCGCTGGGGGGTGAGTGAAGAGGGCCGTTTTGGCCACGGCCCCAACGGTGGGATCGGCTGTTATGGCCGCTTGGCCGAGCCGCTTTCGCCGCAGATCCTGAGCGAGCATATCAGCAAGGATTTGGGGCGTGAGGCGCTCTTGATTGACGGCGGAAACGGGCCGATTGAGCGGCTAGGCTGGTGCAGCGGCGGGGCGCAGGACTATATCGAGCAGGCCGCCGCGCTGGGTTTGGATGCCTACGTCAGCGGCGAGATCTCCGAGCGCACCGTACACCAGGCCCGCGAACTGGGGATCCACTACATCGCCGCCGGCCATCACGCCACCGAGCGCTATGGTGCCATGGCCCTGGGCGCACAACTGGCCGAGCGTTTCGCGATCCAGTGTGAATTTATCGACATCGACAACCCGGTGTAACAAAGGCTCACTGCAGAGCGAGCCATTACGAAGATTTTAACATTCAGGAACAAGGCAAGATGACCCTACACCGTGCACGCAAGCGTTTTGGCCAGAATTTCCTGCATGATCAGCGCATCATCGCGGGGATCGTCGCTGCCATTCATCCCCTGCCGAAGGATCACCTGGTGGAGATCGGTCCGGGTATGGGGGCCATCACCCAACCGCTACTGGACAGTGGCACCCGGCTGGACGTGGTGGAACTGGACCGCGACCTCATTCCCATCCTTCAGCAAAAGCTGGGCAGCAGTGCGCGCTTGAAGATCCATCAGCAGGATGCGCTCAAGTTCGATTTTTGCTCCTTGGCCGAGGCGGGTGAGCCGCTGCGGGTGGTAGGTAATCTGCCCTACAACATATCCACCCCGCTGATCTTCCATCTGCTGGATCAGGCCCATTGCATTCGCGATATGCACTTTATGCTGCAAAAGGAGGTGGTGGACCGTCTCGCTGCCGCGCCGGGCTGTGCCGATTACGGACGGCTGGGGATCATGGTGCAGAGCCGATGTGAGGTGGAGCAGCTTTTCACCGTACCGCCGGGGTCGTTCAATCCCGCCCCCAAGGTGGATTCGGCCATCGTGCGCCTCACCCCATGGGATAAGCCCCCGGTGGCGATCGCCGATCAGGCGCAGTTTGCCAAGGTGGTGGCGCAGGCCTTCACCCAACGGCGCAAGACCCTGCGCAACAACCTCAAGGGCCTGATCGACGCCGCCGCCCTGGAGGCCTTGGGAATAGACCCTGGGCGTCGGCCCGAAACCCTGAGCCTGGCCGAGTTTGCCGCGATTGCCAATCGGTTGGTCTGATGCTCAGCCATTCTCAGCCAACTGAACGGCTATACCGCCGTTATTGGGTGTAGGAGCATCGTGTGGGAGCGGCTTTGCCGCGATGAGGGGTTCCATTCGCGGCGGAGCCGCTCCTACAAGGCGCTTTTTCGGGGAACAACCCTCAGCTGAGCAAGTAGCAAGTACCCACTACCCACTACCCCCTAATCGCCACCCGGCGATGGAAGGTGTACAGCCGCTGCGGGTTGGCCCCCTGCTGAAGCAGGCCGCTGGCGCAGGAGGCGGTGAAGGCCTCGGGCCCAGCCAGGTAGATATCGGCCTCGCCCAGCGTCTGCAGAGTCTGTGCCAGTTGATCCATCAGTGCCGCCATCTCCTCGCCGTTGGGCAGGGGATGGACCAGGGTGATTTCCTTGAAGGCGAAGTCGTCCAGCACATCGTTCCAGGCGCGGCAGTAGTTGTCCATGTAGTGGCCGGTGGCGGCATCGGCCAGCCAATAAAGCCGCAGCGGCTGCGCCATTTCCAGATTCAGGGCGTGTTCGATCAGGCTCTTGATGGCGGCAAAGTCGGTGCCCAGGGCGACCATCAGCAGGGGGCGGGGGGAATCGTCGTCCAGGGTCAGATCCCCGTAGGGGCCGCGCAGTCGCAGCACGGTGCCGATCCGCAGGCCTTCGAATACCTGCGCGGCGAAGGGGTGGTCCGTGGTGCGGTGGATGTGAAAGTACAGGTGCATGCCGTTGCAGGGGCAACTGGCGATCGTGGCTGCAAAGGGGGGCAGGCCCTCCAGTTCCAGCTCGACGTGTTGTCCGGCAAGAAAGCGCAGGGTATTGCTGCGCGAGGTGCGCAGGTGCAAGACGGCCACCTGATCGTTGCGCCGTTCGACCTTGGCCACCTTGACGGTCAGTTGCTGCTCGGGGATATCGCTGGGAGAGTTGGATTCGTCGGCCTCGATCACCAGGTCGCTCTCGGCGTGGGTGGTACAGAGCATCACATAGCCCCGCGCCTGCTCCTGGGCGCTGAAGTGGAAGTCACTGTGCATGTGCTGTCCCACCTTTCCTTCGCGCACCCGCACCCGGCAATCACCACAGCTGCCGTTGGAGCAGCTGTAGCGGGGATTGATACCGGAGCGCAGGGCCGCCTCCAGCAGGCTTTCCTGCGGCAGGGCGGTAAACTCATGGCCGCTGGGCTCGATACGTATCCGATAACTCACTACGACTCCAACTTGTCCAGTAACCAGCTGTTGACCACCTTGATCACCTTTTTTTGCTCTGGACTTGCCTCGCGGTTGAGATCTCCCAACACCTGGGCCAACTCCTCGATGCAGCCACGAAACTTCATCATCTTGGCGTTGGCAATACTCAGATCGGCGTTGCGCTTGCGCAGTTGCCGCTCGAGATCGTCAAGGTCTGGTGCCACGGTATCGGCCACCCGGCGGGCAAAGGCGGTCTGACGGATGAGCTGGGTGCGCTCGAACATCGGGTTGTCTTGCATCGCTATCGTCGGGTAGCGCTGACGCAATTCGTCGAGATCCACCTTGCCCTCAAAGGCATGCAGATCGCCGTCATGCACCAGTTTCTGCAGATCCTGCCGACTCACGCCGAGCAGGCCCGCGGCCTTGGCCAGCGTTAGTCGCTGTCCCATCGGCTATCTCCCGTTTTTGTATAACGTCTAGCCCGAATGTTGCACAAATTGCCCAGCACATTTTTCTCACCGGCGCGCAGCCTCCTGGCGCACCGACATACCGTCCATCCATGGACACAAGTTGGATGTATGAATAACGACACCGCTCCCTCGAAAAATGCACTGGACAATCAATATCCAGCGCGATCATCGTGCGAATTCATGCAACATTCAGCCTAACAAAAGTGTAGCGCTTTGCTGGGAAATTGCGATCGTTACTAATCAACCCACTGCTGCAGGGCCTCGATCAACTGGCGTGCCTGATCCTTGCTGGAGATGTTGAACTTGGATTGCTGGCGGTATTCGCCATTGCGCTTTTGGTAGCGGCGGATGGTGTACTTCTCCGGGCCGTACTCCTCCTTTTTGCGATCCCAATCCTGGTAGCGAAACAGGATGGTGGACCAGGCGCCCTTGGTCAGTACCACCTTGTCCAGCTCTTTGGTGGTGACCAGGTCGTCTTCGCTATATTCAACTGTCAGTTCGTCTATTGTCTCTGCCACGTTGTACTCCGTCGGTTCAGGTTTCTTCTACAATCAATTCGGCCTCGCTCACACGCTGATCGTGCAACTGATAGGCGCGCAGCTCCAACACCCCCTTGGTGTTGAGCGAGATAATCAGGTATAGCGCGTCGGGATAGGCGGCCTCCTCCACATCGCGCAGCGAGGGCTCGGCCGGGGCATGCGGGTGGGAGTGATAGATGGCATACAGTGCCTCGTCCTGTTCACGCATCTGGCGCATCGCCGCGATCTGGGCCGGGGCGGCCATGGTGAACAGGTGGTCCGGCTCGTCGGCCACATTGTCGATGGGATAGACCGTACAGGCCTGGCCGTCACGGCCACCGACCAGGCCGCAGACCTCAGCCTCCGGGCTTTGCTGGGCATGGCGCATGATCTGGTTTACCAGAGTGCGGGGCATTGTATAAGTATTCATGGCTGGGACTTTACCGTTTGGCTTGGGGTTTGTCATCCACCGTGACCGGCGCAGACCGGGCAGGCGGGATCTTTGCGCAGGCGCATGCTGCGCCAGTCCATCGCCAGGGCATCCCAGATCAGCAGCCGACCCACCAGCGCTTCGCCGATCCCGGCCAGCAGTTTGAGGGCCTCGGTGGCTTGCAGGGAGCCGATCACCCCCACCACCGGTGCCAGTACCCCGTTCTCGCTGCAGGTCTGGCCCAGCTCCCCCTCATCACGGTAGAGGCAGCGGTAGCAGGGGCTATCATCGCGGCGTGGGTCGAATACGCTCAGTTGTCCCTCAAAGCGGATCGCCGCACCGGAGACCAACGGGGTGCCCGCCGCCATACAGGCATCATTGATCGCAAAACGGGTGGCGAAGTTATCGCTGGCATCGATCACCACATCGGCCCTGGCCACCTGCTCGCGCAGGGCCGCACCCTCCAGCCGCTGTGCGATGGTTTCCAGGGTGGTTTGGGGATTGAGCCGCTGCAGGCTCTCGCGGGCCGAATCCACCTTATGCCGACCCAGATCCGCCTCA
Source organism: Ectothiorhodospiraceae bacterium (assembly GCA_007125455.1). Lineage (GTDB taxonomy): Bacteria > Pseudomonadota > Gammaproteobacteria > Thiohalomonadales > Thiohalomonadaceae > SLDE01. The sequence continues at coordinate 11,518 of SLDE01000136.1, forward strand.
CCGTGCAGGATCTGGCGCTGCAGATTGCTTAGGTCGACCACATCGTCGTCCACCAGGGTGAGCGTACCCACCCCGGCGGCGGCCAGATACATCGACACCGGCGCGCCCAGCCCGCCCATGCCGATGATCAGCGCATGGCTGGCCAACAGGCGTTGTTGGCCCTCCCAGTCCAGCTGGGGCAGCATCAACTGACGGCTATAACGTAATAACTGTTCGTCGTTCATTGGGCAGCGTATGAATGCGGGTGATAAGTCATGGTAACCGATCCGGGCTGAAATGCTATAAACGATCGGAGAGGGGGAGGGCGTATGACGCTAAAAAGCCAACGTGACGGTGGCCCTTTGTGCTCTCGCCTGTGCTGAGCGAAAAATGCACACGACAAGCGCAGAGTGACAAGTGGCGGTCAGTATGGGGCTTTTTGCTTGCTGGTTTTATAGATAGGAACGCCAGTGCTCAGGGCGCTCGTCGCGGCAGCCGTGGCGGCGTTTGAGGTAGTTTTGGATAAATACCTTGCGATCGGCGGTGTTTTCTCCCTCCAGCCCCAGGTTGGCCCGTTGGGTCTCTTCGGTATAGGCGTAGAGGGCACGTCTTAGCTTGTGTATCAGGCTGTTGTCGAGGTGGAATCCCAGCTCGACCAGGGCCGATTCTATCAGCGGCAGGGTGATGATGGTGATGTCGTAGCGGACAAACAGCAGGTGCGTCTCCGCCGGACTGACCTCATGCACCCCGTCCAGTCCGTCCAGCATCAGGCTGGCGCTATGGGCCTGGGCGGGATCCGGGTGCAGTCTGCAAAAGCGGAGTTCTCGGTGTTTTATGTGTAGTGTGTGATCCTTTTGCATACCTGCAAGCGTAGCCGGGAAATCGGGCTAATGCCAGTGTTTTAGTGGCAAGGGGCAAGGGGGCTTACTCTTTGTTTAGGCATCCTGTCGCCACCCGGTCGTGCCCTTGCAGGTCGGTGAGGGTTTCGGTGGCGGCGAAGCCCTGTGCCTGCAACAGCGCCAGCACCCCCTCGCCCTGATGGTAGCCGTGTTCCAGCAGCAGCCAACCAGGGGGGCTCAGGTGTTGTGGGGCGTGGGCGATGATCTCGCGCAGATCGTCCAGCCCGTCGGCACCGGAGGCCAGGGCGTCGCGTGGTTCGAAGCGTACATCGCCCTGCCCGAGATGGGGGTCGGCGGCTTCGATATATGGCGGATTGGAGACGATCATGGCAAATTCTCGTCCATACAAGGGGTCGAACCAGTTGCCGTGAACAAAGTGGATGTTGCGAAGGCCCAGCCTGTCGGCATTGTCTTCGGCCACCGCCAGCGCGGCCTGGCTCTTGTCTACCGCGGTAATGCGGCAGAGTGGGCGCTCACTGGCGATGGCCAGGGCGATGGCACCGCTGCCGGTGCCCAGGTCGGCGATTGCCCAGGGGGCGTTGTCGGGGATGCGTGCCAGCGCAGCCTCTACCAGCAGCTCGGTTTCGGGGCGGGGGATCAGGGTATCGGCGGTCACCTTGAGGGATAGCGACCAAAACTCCCGCTCGCCGAGGATGTGGGCGATGGGCTCCCCCCGGCGGCGCCGGGAGGCGAGTTGTTGCAGTTGCGCTTGTTGTGCCGTGTCCAGGGTTTGTTCCGGCCAGGTGTAGAGGTAGCTGCGCGGGCGTGCCAGTACATGGCACAGCAGCAGCTGCGCATCCAGCTGTGGGCTGTCGCTGCAGGAGGAAAACTCGGCGCTTAATTGTTGGAGTAATGTCTTGATCGTCATACCATGCACATCACTCAACATATGGGCTTATGTCCGGCACGAGGCACAGGGCCCGCTGCAGGCAAGGAGATAAAGGCCGCAAGCCGGGCGGTGTGTGTTTACCCTGCCACCGGTATCTTCCATTTCCCCTCAGTCGTCACTCAACGCCGCCAGTTGGTCGGCCTGGTATTCGTTGTTTAGTGGTTCGACCACTTCATCCAACTGTCCGGCCAGTACCTCATCCAGTTTGTAGAGGGTGAGGTTGATGCGGTGATCGGTCACCCGGCCCTGGGGGAAGTTGTAGGTGCGGATGCGCTCGGAGCGATCACCGCTGCCCACCAGTTGCTTGCGGGTGGCGGCCTGTTCACTTTGCTGTTTTTGCTGTTGGGCGGAGGCCAGCTTGGCCTGCAGCACCGACATCGCCTTGGCGCGATTTTTGTGTTGAGAGCGCTCGTCCTGGCACTCGACTACGATCCCGCTGGGCAGGTGGGTGATGCGGATCGCCGAGTCGGTCTTGTTGACGTGCTGGCCACCGGCCCCGGAGGCGCGGAAGGTATCCACCTTGATCTCGGCGGGGTTGATCTCGATGGCCTCCAGCTCGTCCTGTTCGGGCAGGATCGCCACGGTGCAGGCGGAGGTGTGGATGCGTCCCTGGGATTCGGTTTCCGGCACCCGCTGTACCCGGTGTGCCCCCGATTCAAACTTGAGCCGCGAGTAGGCCCCCTGGCCCTCGATACGGGCGATGACCTCCTTGAAACCGCCGTGTTCGCCTTCGTTTTGCGAGATGATCTCCACCTTCCAGCGGCGCAGTTCGGCGTACTTGCTGTACATGCGAAAGAGATCTCCGGCGAATAGTGCCGCCTCGTCGCCGCCGGTTCCGGCGCGGATCTCCAGAAAGATGTTTTTGTCGTCGTTGGGATCCTTGGGTAGCAGCAGCTTTTGTAGCTCCAGCTCCAGCCCGTCGCGCCGGGCGCGCGCCTGCTGGAGTTCCGCCTCGGCCATTTCGCGCATCTCGGCGTCGTCTTCGCCCAACATCTCCTCGGCGGCAGCGATGTCGTCCAGTGCGCGCTGATAGGCGTGCCAATGGTCGGCCACTGGCTTGAGTTGGGCATATTCCTGGGAAAGCTCGCGAAAGCGGTTTTGGTTGCTGATGGTCTCGGCATCGCCCAATAGGGCACTGAGTTCGTCGAGCCGTTCGGCCAGGGCCTCCAGCTTGCGTAGGATGGATGTCTTCAAGGTTTACTGCTCGGATTTGAGGTTAAACAGCTCGCGCGCGACATTCAGCAGGGTATCCTCGCCGTCGTAGCCCGCCTGCTTCATGCGCACGCAGGGACCGTGCATCAGCTTGTTGGTCAGTTGGCGGGCCAGTTCCTGGATGACGAAGTCGCTCTCTTTGCCAGCGCGCAGTTGGCGCAGCGCGTGCTCCATGGTTTGATCGCGGATCGTTTCGGCGTGCTGGCGGTACTGGCGAATGGTGTCTACCGCCGTGAGCGAGCGCAGCCAGCTCATGAAATGGCTGACCTGGGTATCGATGATCTCTTCGGCCTGCTGGGCCGCTTCCTGGCGCGACTTGAGCCCCTCGTCGATGATCTCCTGTAGATCGTCTACGGTATAGAGGAAGATGTCTTCCAGCTCACCTACCTGGGTTTCGATATCACGCGGCACGGCGATGTCGACCATCAGCATGGGGCGGTGCTTGCGCTTTTTGAGGGCACTCTCCACCGCCCCCTTGCCGAGGATCGGCAGTTGGCTGGCGGTGGAGGAGATCACCAGATCGGCTTCGGCCAGGTGGGCCGGGATCTCCGACAGGGCGATGGCGTAGCCGTCGAATTCGCAGGCCAGGGTGTGGGCCTTTTCCACCGTGCGGTTGGCGACGATGATGCGACCGATCCCGCTCTGGTGCAGATGGCGCGCCACCAGTTCGATAGTCTCCCCGGCACCGATCAGCATGGCCGTGTGTTTGGACAGGTCACTGAATATCTGCTTGGACAGGCTCACCGCCGCAAAGGCAACCGAGACCGGACTGGCGCCGATGGCGGTGTCGGTACGTACCTGCTTGGCGACGGCAAAGGTGTGCTGGAACAGGCGGTTGAGCAGGTGGCCGACGGTGCCGGCGTGGTTGGCCTGGCTATAGGCCTGCTTCATCTGGCCGAGGATCTGTGGCTCGCCCAACACCAGCGAATCCAGCCCGCTGGCCACACGCAGTACATGGCGTACCGCATCTTTGTCCGGGTGGATGTAGAAGAAGGGCTCCACTTCATCGTGGGGCAGCTTGTGGAAGCGGCTGAACCACTCGCTCAGCTCGCGGGGATCATCGGCCTCCACCCCGCAATAGACCTCGGTACGGTTGCAGGTGGAGAGGATGGCCGCCTCATTAACGTGGTTGTGCGCGCGCAACTCCTGTAACGCCAGGGGCAGCTTTTCCGGGGTAAACGCCACCCGTTCGCGGATCGCGACCGGGGCCGTTTTGTGGTTGATGCCGAAAGCCAACAGAGTCATGGAGCTGCAACGGGTCTGAGTAGGGATAGCAATTCTGCGTTACCCGGGTGGTCAATATCAAGCACTGTAACAATAAAGTGAGCGGCCCTGGTGATAATTAGGCATGAAATCAGCTGCTTATTCCCCTGCCTGAGCAATGCGTCGAATACGCCGAAACCCGCTGGGCACCAGGCTTGTCCGCCAGGGCGTGGACGGGAGGGGGCGAGCAGTGACAAACTCAGGTATAGTTGAGTATATGAAGAACCAAGCGATGCGGGTGAAAAATCGGATGAAATCTCTGCGTAAACTGGGACTGGCGAGCGCGGTCGTCGCCATCACCGGCTGTAGCGCGATGCCGCCGCAGTCCGAGCAGGAGCCTGAGGTGATGATGCTGACAGAACAGCGCTTCCACGCCCAGGCAGAACAGGAGCCGGTCTCGGCTAATCTGCCCAGGCTGGCGCTGAGCGGGCAGTTGCTCTATCAATTGCTGGTGGCCGAGTTTGCGGTACAGCAGGGTGAGCTACACCTCGCCGCGCAGGCCTATCTGACCACCGCCTATGAAACCCGTGATCCCCGTCTGGCCAGCCGTGCCACCCGCATGGCGGTCTATGCCCGTGACCTGGGGATGGCGCTCCAGGCGGCACGCTTATGGGTGGAACTGGAGCCGGAGCAGATCGAGGCGCGTCAGTCACTGGCTGCGCTGCTATTGCGCCATGAGCAGCCCGATGAGGCCCTGCAGCACATGCACGTGTTGATCGAGCTGGCCCCCAAGGGCAAGGGGCAGGGCTTTATGCTGCTTTCCAATATGCTCTCCCAGGAGAGCGATCACGCCCAGGCGCTGGGGATGATGGGAGAGGTCGTCGAACGGCACCAAGATGAACCCCTGGCCCGCTACGCCCTGGCCCACTTGGCCAACCGCCTCCACCAGTATCCCGAAGCACTGCACGCATTGGAGACCTTGCTGCAGGATGAACCCGACATGCTCGATGCCTTGGTGCTCAAGGCCCGTGTATACCATGCGCTGGGGGATGAAGAGGCCGCCCTGGTCAGCATGGGCGAGGCCGTACGCCGACACCGCGATAACGACCAGGTGCGTTTGATCTATGCCCGCATGCTGGTCGATGCGCAACGCTTGCCCGAGGCGCGGGAACAGTTTCAGTGGCTCCAGCGTTCGCAACCGGACGACAGCGATGTGGTCTATGCCCTTGCGCTGCTCGCCCTGGAGGCCGGCGAGCTGGATGAGGCAGAGGGCCACTTTATGCGCCTGCTTAGCCTCGGGGTGCGTGATGAGGAGTCCCGCGTCTCGCTGGCACAGATTGCCGAGCAGCAAGGGCAGGTGGCCGATGCCATCGAATGGTACCAGTCCGTCGGGCCGGATGCCGATCGCTACATGGACGCCCAGATCCACGCCGCGCGCCTGTTGCAGCGCCACCAGGACCTCGATGCCGCACTGGACTACCTGCGTGGCCTGAGTTTGCACAACCAGCAGCACATCGCCCAGCGTTACCAGGGGGAGGCAGAACTGCTCTCCTCAGCGGGTGAGTTGGCGTTGGCCATGGAGGTTTACGACGAAGCGGTGGCCCTGTTTCAGGACAATGCCAATCTGCTCTATGGCCGAGCCCTGCTGGCCGAACGGATGGATCGCCTCGACCAGGCCGAGGCCGATCTTCGCCTCATCCTGGAGAACGAACCCGAGCACGCCCATGCCCTGAACGCCCTGGGTTATACCCTGGTCGATCGCACCGAGCGCTATGAAGAAGGGTTGCGCTATATCAAGCGGGCATACCGCATGCTACCCAACGATCCGGCGATCCTCGATAGCATGGGTTGGGCCTACTATCGCCTCGAACGCCTTGAGGAGGCCGAAGACTACCTGCGCCGTGCCTACCAAATCCAGCCGGATGCAGAGATCGGTGCCCACTTGGGTGAGGTGCTGTGGGTGCAAGGCCGCGAAGAGGCGGCCCGCGCCATTTGGCGCGAGGCCAGTGAGCTGGATGCCGCGCACCCGGTGCTTCTTGAGACCATCGAACGACTACAGCCCTGATGCCCAAGCTTCTCATCCCGTTGCTGATGCTGGGGCTGCTGGTTGGCTGTAGTGTTGCCCCCCCACTGGTGCCCACCGACACGCCGGAACAGGCCTGGCAGGAGCACCGTGCGCAGATGCTTGCCGTTTCCCACTGGCGCCTGAATGGCCGCCTGCTGGTGGTCAGTGGCCACGAGACCTGGAATACCGGGCTGAATTGGCAACAGCAAGGGGAGGCCTACCAAATAATGATCACCGCCCCTTTGGGCCAGGGCTCGATGCGCCTGGTGGGCGATCCGCAGCGGGTCACGCTGGAGAGCCACGAGGGTGAGCGCTGGTTCTCGGATCACCCGGAACAACTGCTCGCCGAGCAACTGGGCTGGCGGGTGCCAGTGTCGGCACTGCGCTACTGGGTACTAGGTCTGCCCGCCCCTGGTGACTACCAACCCACCTTGAACGAGGCCGGCCTGCTTGGCGGCTTGGTGCAGGGTGGGTGGGAGATCGAATTTCGTGACTACCGCGAACGCGATGGGGTGATGTTGCCCGGACGGATCTTCGCCAACAACCACCAGGCCAGGGTGCGCCTGATCATCGGCGAGTGGCGCCATGAACCGTACTGACAGCCACAGCCATCTCCCTTGGCCAGCGCCGGCCAAGCTCAACCTGATGCTGCACATCACCGGTCGACGTGCCGATGGCTATCACCTGTTGCAGAGCGTGTTTCAGTTTCTTGATCACGGTGATCGGCTCTGGTTCGAGCCCCTGGCCGATGGGCGTATCCTGCGCCACGACAGCCTCCGTGGCGTCCCCCTCGAGCAGGATCTGATCTACCGCGCCGCCCGATTGTTGCAAGGCCATAGCGACACCCGGCAAGGTGCTGCCATCCGTCTGGAAAAGCGCTTGCCCATGGGCGGCGGCCTGGGGGGCGGCAGTTCCGATGCGGCCACCACCCTGATCGCCCTCAATCGGATCTGGCAACTGGGCATGGGCATCGACCAGTTGGCCGCGCTGGGGCTGCAACTGGGGGCCGATGTGCCGGTCTTTGTGCGAGGCCAGGCCGCTTGGGCCGAGGGGGTTGGTGAGGCGCTGACCCCACTCAGCCTGCCCGAACCGTGGTTTGTGGTGCTGATCCCACCGGTGCAAGTGGCCACCGGGGAGATTTTTGCTGCCACGGAATTGACAAGGGATTGTCCAGCTATCACAATACGCGACTTCCTGGCTGGGCTAGGCGAAAACGTCTGCCAGCCAGTGGTGGCAAGCCGTTATCCGGCGGTGGCCGAGGCGCTCGATTGGCTCGGGCAATACGGCCAGGCCCGGATGACCGGCACCGGTGCCTGTGTGTTCGCCGCTTTTGATAGCGCGACCAAGGCGCAACAGGTGCTCGCCGCTCGACCCGAAGGCTGGCAAGGCTTTGTCGCCCAAGGGCGGAACCGTTCCCCGCTACTGGAACGGGCGGACTGAAGCTCACATGGCAAAAGCCTTGTGGCTTAAAGCTTGTTACTTAAAACTGAATTTTTGGGGCGTCGCCAAGTGGTAAGGCAACGGGTTTTGATCCCGTCATGCGCAGGTTCGAGTCCTGCCGCCCCAGCCATATTCAACTTGCCGAAGGTGCTCCTTCAGCAAGGTGTGGGTGAGAAGATGCTGGCCCGAAGGTCGAGCACTTCCCTCCCAGCCATCTTCACAAGCCCGCCACCGGCGGCAACAGCCAGTCCACACTCGCCGTGCCACAAGGGGTAAATGGTGTCTGATATGATGGTCTTCGCAGGGAACGCCAACCCGCAACTGGCCCAGGATATCGCCAGCTACCTTGCCATGCCGCTTGGCAAGGCCATTGTTGGCCAGTTCAGTGATGGCGAGGTCATGGTAGAGATCCTCGAAAACGTGCGCGGTAAGCACGTCTTTATCGTGCAGCCCACCTGTGCCCCCACCAACGACAATCTGATGGAAATGCTGGTGATGGCCGATGCCCTGCGTCGTGCCTCGGCACGGGTGGTTACGGCGGTGATCCCCTATTTCGGTTACGCCCGTCAGGATCGTCGCCCGCGCTCTGCCCGTGTGCCGATCACCGCCAAGGTGGTGGCCAATATGATCCACAGCGTCGGCATCGACAAGCTGCTCACGGTGGATCTGCACGCCGATCAGATCCAGGGCTTCTTCGACATCCCGGTGGATAATGTCTACGCCTCGCCCATCCTGCTGGGCGACATCTGGAAGGCGAAGGACCCAAACCTCATGGTGGTCTCCCCCGACGTGGGCGGTGTGGTGCGTGCCCGCGCCCTGGCCAAGCGTCTGGACGACGCCGATCTGGCGATCATCGACAAACGTCGCCCCAAGGCCAATGTCGCCCAGATCATGCACATCATCGGCGATGTGGAAGGACGCAGCTGCGTACTGATCGACGACCTGGTTGATACCGCCGGTACCCTGTGCCAGGCGGCCAATGCCCTCAAGGAGCATGGCGCCGCCCGGGTCAAGGCCTATATCACCCATCCGGTGCTCTCCGGCCCGGCGGTGGACAACATCGCCAACTCCAATCTGGATGAACTGGTGGTCACCGACAGCATTCCGCTTGGCCCAGAGGCCCGCAGCTGCGACAAGATCCGCCAGGTCTCCATCGCCGAGATGCTGGCCGAAACGATCCGGCGCATCCATAACGATGAGTCGGTCAGCACCCTCTATATGGACTGAATTCCTTCCGGGCCAACTGGCCCAGGAGAACCAACCCCGCTTTGGTCGCGGAGCGGGGCAACGGCCCGGTACTGCCGGGCCATTACTTTAGCAACGGAGAAACATCCAATGAGCAATCAAGACTTCAATCTGGCCGTGGAAGTCCGTAACGACATGGGGAAGGGTGCGAGCCGCCGCCTGCGTCGTCAGGGCAAGATCCCCGGCATCCTCTATGGTGCAGGCCAGGAGCCGCAAAACATCAGCATCGACCACGATGCCCTGGTGCATCAGCTGGAAAACGAGGCCTTCTATTCCCACATCCTCACCGTCGAAGTAGACGGCAAGGCTGAACAGGCGGTCCTCAAGGACCTGCAGCGCCATCCCGCCAAGCCGGTACTGCTGCACGTCGACTTCATGCGCGTCTCCGCCAAGGACAAGATCAAGATGCAGGTACCGCTGCACTTCATCAACGAAGAGCAGGCTCCGGGCGTGAAGATGGGTGGCCTGGTTACCCACAACATCACCGAAGTTGAGGTGATCTGTCTGCCCAAGGATCTGCCAGAGTACCTGGAAGTCGATCTCTCCGGGGTCGAGATGGAAGGCATCGTTCACCTGACCGACGTGAAACTGCCTGCGGGTGTGGAAATGGTCGAGCTGATGCACGGTGATGATCACAATCAGGCGGTTGCAGCGATCCACAAAACCCGCGCCAGCAAGGAAGCGGAAGAAGCCGCTGACGAGCCTGCTTCCGAAGGCTAAGCCAGTAACGGAGATCGGCATTGGCTTCGTCTGTACAGTTGATCGTTGGCCTGGGGAATCCCGGTGCCCAATACGAGCAGACGCGGCATAATGCCGGTTTCTTCTTCGTTGACGCGCTTGCACGCCAGCACGGCGGCAGCTTTGCCAGCGAAGCCAAATTCTTTGGCCAGTGTTGCCGGATCCAGATCGACGGACAGCAACTCTGGCTACTCAAACCGATGACCTTCATGAACCGAAGTGGCCAGGCCATCGCCGCTTTGGCGCGGTTTTACAAGATCCCCCCCGAAGCGATCCTGGTTGCCCACGATGAACTCGATCTGCCCCCCGGCGAGATCCGCCTCAAGCAAGGCGGCGGTCACGGTGGCCACAATGGCCTGCGGGATACTATCAGCCAACTCGGTGGCAGCAAGGAATTTCAACGCCTGCGCATCGGGATCGGTCATCCCGGCCACAGTACCCAGGTCACCGGCTATGTGCTTGGCAAAGCACCCGCCAGCGAGCAGGGGGAGATCGATGCCGCGCTGCAGCGTGCCGCCGAGGTTATGCCGTTGGTGATCGGTGGTGAGCTGCAAAAGGCGATGAACCGGCTACACACTAAGAAGTGACAAGCCTGAAGTGGCAAGCGGCAAGAAAACCCCGCTCGCCACAGGCATGAGGCACACCGCCGCGGCAAGGCGGTTGTTTGCCACTTGATACTTGAAACTTGCTACCTGGAACTTAAACATGGGATTCAAATGCGGTATCGTCGGTCTGCCCAATGTGGGTAAGTCCACCCTGTTCAACGCCCTCACCAAGGCCGGGATCCAGGCGGAGAACTACCCGTTCTGTACCATCGAACCCAATGTCGGCATGGTCGCCGTGCCGGACCCGCGTATCGACAAACTGGCCGAGATCGTCAAGCCCGAGCGCGTCCTTCCGGCCACCATGGAGTTTGTCGATATCGCCGGGCTAGTCGCCGGTGCCTCCAAGGGCGAAGGCCTGGGCAACAAATTCCTTGCCAATATTCGCGAGACCGACGCCATTGCACAGGTGGTACGTTGCTTCAGTGATGACAACGTGATCCACGTCGCCGGCAAGGTCGATCCCATCAACGACATCGAAGTCATTAACACCGAACTGATGCTGGCGGATCTCGAGAGCATAGAAAAGGGGATCCAGCGCGTCGCCAAGCTCACCAAAAGCGGTGATAAGGATGCCAAGGCCAAACTCGCCGCCTTCGAAAAGGTGCGCGACGGTCTTGCCGACGGCAAACTGGTGCGCACCCTCGGCCTTAGCGACGACGAGCAAGCGGCCATCTACGAGCTGCACCTGCTCACCACCAAGCCCACCATGTATATTGCCAACGTCGCCGAAGACGGCTTCAGCAACAACCCCGAGCTTGAGGCAGTACAAAAGCTCGCCGCCGAAGAAGGGGCTGAGGTGGTGGCCGTCTGCGCCGCCATCGAATCCGAGCTGGTCGAGCTGGACGCCGACGACGCGCAGAGCTTTCTCGACGAACTCGGCCTGGAAGAGCCCGGCCTCAACCGCGTGATCCGTGCAGGTTACAAACTGCTCGGCCTGCAGACCTACTTCACCGCCGGAGTGAAAGAGGTGCGCGCCTGGACCGTCCCTATCGGTGCCACCGCACCCCAGGCCGCCGGTGTGATCCATACCGACTTCGAAAAAGGCTTCATTCGTGCAGAGGTCACCGCCTACGACGACTTCGTCCAATACAACGGCGAACAGGGTGCCAAAGAAGCCGGTAAGCTACGCCTGGAAGGCAAGGAATACATCGTCAAGGACGGCGATGTCATGCACTTTAGATTTAACGTCTAAGCGCACCTTCAAGGGTTGACAGGAGGGGCCGTTTCGCTCAGAATTGCGGCCTCTTAAAAGACGGCTACATAGCTCAGTTGGTTAGAGCACATCACTCATAATGATGGGGTCCCTAGTTCGAATCTAGGTGTAGCCACCATATCCAGTTAAAGGGGTTGCTTCGGCAGCCCCTTTTTCGTTTGGCAGGGACCCCGCTGATCAGAATGATGGGGTCCCTAGTGGATGGCTCGCTCGGGCTCGCCCCCCTGCGGGCGCGCTAAAGCGCGTCCCCTGCGCTGCGCTGCGGGTCGAATCTAG
>SLDE01000036.1 GCA_007125455.1 Ectothiorhodospiraceae bacterium
GCGCTACTATACCCGCGAGATCTTGCAGGAGCTGGCCAAGACCCTGGCCACGGTGCCCAACTACCTGAGCATTAGCGGTCATACCGATAGCACCCCGTTTACCGGAGTGCGCCCCAACTACACCAACTGGGAGCTTTCCAGTGATCGTGCCAATGCGGCACGGCGTGAACTGCATTCGGGTGGCGTGCCAATGGACAAATTTGGTCGGGTGGTCGGCCTGGCCGACTCGGTGCATTTCGATAAAGAGAACCCGCTGGCACCGATCAATCGCCGTATCAGTATCATCGTGCTGAATCAGGCCACCGAACGCGCGATCGGGCTGCGTGAGGAGGAGGCGCCCACCATCCCGGCACAGGAACTGAACCCTGACACCCTGCCGCCTCAGGGGGCGACACCAGCGACACCGCCACGACCCCAAGCGGCCACGGAGGGAGTATTCCCCCCCGCAGAGCAGGATCTGGAAGAGGCCCTGGGGCGCGCCCTCGGCCAATAATCAGGCCGGAGGTTTCACTGGCAAAGCTCCTTTCGAGCGATTTGTGGTGCAAGACCCGAAGTTTCACTCAGCGAAATATCCGAGCTCCTTCTCCTTTGCTGAGGCGAGGAATTTTTCTGAGCCAGTGGCTACAGCCTTGAGTGAGGTGGCGGACGGTTGAAACCGGGCTGTAAAGGTTTCCTGTGCCCTGTACTTAGGTGCACTCTATAACGTACATGGTGGAGTGCGTGCGGGGTTACATCTGGTCTTATTCCCAGCTACCCGTTCCGTACCTGCCTCGTAAGTACACAGTGCGTATCCGCAGCAATCTCGCCCGCGAAAATATCCCCTCGATGCCCAACCTCAAGACTTTTGATGGATTTTGAGGTGATGAGTGGATGACAGGGGCAGCTAGTGCGCCGAGGTATATCGGTAGAAGATTGGGAGGTGGGGATGTGGTAGCTGCCTCCGCATGGTCTACATCGCTATTCCCCGTCTGGGTTTTCCATCTGCAGGGCCAGCCGGTGATAGCTTTGTAGGCGTTCTTTACTTATCTTCCCTTCGGTCACTGCCTCGCGCAGGGCGCAGCCCGGTTCGTGGCGGTGGCTGCAGTCACGAAACTTGCACATCCCTTGATAGGGTGCCAGCTCACGGAAGCCGCCGAGCAGGGTGGCCGGCTCGACCGGCCAGAGGCGAAAATCGCGTACCCCGGGCGAGTCGATCAGGCTGCCGCCATCGGGGAGGTGGTAGAGGCGGCTGGTGCTGGTGGTGTGCTGGCCCAGTCCACTTTGCTGGGAGAGGGCCTGTACGGCAATGTCTTCGCGCGGGATGAAGCTGCGGATAAGTGATGATTTGCCAACCCCTGACTGACCGACAAATACGCTGATCCGTCCCTGTAGCTGGGTGCGTACCTCATCCAGGCCGTGGGCCTGCAGGGTGCTGGCGGTGAGCACCTGATAGCCGATGCCACGATAGCGCTGCAGTACCGTTTGTACCCGTTCGCGGGCGGCACCGTCCAGTAGGTCGATCTTGTTGAAGATCAGGGTGGGCTGCACCCCGGTCAGTTCGGAGGCGACCAGGTATTGATCGATAAGATCGGTGCTATAGGCGGGTGCCGGGGCGGCGACCACCAGGATTTGGTTGATGTTGGCGGCCACGGCCTTGGGCTTGCCGATGCCGTCGGGGCGGGCCAACTCGCTTTGGCGGGGCTGGCGCGCGGTGACCACACCGCCTTCGTTACCCCGTTGCCAGATCACCCGGTCGCCGACCACCAGCGGTGGTAGATTTTGGCGCAGCAGGCAGCGGTGCAGCTCGCCGGTGCTATCTTCCAGTTCGAGACTGGCACCGAAGTTGGCGATGACTAGGCCTTCCTCTTCCGGGCCGAGACTGCCTGGGTCGATCTGCGCCCCGGCCTTGGACAGTTTCTTTTCCAGGCGTTGCTGGCGTTCCAACTGGATCTTTTCGATACGCCACTGTTGGCGGCGGTTGAGTTTGCGGGGCATGTCAGTCCTGTTGGAGTCGATCGATACGGGCGGCGAGGATGAAGTCGTTCATCGACAAACCATCTACAGCGTGGGTGCTTAGCTGAATGCGACACTCGCGATAGCCAAAGCAAATCTCCGGATGATGGTCGGCCTGATGGGCAAGCCAGACCACCGCGCTGACAAAGGCGCTGGTTTGGTAGTAGTCCGCAAAGCGCAGGGTTTTGCTGAGCAAGCCTCCGTCCACCTGCCAGCCCTTCAGGCTGGCGAGCAGGGCGGGCAGCTCGCCTTCGCGCAGGGCGCAGAGGCCTTGCTCGGCTGTGATGGTGTGCTGTTCGGCCAGGTTCATGGTTGCTCGAAGTGGTAGTACTGCTGGTTGAGGTATTCGCTCACGCTTGCCACCTCCTCTTCAAACCAGGCCAGGCCAAGGTTGTTTTGGCAGAAATTGACCTGGCGCTCCAATCCGGCCAGGCTGCTGACACGACGGTCGCCACGGGTGTAGATCGCGCTGCCGTCCTGGCCAAACGCCTGGGCATGACAGTTGAGGCAGTTTTGCGCGTGCAGCTCCTGTCCGGGGCTGGCGAGTGTCGGGCTGGCCAGCAGCCCGAGCAGGGTGAGGGGGATGAGATAGCGCATGGTGGTGCCCTCCGAGGTTGACCAATCTACTCAGTCTTGAGTCTAGTCGATAGGTGGGCGATACGCACGGGGGCCGGTGGGTGGGAGTCGTGCCAGGCGGAGTAGAGTGGGTCCGGGGTGAGTGTGCTGGCGTTCTCCTTGTAGAGCTTCACCAGGGCGTTGATCAGATCCTGGGCCGAGGCGTGTTGGGCGGCGAAGTCGTCGGCCTCAAACTCGTGTTTGCGCATCGACAGTGCCATCAGCGGCTGGATGAAAAAGCTGAACACCGGCATCACCAGCAGGAACAGCACCAGTGCGGCGTGGGTGGATGCCTCGCTGACCCCGAGTGCGGTGAAGAACCAGGGCTGCTGGATCAGCCAGCCGAGGATGGCCAGCCCAGCAAAGCTCATGGCCATCATCTGGATCAGGCGGGTACGCACATGCTTGCGGCGGAAGTGGCCCAGTTCATGGGCCAGCACCGCCTCGATCTCATCGCCGTTGAGGCTTTCAAGCAGGGTGTCGAAGAACACGATGCGCTTGTTGTTGCCGGTGCCGGAGAAGTAGGCGTTGCCGTGGGCGGAGCGGCGCGAGCCGTCCATGACGAAGATACCGTTGCTGGCAAAGCCGCAGCGTGCCAGCAGGGTTTCGATGCGCTCACGCAGGGCCTGGTCTTGCAGTGGCTCGAAGCGGTTGAACAGGGGGGCGATGAAGGCCGGGTAGGCCCATAGCATCAGCAGGGTAAAGCCGCTCCATACGCCCCAAACATAGAGCCACCACAGGCTACCGGCGGTGTTCATCAGCCACAGCACCAGTGCCGCCAGCGGTGCCCCGAGTAGCAGCAGCAACAACCCCTGTTTGAGCATGTCGCTGACGAATAGCCTTGGTGTGGTGCGATTAAAGCCAAAGCGCTGCTCCAGCCCAAAGGTGCGGTAGAGGGTAAAGGGGAGATCCAGGATGGCAGTGATCAAAAACAGCGACAGAATGAAGGCCGTACCCAGCCATAGCTCGCTTAAGCCGAGCGAGCGCCACAGCTCGTCGAGCAGGTTGAGCCCGCCGCCGAGGGTGAGGATCAGCAGGATGACTGCCCCATACAAGGCCTCGTAGCGGCCCACGCCGAGTTTGCTCAAGGTGTAGTCGGCGGCCTTTTGGTGGGCCTGCTCGCTGATCTGACCAAGAAAGGGGGTGGGCACCTCCTCACGATGGGCCAGTACGTGGCGCTGTTGGCGCAGGCCCAGCCACAGTTGTACCGCAACCGAAAGGGCAAGCATCAGGAGAAAGAGCAGGGTAAAGCTGTGCATGGCAGGAAAAACCGGTTAACTTGGGCCGTAGCAGGGTAGCCTCTGGTAGAATAGGTGGCAAGGGGAATGTCATCAGGAATGGTGGGTTTTCCCATATCCTCAACAATAGGCGGAGCGTGCATGAGCAAAGACCCCAATAACCTGATCTGGATCGACCTGGAAATGACCGGCCTGGAGCCCGAGCAGGATCAGATCATTGAGATCGCCACCATCGTTACCGACGCCGAGCTGAACACCCTGGCCGAAGGGCCGGTGTTGGCCATCTACCAGGATGAGGCGGTTCTGGCGGGGATGGACGAGTGGAACCAAACTCACCACGGCCAGTCTGGCCTGTTGCAGCGCGTGCGGGACAGTCGGGTCGATCTGGCCGAAGCGCAGCGCCAGACCCTGGCATTCCTGGGAGAGTATCTGGAGTCCCGTCAATCTCCCATGTGTGGCAACAGCATCTGTCAGGACCGGCGCTTTCTGGCCCGCCACATGCCCCAGCTGGAGGCCTTCTTCCACTATCGCAACCTGGACGTAAGCACCCTCAAAGAGCTGGCCCGGCGCTGGTACCCCGATACCTTTGCCGGTCTGAAAAAGGCCGGTAGCCATTTGGCACTGGATGACATTCGCGAGTCGATCGCCGAGCTACAATACTACCGTCGGCAACTGCTGCGTTGATCTGTCCCCCAAGCGGGAGCGGTGCGTGTTAAAATTTTGACGCGAGCTATCTTAAGCCCCCGAAATAGCTGGACGGGTGAATGCTAACTCATTGAATGAAAATTGTTTATTTGTGACTCTTGGGCCGTGGCACAAGGCTTGCTTGTGGATTCGGCATAGGCGACAAACACAGGTAGACCCAATTTTAAGGATCGCGTGATGGCAGAAAATGAAGATCTGGATCTCGACGTAAAACCCGAGAGCGGCAAGAAGAAAATGGTGCTGGTCATCGCGGGCGCGGCCCTGTTGCTGGCCATCGTCGCGGTGGGCCTGACCTTCTGGCTGGTCAGCGGGGACGAATCGGCCGGGGAGGGCAGTGAGGTGGTGGCGGTACCCAAGGCCCACTATATGGAGATGGATAACCTGGTGGTCAATTTTGCCCAGCGAGGCCCCGCGCGCTTTTTGCAGATCCAAATGCAGTTGATGGCCCACGACCCCTCGGTGTTTCAGGTGGTAGAACAGCACATGCCGGTGATTCGTAATAACCTCGGGCTACTGTTGGCCGATGCCAAGTACGAAGAGGTCAGTACTCGCGAGGGTCGTGAGGCGCTCAACCAGATGATCCTGGAGACCATCAACGAGGTGGTGCAGGCACGCTCCGACAAGGAAGGGATCCAGGCCGTCTACTTCACCAACTTCGTGATGCAGTAACGCCATGTCCGGTGCCGATCTCTTATCCCAAGACGAAATCGATGCGCTGTTGCATGGGGTCAGCGGTGGCGATGTCGATACCGAATCCGATGACGGCCTGGAGAGTGGCGAGGCGCGTAACTACGACTTTGCCAGTGAGGATCGCATCGTCCGTGGGCGCATGCCGACCCTGGAGATGGTCAATGAGCGCTTTTCGCGTTCGTTTCGTATCAGTCTGTTTAACATGTTGCGCCGCTCGGCGGAGATCTCGGTCTCCGGGGTGGATATGGTCAAGTTCTCCGAATACATCCATACCCTGTTTGTCCCTACCAGCCTGAATATGCTCAAGATCAAGCCGTTGCGCGGTACCGCGCTGCTGGTGTTTGATCCCAAGCTGGTCTACATCCTGGTGGACAACTTCTTTGGCGGCGACGGGCGCTACCACGCCAAGATCGAGGGGCGTGAGTTTACCCCCACCGAGCAGCGCGTGATCCAGATGCTGATGGAGCTGGCCTTCAAGGACCTGCGTGCGGCCTGGGCACCGGTAATGGATGTGGAGTTTGAGTACATCAACCGCGAGGTAAACCCACAGTTTGCCAACATCGTCAGCCCCACCGAGGTGGTGGTGGTCTCCAAGCTGCACATCGAGCTGGAGGGCGGCGGCGGCGATCTGCACGTGACCATGCCCTACTCCATGCTGGAGCCGATCCGCGACATCCTCGATGCCGGGGTGCAGAGTGACCGCACCGATGTGGATGACCGCTGGATCGGGGCGATGCGTGATGAGGTCAAAAATGCCGAGGTGGAGCTGTCCACTATCCTGGCCGAGGCCTCTTTGTCACTGCGCGATGTGATGCGCATGAAGCCCGGCGACATTATCCCCTTTGAGATGCCTCAGCTGATCACCCTGCGTGCCGAGGATGTGCCGGTATTCCGCGGCAAGTGGGGGGTCTCCAATCGGCAGATGGCGATCAAGATAGTCAAGCAAGTTGAGCGCCCCACCCAGGGGCGTTAATCAGGAGCAAGATCCATGAACGACGAAACCACACAGGACAACGGCGGCGCGATGGACGACTGGGCCGCAGCCATGGCTGAGCAGGCCGATGTCGAAGGTGAAGGCGAGAGCGAAAAGCCGCCCGCCGATGATGGCGCTAGCCCGATGGAGATGCAGGAACTTTACGACGAGGGAATGGGTGAGCCGTCGGAAGAGGTCAACATGGATGTGATCCTCGACATCCCGGTCACCATCGCGATGGAGATTGGTCGCACCCGGATCAATATCCGCAATCTGCTGCAGCTCAACCAGGGCTCGGTGGTTGAGCTGGACCGCCTGGCTGGCGAGCCGCTGGATGTGTTGGTCAACGGTACCCTGATCGCCCACGGCGAGGTGGTGGTGGTGAATGAAAAGTACGGTATCCGCCTGACCGATGTGATCAGCCCCGCCGAGCGGGTGAAAAAACTCAAGTGATCGTTGCGATGAAACGGCTCTTCATATGCGCACTACTCCTGCCCCAACTGTGGCTGGGGCAGGCCTGGGCGCAGACCCCCGCCGCTGCGCGTAACGATGCCGGGCCGATCGGGCCGGGCGAGGTGCTGCAGGTCTTTGTTTCCCTGCTGCTGGTGTTGGGGTTGATCGTGCTAGTGGCCTGGCTGATGCGTCGTTATGTCACCCTGCCGGCCGGTCGCTCCGGGGCGCTGCGCATGCTGGCGGCGATCTCGGTGGGGCAGCGCGAGCGAGTGGTACTGGTGCAGGCGGGGGAGACCCAGCTGTTGATCGGTATCGCACCGGGGCAGGTGCGCACTCTGCATGTGTTTGATAAGCCAGTGATGCTGGCCGACAGCAAGCAGCCGCCCGGTGCCGAGCGCTTTGCCGAGCGTTTGGCGGCGGCGATGGGCCGTGGTGACAAGGGGAAGGCGCAATGAGGTGGCTGGCCCTGCTGCTGCTGTTGCTGCCCTTGCCACTACTGGCCCAGGGGCTGGAGGCGGTTACCGTCACTACCGGCCCCGATGGGGAGCAGAACTACAGCCTGAGCATCCAGCTGCTGCTGTTGATGACGGTGCTGACCTTCATCCCCGCAGCGGTGATGATGATGACCGCCTTCACCCGCATCATCATCGTACTGGCGATCCTGCGCCAGGCCATCGGCCTGATGCAGGCCCCTTCCGGTCAGGTGTTGGTGGGGCTGGCACTGTTTTTGACCTTCTTCATCATGGCGCCGGTGTTTGATCGCATCAACGATGAGGCGATTCAGCCCTATTTTGACGAAGAGATCACCCTGCAACAGGGCTTGCGCAATGCCTCGGTGCCCTTGCATTCCTTTATGATGGGCCAGGTACGCGAACCGGATCTGGCCTTGTTTGCCGGTCTCGGTGGCTATGAGGAGGGCTTTGAC
>SLDE01000165.1 GCA_007125455.1 Ectothiorhodospiraceae bacterium
AGTACAAGCACGAAGAATATTAAGGATTGGGGGATGTCAATGATTAAATCCAGCCGTAGACAATTCATCAAGGCCGCCAGCATCGCTGGTCTTGCCGCAGGTATGCCGCTGACCACCGCTTGTGCCAGCAACCACAGCCGTGGCGGCAAGGGTCGCGTCGTGATCATCGGTGGTGGCACCGGTGGTGCCACTGCCGCCCGTTACCTCAAGTACCTGGACTCAGCTATCGATGTCACCCTGATCGATGCCGACAAGACCCACACCACCTGCTACTTCAGCAACCTGGTGGTTGGGGGACTGCGCAGCCTGGACAGCATCACACACAAGTTCGATAACCTGCGTGCCAGCGGTATCAACGTGATCAACCAGAAGGCAACGGCGATCGACACCGCCAAGCAGACCGTCACCACCGCCGATGGCAAGTCCCACAAGTATGATCGCCTGATTGTATCACCAGGGATCGACTTCAAAGACAACATCGAAGGCTATGATGAAGCAGCGCATGACATCATGCCGCATGCCTGGAAGGCCGGCCCGCAGACCGCGCTGCTCAAAAAGCAGTTGGAAGCGATGCCAAACGGCGGCGTCTTCGTTATCGCTGCTCCGCCAAACCCGTTCCGCTGCCCTCCTGGGCCGTATGAGCGTGCCTCACTGGTGGCCAACTACCTCAAGCAGCACAAGCCACGCTCCAAGGTAATGATCCTTGATCCCAAGGATGCCTTCTCCAAGCAGGGCCTGTTCCAGCAGGGTTGGACCGAGCACTATGGTTTCGGCACCGACAATGCCATGATCGAGTGGGTGAAAGGGGCGGATACCAACGGTGGTATCAAGCGTGTCGATACCAAGACCATGACCGCCCATACCGACTTCGATGGCATCAAGGCCGCTGTGATCAACGTGATCCCGGCACAGCGTGCCGCGGATATCGCGGTAAAGGCCGGTCTGACCAACGACAGCGGTTGGTGCCCGGTGGATCGCAAGACCTTCGAATCCACCATTGCCAAGAACGTGCACGTCATCGGTGATGCCTCCATTGCCACCACCATGCCCAAGTCCGGCTACTCTGCCAACTCCCAGGCGAAGGCGACCGCTCTGGCGATCGTTGAGCTGATGAATGGCCGTGAGCCTGGCACTCCCTCCTACATCAATACCTGCTACAGCCTGCTCACCTCCGATCAGGCCATCTCTGTGGCAGCGGTGTATGAGCTGGCGGGCGACGGTGAAATCAAGGCCAAGAATGCCGGCCTTACCCCAATGGATGCCAGCAAGGAGTTCAAGGCCCGTGAGGTCGAGTACGCCAAGAGCTGGTACAAAAACCTGGTCACCGAAATCTGGGGTTAATCCCGGACAAGGTTCACCAGCAAAAAAGCGGGGCCCTAGCGGGCCCCGCTTTTTTTATGCCTGCCCGCAGGTGAACACAAGGCAACACCAAGCCAAGGTTATGCCTACGGCCCGTCCACTGCCAACTCATCCCGGATGGTGCGGATATTGTTGGCTGTCGCCTCCGCCTCACGGGAGCCGGGCTCAAGCAATGCATGCAAGCGGATCAAATAGCCCTTCGCCTGTTCCAAATCCCCCTCCTGATAAGCGCCAGAGCCCGCCAACCAGAGCGCCTGACGGTGCTTGGGGTCCAAGGCCAAGGCCTGCTCGGCCAACACCCTTGGACGGCCAACAAGGCTGCCGCGCAGCGTGGCGATCACATCGGCATACTGGGCCAGTGCGGTGGGGATCCCATCGGCACCCAGCGCCATCGCCTGGGCGAAGGCCTCGGCAGACTCATGCAACATGCCCTCATTGCTAAGGGTGCGCGCCAATAACAACCAACCCGCAAGATCCTGATCATCTTCGGCAAGGCGCGCACGTAGCGCCGCGATGCGCTGTTCCAGGTCGGCGCGGGCATCGCGTTCCATCGCCATCTGGGGGTTTTGTGAGTAAAAAATGGCCTCGGGACCACCACCCACCAGCATGTAGAGCAGCAGTGAGGCCAGCGGCACCAGTGCCACCACCGTCAATACCACCCCATTGCCGGGATGACGCTCGGCACGGCGCGTCAATGGCCATAGCAGTAGCGTCAGCACCACCGCACAGAGCAAGGCGGCAAGGATGAGAAAGGTCCACATAGCTTATCCCCGTCGCTCGTTAGTCTTCACGAATATCATACTCCTGCTCACTCACAGCCCGTTTGCTACGCAGGATCCACCACCACAGCAACAGTCCACTGCCGAGCAAGACAAACGGGGCAAACCACAGCAGCCAGGTATCACTGCGCAGCGGCGGGCGGTAAAGGACAAACTCGCCATAACGGCGCACCATAAAATCGATGATCTCCTCGCGCCCCTCACCCGCCGTTGTACGCTCATAGACCTGACGACGCAGATCGGCAGCCAGCTGGGCATCGGAGTCCACCAGCGACTGGTTCTGACACACGGTGCAGCGCAACTCGCGTAACAGCTGCTGGTATTGCTGGGCTTGCTCGGGATCGTCAAACGCCAGCGGTGCCCCCACCGGCAGGGCCACCAACGCGCCGGGGAATAACAGGCAAAGCAGCAGGAAATAGCGGCTGATCACGACTCGGCCTCCAGTTGCTGCACCAATGGCAAGATCCGCTCATCCACAATCTGTTGATTGATGGGGCCAATGTGCTTGAAGCGTACAATGCCGTGGCGATCGATGATAAAGGTCTCCGGAGTAGCATAAACCCCCCACTCAATGCCGACGCGGCCATCGCCGTCCCAACCCACCATTCGGTAGGGGTTACCCAGTTGTCTGAGGTAGTGCTGCGCCTCGTCCGGCTCATCGCGATAGTTGAGCCCATACACCGCCAGCCCGGCGGCCTGTAAGGTCTTAAGGTGCCGGTGTTCGCTGCGACAGGTGCTACACCAAGAGGCCCATACGTTGAGTACCGAGACCTGGCCCTGCAGGGAGCTGTCGGTGAACTGTCCCTCCCCCTGCAACAGGGGCAAACTAAAACTCGGGGTCGGCTTACCGATCAAGGGTGACGGTAGCTCGCGTGGATTAAGCCCCAGCCCTATCCACAGCAGTGCCAGCAGCAACAAGGCGACCAGCAAGGGAATCGCTCGCATCGGCATCAGGCTAGCGCCTCCCGGCGGCGTCGGTAACGCCGATCGGCGATCGCGATCAAGCCACCCAGGGCCATCAGCAGACATCCGGCCCACATCCAGGTCATGTAGGGCTTGTAGTAGATCCGCACGATCCATTCATCACTGTCCAGGCTCAGCGGCTCGCCGAGGGAGACATAAAGATCACGCATCAGCCCACGGTGCAGCGCCGCCTGGGTCATGGGCATCTCACTCTGATCGTAGATCCGCTTCTCCGGCAGCAACTCCGTCAGTGTCCTGCCGTTATGCGTCACCATAAAGCTGCCCTGCTGGGCGATGTAGTTGGGCCCATCCACCCGCCTCAGCGCGTTGAAGTGAAACTGATAGCCCGCCACCTCGACGCTTTGGCCAGGGGCCATGCGCAGGTCCTGCTCGATCTCAAAGCTCATCACCATTGCCACTGCCGCCACAAACACCCCTACCCCGAGGTGGGCGAGGTGCATCCCGAGCCGAGCGGCGGGTAGTGACAGGCCACGGCGCAGGCGGCTAATGATGTCACTGGCCACGCTCAGGATGATCCAGGCCGCCAGCACCAGGGTGAGGGCGCGAAGCCATCCCCATCCACCCATGCTCAACGGCCACAATAAGCCCAGCACCACCGCCACCAGCGCCATCCACCAAACACTGCGCCAAAGCATCGCCCCCTCATGCTTACCCCAGCGCAGCATCGGGCCGATCCCCATCAACAACAGCAAGGGCAACATGATCGGGGTGAAAACCAACTCGAAGTAGGGCGGCCCCACCGAGAGCTTGGCCATCCCCAGCACATCCAGCGCCAGCGGATAAAGCGTACCCAGCAGGACGGTGGCACAGGCCACCACCAGCAAGACGTTATTCACCAGCAGCATGGATTCGCGTGAGAGCGGGGCAAAGCTCGGCCCCAGCCCTACCTTGGGGGCGCGCCAGGCATAGAGTGCCAGGGAACCGATCAGGGTGATCGCCAGCAGTGCCAGGATGAAGCTGCCACGGCTAGGGTCGGTGGCGAAGGCGTGTACCGAGGTGATCACCCCGGAGCGCACCAGGAAGGCACCAAGGATGGTCAGGGCGAAGGTGATGATGGCCAGCATCAGGGTCCAGATACGAAAGCCACCGCGCTTGTCCGATACCGAGAGGGAGTGGATCAATGCTGTGCCGGTGAGCCAAGGCATCAGCGAGGCGTTCTCAACCGGATCCCAGAACCACCAGCCGCCCCAGCCCAGCTCGTAGTAAGCCCACCAGCTACCCAGCGCAATCCCCAGGGTAAGAAAGGCCCAGGAGGTCACCGCCCATGGTCGGCACCAGCGTGCCCACTCCGGTGCCAGACGCCCCTGGATCAACGCAGCGATGGCGAAGGCGAAGGTCACTGCAAAGCCCACGTAGCCCATATAGAGCAACGGTGGATGGAAGATCATCCCCGGGTCCTGTAGCAGCGGGTTGAGATCGCTACCATCCAGCGGTGCCGGTAGCAGACGCTCGAAGGGGTTGGAGGTAAACAGGGTAAAGCCCAATAGCCCGGCAGAGACCCACCCCATCACCCCCAAAGAGAGCGCAAAAAAGGGCAGCGGCAGGTGCCGACCAAATCGCGCCACCGCCACAGACCAGGCGGAAAGGGTGAGCACCCACAACAGCATGGAGCCCTCATGCCCTCCCCAGGCGGCCGAGATGCGGTACTGCAAGGGTAGATCCAGACTGGAGTGCATTGCCACGTAGAGCACCGAAAAGTCGTGGCTAACAAAGGCCCACTCCAGCACCAGCCAGGCCAACAGCAGCAGGGCAAACTGCAACCATACCAACGGCCCGGCCATGGCCATCCAGCTATCGCGCCCACGCAGCGCCCCGATAACCGGCAGACTACCCTGCAGCAGGATCAGCACCAGGGCGAGCACCAGGGCAAAGTGGCCCAGCTCGACCAGCATCAGTAGTCGCCTTGCTGTGCTTCCTGCACCTGTTGTTTGGCCCGCGCCATGGCCTCGGCGGCCTCGGGAGCCATATAGGTTTCATCATGCTTGGCCAGCACGGTGTTGGCCTGGAAGGTGCCCTCAGCGGAAAGGCGGCCCTGGGCCACCACCCCCTGCCCTTCACGGAATAGATCAGGGAGGATCCCCTCGTACTGTACATCCACACTGGCTGCGCCATCGGTGACCCGGAAGGCCACGGTGATCCCTTCCCCGATACGCTGCACACTACCTTCCTCCACCACCCCACCGATGCGCAGGTTGCGCTCCGGAAGCTCCTCCAGGGCGAGGATCTCCGATGGGGTGATAAAGAAGGCAAGATTGTCCTGCAGCGCGGCGGTCACCAGGGCTACGGCCCCGGCAGTGGCTCCCAGCAGCACAAGCACAAACAGTAGTCGTCGGTGGCTCTTTTTCATGATTCCCTCATCCTCTCGGCGCGCCGCAGACGGCGCAACTGGGCACAGCGGGCACGCCGCAGCAACCAGACCTCGCCCAGCAGCAGCAGGGCCCCGCCTCCCCAGCTGCCCCAGACGTAAAAGGCGTGTCCGCCCATGGCAAAAAACTCATGCATGACGATCCCCTCCCTGCTTGACGAGCAGCCCATCGCGCACCCACTGGCTGCGCCCTTCGCTTAGCAATATCAGGGTCTGCGCACGCCGCAAGGGCACCACAATGGCATACATCCAGCAAGCGAGGGTCATCAACATCAACGCGACAAACATCACCGTGGCCATGGTGGGTGAACTGCCCGGTGCAATGGAGGCCCCCTGGTGCAGGGTATTCCACCATTGTACGGAAAAGTAGATGATGGGCACATTCACCGAGCCCACCAATGCCAACAGCGAGGCGGCCTGAGCAGCCTTGTGGCGATCGTCAATGGCGTGATGCAGGGCAATATAGCCGGCGTAAAGAAAGAGCAGGATCAACTGGGTGGTGATGCGTGCATCCCAGACCCAGTAGGCCCCCCAGGTCGGCTTGCCCCACAGCGCCCCGGTCCACAACGCAATGGCACAGAACAACATCCCGGTGGGGGCCAGGGCACGGGCCATGATATCGGCCATCCGCACCCGCCAAACCAGATGGATCAGCCCGTACAGCGCCATCAACAGGTAGATCAACATCGACAGCCATGCCGCTGGCACGTGCAGGAACATAATACGGTAGCTATTGCCCTGCTGATAGTCCTCCGGGGCAAGGATAAAGCCGACATACAGCCCAAGCAGCAGGGCCAGCAGACCGACCCCCGTCAGCCAGGGTGCCAAACGCTCAACCAGAAAGTAAAAGTGTTTGGGTGAGGAGAACTTTAGCCAGCGTATCGGTTGTTCAGACATGAGAAAAAACCAGCCCTAGTCGACGGTAATGCGCAGTGCTGCCGCGGTGGCCAGCGGTGCCAGCGGCAGTGCCACCAGCAGCAGCGCCAGCAGCAGATAATACCATGGCATGGGGTCGCCGCCCGCCAGCGCCTCGCCTAGTGCCCCGGCACCAAGGATCAACACCGGCACACACAGGGGGATGATCAGCAGTGCCAGCAAGGCCCCGCCACCACGGGCCCCGAGGGTGAGGGCGGCGCCGATCGCGCCGAACAAGGCCAAGAGCAAGGTGCCAGGCAACAGGGTGGCCACCAGCCAAAGCAACTCTTCCCCGTGCAGGCCATACTGCATCCCCAGCAAGGGAGAAAGGAGTACCAGCGGCAGACCAGACCATAGCCAATAACAAAAAATGCGTACCCACACCACCACGCTCAGCGACAACGGTAGCAACAGTAACTGTTCCAGAATACCGCTGTGATGATCGTCAGCAAACAGACGTGGCAGCGCCAACAAAGAGGCCAGAAGTGCGCAGACCCAGATCACCCCAGGTGCCATCTGACGCAGCAGTGCAGGCTCCACCCCCACCGCCAGCGGAAAGAGGCTGGCAATGGCGAGGTAAAAGGCGACCACCACCCACAGATCCTGTTGCCGCCACAGATAGGTAATCAGCTCGGCGCGCAACAGTGACCACAACATCGCTCCCATAATCAAGCTTAATCCAGTGAGAAGCGGCGGCTGGGAAAGCTGGAGGAGGCACTGTGATGCGAGGTGATAATCGCCGCACCCCCAGCCTGAAGATGCCCTGCAATGTGCTCATCGAGCAGGTCAATACTGTCCCGGTCCAGGGAGGTATAGGGCTCGTCCAACACCCAAACTCGCCGCGTCGGCTGCAACAGCAGCCGACAGAGCGCAACCCGCCGACGCTGTCCCTGAGACATCAGCCGCACCGGCTGCTCGGCCAATGCGGCCAGGCCAAAGCGGGCCAGTACCCGGTAGCACTCTTCCTCATCACCACTACGCCCCGCCAGGCCCTGATAGAGCGTTAGATTCTCCAGCCCACTCATCGCCTCACGCAGGCCATTGTGGTGGCCGATAAAAAGCAGCTCGCGCCCAGCGCTCTCACCACTCCCTGGAAGGCTCCAATGGATCTCGCCACGGGTGGGACGGCCCAGACCACACAGGGTACGCAGCAGGCTGGACTTCCCCGCACCATTTCGCCCGGCAACA
>SLDE01000235.1 GCA_007125455.1 Ectothiorhodospiraceae bacterium
CACTATCGCAAAGAACAGCTCATAGACATTGTGATGATCGGGATTATCGATCTGCCCAAGCACAAAGCCGAAGTTCAGCGTCAGGGCCAAAATGATAAAGAAACCAAAGACGACCTTCTCCAGATTCATGCTTTACTCCCCGCTAGTATGGTTTTTCCCCAGTGTAAGCCTTTCTCGACGAGCTGGCACCCCTTGCATTGCCACAGACAGCCCTTACAATGCCGCTTTCTGACCCTAGGTAACCAACAACAATGACTGACTCCCCCTGGATCTTCGACACCGATGAGGCCGCATTTGAGGAAAAGGTACTCCAGGCCTCCCACCAACAACCCGTGCTGGTAGACTTCTGGGCCGACTGGTGCAGCCCCTGCCTGATGATCGCCCCACAGCTGGCGAAGGTGATCCCGGAATATGAAGGCAAGGTATTATTGGCGAAGATCGACGCCGATGAGAACATGAAGTTGGCCGGACGCTACAAACTGCGCGGCTTCCCCACCCTGGTACTGTTCATCGACGGGGCAGAGGTAGACCGCTTTGGCGGGGCCAAACCGGCCCAGGCGATCCGCGAGTTCCTGGATCGATATGTGAACTGAAAACAAGACTCAACACAGAGAGCACAGAGAATTCATAACGGCCAGGCCAAGCTGTTCCACCAAGGCCGTCGCAACAGAACAAACTGCCTCGATCCTTGGGTGATACGCGTCCAACTTTACCCAGCAACTACGTCCTTTGGTTCTCTGTGTTCTCTGTGTTAAAGATTTTGTCTATGCACAGACTCCAGCGCGGCGCGCATGTCCGGGCCACTGGGTTCCTGGAAGACGCGCAGGCCGAATTCGGGCAGGATAGACAGCAGGTGGTCGAAGATATCCGACTGGATCCCCTCGTACTCCACCCAGGCGATGGTGTTGGTAAAGCAGTAGATCTCCAGCGGCAGGCCGGTGGGGCCGGGAGACATCTGGCGCACCATCATGATCATCCCCTGGTGCACCCCGGGATGGTGGCTTAGGTAGCGCTGCACATAGGCACGAAAGGTGCCGATATTGGTCAAGTGGCGTGAGTTGACCGGGTCCATCCCCTGGGCGATTAGCTGCTCATTCCACTCCCTGAGCTCCTGACGCTTCCCATCCAGGTAATCGCCCAGCAGCGCGAAGCGGTGCAGCTTGGCCTGCTCCTCTTCGCCCAGGAAGGCGATGCTGTTCTGATCCAGGTAGATAGCGCGCTTGATCCGTCGCCCCCCGCTCTCCTGCATACCACGCCAGTTTTTGAACGACTCAGTGATCATCCGCTTGGTGGGGATAGTGGTAATGGTGCGATCCCAGTTTTGTACCTTAACGGTGTGCAGGGCGATGTCGATCACATCCCCATCGGCATTGAGCTGGGGCATTTCGATCCAGTCACCCACCCGCACCATGTCGTTGGAGGTGATCTGTACGCTGGCCACCAGCGAGAGCAGGGTGTCCTGAAATACCAGCATCAGCACCGCCGCCATCGCACCCAGACCGGAGAGCAGGATGATCGGCGAGCGATCCAGCAGCGAAGCAATGACCAGGATCGCCGCCACCACGTAGATCAATATCTGTACAACCTGCAGGTAGCCCTTGATGGGGCGATCCTTGGCATCCGGACGACGGCTATAGATAACATTGATACTGTGCAGCAGCGAACCCAGCGCCAGCGCCAGGGTCAGCACAATGAAGGCATTGCTGACATTACGGACAACGGTGACCAGGATCTCCGAGGCACCGGGGATCACACCGATCCCGACAGACAGCACCAGTGCGGGCACCACATGGGCCAGCCGGGTAATGATCCTGCCCAGCCCAACCTTAGGGTCCTGCCCCAACTCGGTGGAGTCCAGGGCACGGCGAACCGCCCGCATCAACACGTGGCGAGTAATAAAGCTGGACAACCACACCACAGCAACCAGCAATACCAGCGCCAGGAGCATATCCAGCCATGGATGTCCCTCAGCCAGACCTATCAACCAGTCGGGATAGTCCATCGTGAGCATGACCTCAGGCAAAATATCCAATCATGCCTCATCCACCAGCGCGATAATCGCACTGACGATATCGTTCATGCTGATGATCCCGGCCAGCTCATTATTCTCCACCACCACGATGCGGCGGATCGACTGGGTGACCATCAAGCGCGCCACGTATTTGACTTCCATATCACCATTAACAGTGATCACCGGCTTATTGGCCACGTCATAAACATTGGCCAGATCGATATCCCCCTCCTCGGCGACAATGGTCTTGAGGATGGAGGTATAGGTGATGATGCCGAAGGCGTCATGGGGGTGGCCCTTTTTCACCACCAGCGACTTAACCCCCCTGTCGCGCATAGCGCGCATCGCATCGCGCAGGGTGGCCATCGGTCCGATGGTGGCCACATCGCGCACCATGATGTCACGGACCAGAGTTGGACGGTTGTCAGATGTCATCTTTGATGCTCTCCTGGAAACTGTTGATCTGTTGGGTGTCGATCCCGGCAATATGCTCCAAGGGCACGGTAAAAACCACCCGCTTACTGTGGTTGGCAAGATCCAGTTCGGTGGTAAGCGCCTTCATCACCGTAAGTGACAGCTTGCGCTCGAGCACAAACAGTAGCACCGACTGGCTGCCCTCATAGGTGAGGCCGAAGAAGGTTTTCTTCTCCTCACCGCCGATCCCGCGGGCGTCCATAATCGTTACCCCACCGGCACCGGCGCGTTTGGCGATATTGATGGCCTTGTCTTCCAGGTCATCCGCCAGCATGGCGATTAATACTGAAAATCTCATGGTAATGCCCCCGTTTTATTGGATTTGAGTCATTCATCCGCCAAGCGTTGCTGCCGCTTGGCCATCATGTCCACCACGATGGCGTAGATCATCACCGTGACGATGGGAAAGATCGAGGCAAAGGCGATCAGGCCGAAACCATCGATCAATACGTTGCGTCCCTCGATATGGGTGGCCAGGCCGATCCCCAGTGCAGTCACCAGCGGCACGGTGACCTCCGAGGTGGTCACCCCGCCCAGATCGAAGGCCAGCGGCACGATGTACTTGGGCGAGAGCCAGGTGAGAAAGATCACCAGGGTATACCCGGCCATGATGTAGTAGTGGATGGGATCACCGGTGATGATGCGGTGCACCCCGATGGTGATCCCGATCGCCACCCCCAGGGCCACCAGGATACGAATGGTATTGCCGTTGAGTCGGCCCTTGCCGGCCTCCTCCGCCTTCTGGCCGATGGCGATCAGGGCCGGTTCGGCCATGGTGGTGGCAAAGCCGATGGAGAAGGCAAACAGATAGATGAAGATCACCCGTTCCAGAGAGATCAGCTGCTCGGCCATGCTGGTGCCGATGGGGAACAGGCCGAGCTTGAGGCCCAGCACAAAGGCGTACAGGCCAAAGATCACCATCAGAAAGCCGAAGATCACCCGTGGCAGGTGGGGGATGGCCTTGCGCAATACCGCATACTGGAAGAACAGGATCACAGCGATGATCGGCAACACATCGCGGAACATCAGCAGCAGATCACTGAGCATCCCCATCAAAACACCGGGGCTGGCCTCCTCGGGCAGGGTCGGCCCACTATCACCGCTCAGGCCATTATCCATCGCCGCCAGACCATTGGCCGCCGTCATATCCGAGACCGGATCGCCAAAGCTGTAGACCAGGATGCCATAGAGCTGCACGGTGATCATCGGCACCATCACCGCCAGGCCCACCAGGCCGAAGCCATCGGTGAGCACATTACGCCCCCGGATCGAGGCCGCCAGACCCATCCCCAAGGCCGCCACCAGCGGCACGGTGACGATGTTGGTGGTCACCCCGCCCGAATCATAGGCCAGGCCGACGATCTCCTCCGGGGCGAAGAAGGTCACGATCACCACGATGATGTAACCGATGATCATATACCAGTGCAGCGGCTGGCCAAACAGGATGCGCATCACCCCCACCGCCACCACCGCACCCACCGAGAGCGCCACGATCAGACGCAGGGTGAGCGCATTGACCCGCCCCTCGCTGATCAACTCCGCCTGAGAGGCCACCGCGATCAGCGCCGGCTCGGCGATCACCGCCGCAAAGCCCAGCGAGAAGCCAAAGGTAAGCAACAAGGGGAGCGAGCCGCGTTTGGCGAAGGCATTGGAGAGGCCCTTGCCGATGGGGAAGATCCCCATCTCCAGCCCCTGCAGGAACAGCGCCACGCCCAACACCACCACCAACAGGCCGATGGTGATGGACAACAGCCCATCCGGCACCTGGCGCATGATCAATAACTGAAAGACCGCCACCACCAGGATGATGGGCAGCAGGTTACGGAAGGAGTGTTTGAGCGTCTCCCAAAAGGCGTTCAGCTGATCCAAGGTTATTGTTCTCTCGCTTTGTTGGCGTCCAGTTTGTCGAGGTGGGCGCTCATCAGGTCCATATCGGCACCCATTGCCTCCTCAATGGGCAGGGAGATCACCAGGCCTTTAAAGCGCTGTTCTAATAACAATTCGTGATTGAGCGCGGCCTCGGCGGCACGGGCGCGCCGCTCATCCAGCACAAAGGCCAGCACCTTCTCATAACCCCGATAGGTCAGGCCAAAAAAGACCCGGTGTTCGGGAAAACCGATCCCCCGTCCCTCAATGATACTGATCCCCTGAGCGCCATGCGCCTGGGCGATCGCCACCGCACGATCCTGTAACTCATCCGCGACTACAGCTATTACCAACAATGGCTGCATGACTCCATACCATCCTTATGTCAGACTGGAACTCATCCTAACCCAAAACCATCCCATAGGCCAAAGCCACCGCTTGGACAATAAAATCCTCGATGAATTCCGTCACCCCGCCATTACCCACCGCATTATTACAGACCCTGCGTAACCTCTTGCCGGTGTTGGCGGTGCTGCTGGTGTTCCAGTTCCTGGTGCTGGGCCGGGCACCGGACCAGCCGCTATTGATCGGCGTCGCCCTGCTCTCGCTGCTGCTGGGGATCACCCTCACTCTTAGGGCCATGGAGCAGGTGATCTTTCCGGTGGGCAATACCCTCTCCCATGAAATGGCGGCACGTGGCTCGCTGGGCTGGCTGTTGGCCTTTGGCTTTGCCCTGGGCTTTGGCGCGGTGATCGCCGAGCCCTCGCTGGCGGTGGTGGCCGAGGAGGCCGAGCGGCTCAGTGATGGGCGGATGCAGGCCGGTACTCTTCGGATGGTGGTGGCCGGCTCAGTCGGCCTGGCGCTGGCAATCGGCATCCTGCGCAGTGTGCTGGGCCACCCCATCCATGGCTATCTGATGGGTGGGATTGGACTACTGTTGCTGGTCACCTGGGCCACCCCCGCGGAGATCACCGGCATCGCCATGGATGCCGGGGCGGTAAGTGTCAACATCATCACCGTACCGCTACTGGTGGCTCTGGGGCTAGGACTCTCTCTGGCGCTTAGTCAACGCAGCCCGCTGGCCACCGGCTTTGGCCTGTTGGCCCTGGCGGTGATGGCACCGCGTATCGGAGTACAGCTCTATGGGCTATGGGCCTATAGCGAGGCCGACTGGGCCGCCGTCACCCTGCTGCCCAGCCTGGACACCCCGCTACCGCTGCTGACCGTACCCGACACCTGGTATGGTGCCCTGCTAGGCGATGCGGGCAACATCCTGCGCAGTGTGATCCCTATCCTGCTGGTCACCGCCGTGTTCCAACTGCTGGTGCTTCGGCAGCGCTTTCACCACCCACAACAACTGCTCTACGGGCTGATCTGGCTGGTGATCGGGCTGTTTTTCTTCTTGCAGGGGCTGCGCCATGGGCTGTTTCCGCTAGGTGGCGAGATGGCGCTGGCACTGAGCGAGCGGGGCAAGCTCTTTCTCTACCTGTTTGTATTCTTCATCGGCCTGGCCGCCACCCTGGTGGAACCCGCCTTGATCGCCATCACCCGCAAGGCCGAAGCACACCAGCCGACTGTGCTCAATGCGCGCATCCTGCGCTGGCTGGCGGCCCTTGGCGTGGGGGGCGGCTTGATGCTGGGGATCGCCCGCATGGCCCAGGGCTGGCCGCTGGAGTGGGTGATCCTGCCGCTGCTGCTGTTGCTGGCCCTGCTCGCCTGGCTGGGGCCACGGGACACCACCGCGCTGGCCTTCGACCTGGGCGGAGTGGCCACCTCCGATGTCACCGTGCCCTTGATCACCGCGCTGAGTATTGCCCTGACCACCGTGCTGGGCAGCGGTGACGCCATGCTGGATGCCTTCGGCCTGATCGCCCTGGCCTCCCTCGGGCCGATCCTGCTGGTGATGCTCTACACCATCCTGGCCCAGCACTGGTTGGAACGAAAACATTAAAAGATTTCACCGCAGACGACTACAAGGATGTAGTCGGTTGGCGATGTCGGGAACATATTTCCCAGCACACAGAGATCCACGAAGAACCCTACCCGTAGGAACGGCGCCCACACCGCGATTATCCATCATTTGCCGTCGCGGCCAGGGACCACTCCTACCCAGTCATCCAGGCACCCGTTGCAGATCCCATCGATGTGGGCCGTTATCCATAATATCCTCTGCGTTCTCTGCGTCCTCTGTGTTAATCAGCTTCTGGTGTATGCTGTAAGCCATGTCCAACACCATCATCCGCCAGCGCCTGCACCTGACCGGCAGGGTTCAGGGGGTGGGCCTTCGCCCGCTGGTGTATCGCCTGGCCCATCAATACGCCCTGGCGGGCTGGGTGCGCAACCAGGGCGGCGAGCTATGGCTGGAGGTGGAGGGCCATCCCGAGGCCATCGCGGCCTTTCGCCAACACCTACTGCACTATGCACCCGCCCCCGCCGCGCCTCGCTTGCAAGAGGAACAGGCCATACCGTCACAAGGGGAGAGCGGCTTTCAGATCCTGCCCAGCGCGGTGGCGCGGGCCGATCGCGCCACCCTGCCACTGGACACCCAGGCCTGCAGCGAGTGCCTGCGCGAGCTGCACGACCCCAGGGATCGCCGCTACCGCTATCCCTTTATCAATTGCAGCCATTGCGGCCCACGTTACAGCCTGCTCGACACCCTGCCCTACGACCGGGCCAATACCGCAATGCAGGCATTTCCGCTCTGCCCGAAATGCGCACGGGAATACAGCGACCCCAAGGACCGGCGCTTTCACGCGGAACCCATCGCCTGTCCGGATTGTGGCCCCAGCCTGCACTTTCATAACGAACAAGGGACAATCCGGGGCAACCAAGCGGCGCTGATAGCGGCAGTGCGACTACTACGCGAGGGGCATATACTCGCCCTCAAAGGGGTGGCGGCCTACCAGCTGATGTGCGATGCCCGTAATCAGGCAGCCGTCACACGCCTGCGCAGCAGAAAACACCGCCCCCACAAACCCCTGGCGCTGATGTTTCCCGAGCAGGGCGGGGACGGCCTGGCGGCGCTCGGCGCCTTCAACCTCGACGATGCCCAGCGCGCCCTGCTGCGCTCCCCCCAGCGCCCCATTGTGCTGTGTCGCGGCGATGACCAGGGCACTCTCCGGGTCTTTCCCGGCATCGCCCCGAATATTGCTCCGGGCCTGA
>SLDE01000129.1 GCA_007125455.1 Ectothiorhodospiraceae bacterium
AAACTCCGCACTGCAGTAAGGACAGCGCGCCTTGCCATTCTCATCCGGCTGCAGGTAGACCTGCGGGTGTGAGCTCCAGTGGCTACTGCCAGGCAGCGGACAGCGCATCGGCAACTCGGTCGCACTGACCTCGTAGCGACGTACCGTATTGGCCTGACGCTCTGCTTGGTTGACCGTACTCATCTCACACCTCCTTGATTAGGGTTCGGCGCTGGAACACTCAGATGTGGCTCAGCCACTCTGGGTGCAGGTTCTTGCGCCCATGTACCACGTCGAAGTACATGGATTGCAGCTTTTCAGTGATCGGGCCACGCTTGCCGTTACCAATGGCACGGTTGTCCACCTCGCGGATCGGGGTCACCTCGGCAGCGGTACCGGTGAAGAAGGCCTCATCGGCGATATAGACCTCATCGCGGGTGATACGCTTTTCGCGGATCTCCAGGCCGATCTCCTTGGCCAAACGGAAGATGGTATTGCGGGTGATACCATCCAGTGCCGAGGTGAGGTCTGGGGTGATGAGAGCACCATCGCGCACCAGGAAGATGTTCTCACCACTGCCCTCGGCCACGTAGCCTTCGTTATCCAGCAGCATGGCCTCGTCGTAGCCACAGGCGATCGCCTCTTGCAGGGCCAGCATGGAGTTCATGTAGTTGCCGTTGGCCTTGGCCTTGCACATGGTGATATTGACGTGGTGGCGGGTGTAGGAAGAGGTGCGGATACGGATCCCCTTTTCCATCCCCTCAGCACCCAGGTAGGCCCCCCAGGACCAGGCGGCTACCATTACATGCACCTTGAGGTTATCGGCACGCAGGCCCATACCCTCGGAGCCGTAGAAGCACATCGGGCGGATATAGGCCGACTCCAGCTTGTTCTCGCGCACCGCGTCGAGCTGGGCCTGGTTGATGGTCTCCTTGTCGAAGGGCATCGGCATATTGAGGATATGGGCCGAGCGGAACAGACGATCGGTATGCTCATGCAGTCGGAAGATCGCCGTGCCCTGTTCGGTCTTATAGGCTCGCACCCCCTCAAACACCCCCATGCCGTAGTGCAGGGTATGGGTCAGTACGTGGGTCTTGGCCTCACGCCAAGGGACCATCTTGCCATCAAACCAGATGACACCATCACGGTCATCCATCGTCATTGTCATGCTCTCCTCAAACTCATCAGTCAACTTTTTGGTGGATGCGCGCGGCTTATCCACCCTACGGTGCTCTCGTACCTTTTCCCTCGCCCAACCAGCAGACAGCTTCGCTACCAAGTAAAGCCTGCGGACACGCCGCTCATCAGCTACCCACCAGTTCCTGCCACAGGCGCTCCACCTCGGCGCGCTGCTCGGCAAACTCGCCCTCATTCACCAGCCCCGGCAATTCCTGCAGGGCGAACTGGTGCAGGCGTTGGCGGTAGCTGCGGTAGGCGTCGCACAACAGCGCGCTGTCGGCCTCGAGCATCCGCCCGCAGGCGGCCAGAGTCTCCAGCAGACGGATGTTGTCGCTGTAGCGCAGCAGTTCGGGATGGGCATGGGCCCAGGCCAGAACCGCATATTGCACCATAAATTCGATATCGGCGATACCGCCACGGTCCTGTTTCAGGTCAAATTTTCCTGCCTCGGACTTACTCAGGGTCTGGCGCATCTTCTCACGCATTTCGCGCACATCGTGGCGCAGTGCCTCCTGATCCCGTTGGCGGGTGAGGATCTCCTCGCGCACCCGGACAAAGGCCTCGGCGATCCCGGCATCGCCGGTCACCAGACGTGCACGTACCAGGGCCTGGTGTTCCCAGGTCCAGGCATGCTCACGCTGGTAGTCGGCAAAGGCGTCGATATTGCTTACCAGCAGCCCCGAGGCTCCGCTGGGGCGCAGGCGGGTGTCCACCTCATAGAGCACCCCGGCGGGCGTGCGGGTGTTCAGGATATGGATCATGCGCTGGCCCAAGCGGGCGTAGAACACGGCGTTGTCCACCGGCTTGTCGCCGGTAGTCTGCCGACCGGAGCTTTCCGGGCTGTGCAGGAAGACGATATCCAGATCGGAACCATAACCCAATTCCAGCCCGCCCATCTTGCCATAGGCGATCACCGCAAAGCCGCTATCGCAGACCCGGCTGTCGCCACACAGCGGACGGCCATGACGTGCCACCAGGTGACGCCAAGCCAGATCAAAGGCCGCCTCCACCATCACCTCGGCGATATCGGTGAGGTGATCGCTCACTATCATGAGAGGGACCGCCTCCATCACGTCGGCAGCGGCGACACGCAACACCGCCGCCTGCTTGATGTGGCGCAGCACGTCCATCTGTGCCTCCATGTCCTCGGGATCGAGGGACATCAGGCGCTGACGCACCTCGTTCTGGATCGTCTCGCGCTGGGGCGGCTGGTAGAGGCTGCGCGGATCGAGCAACTCATCGAGCAGCTGGGGGTAGCGGCTCAGGTGGTGGGCGATCCACGGACTGGCGTCGCACAGGCGTACCAGCTGGGAGAGGGCCATGGGGTTTTCCACCAGCAGGGCGATATAGGCACTGCGCCGCCCGATGGACTCCAGTAATTGCAGCAGACGCCCCAGCGTGGCATCCGGGTGTTGCGCCGCCCCCACCGCACCGATCATCAGTGGTATCAGGTGGTTCATGCGGGTGCGCCCCTGGGCGCTCATGCCCAGATAGGCACGCCCCTTGCGCAAGGCCTGGATCAGACGATAAGACTCCCCTGGGTCGTTGAAACCCGCCTGCTGCAGGGCATCGAAGGCCGCCTCATCATCCAGCAGCCCCTGCCATACCCCGGTGAGATCCAGGCTGTCACCCTCGGCGTGTTCGGTCTGCGGTGCGGCAAAGACCTGGTCAAAGTGCTCGTGCACCAGGCGCATGTGGCCACGCAGCACCGTGTCGAACGGTGCCCAGTCGGCAAAACCCATCGCCCAGGCCAGGCGGGCGCGGCCTTCTTCGTCTTCAGGCAGCATGTGGGTCTGCTGCTCGGCGTATTCCTGCAGGCGATGCTCCACATTGCGCAAGAAGGTGTAGGCCTCGACCAATTCATCGACCACGAAGTCCGGCAGCAAATCAAAGCCACGCAGCGCCTCCAGCACCGAGAGGATGCGTCGCACCTGCAGGGTCTTCTCACGACCACCGCGAATCAGCTGAAAGGCCTGACCGATGAACTCCACCTCGCGGATCCCGCCAGCCCCCAGCTTAACGTTGTCATCCATGCCCTTGCGCGCCACCTCACGGGCGATCATCGCCTTCATCTCGCGCAGCGACTCAAAGGCACCAAAATCCACGTATTTGCGATAGACAAAGGGCTTGAGTCGGGTCATCAGCTCCGCCCCGGCCTGCTTGTCACCGGCCACCACCCGCGCCTTGATCATCGCGTAGCGCTCCCACTCGCGACCGTGCACCTGGTAGTAGTCCTCCATCGCATCGAAGCTTAGCGCCAGCGCCGAACTCTCGCCAAAGGGGCGCAGGCGCATATCGACACGAAACACGAAGCCGTAGGCGGTGTTGGTGTCCAGGCTGCGGATCAGTGCCTGGCCAAGCTTGATGAAGTATTCCTGATTGGAGATGCTGCGGCGCCCGTCGCGGGTCTCGCCGTCCTCGGGGTAGGTGAAGATCAGATCCACATCGGAGGAGTAGTTGAGTTCATGGGCACCGAGCTTACCCATACCGATCACCACCAATTGCTGCGGTGTGCCCTCGACATCACAGGGGATCCCCCACTGCTCGCCCAGCCAGCCGTACAGACGTTCCAGCGCGATGTCGATGCAGGCATCGGCCAGCGCAGAGAGATCCGCGGTGGTCTCCACCATATCGGCGTGGCCAGCCAGATCGCGCCACCCAATGCGTACCATCTCGCGCCTGCGCAGCTTGCGCAACCGCTCACCCAGTTGCTGTTCGTTGCTGCAGTCGACCAGCGCCGCCTCGACACGCTCCCGCAGTTCATCCCTGGCATACTCGCGGTGCAGATCGCCACTATCGAGCAGCTCCGGTAACAGGGTGGTATCGCGTAGGCAGGACTGGGTAACGAACTCACTGAGCAGCCAGACCTTGTGGATCTCCGCAGCCCAATCGGACCCTGCCAGTTCGGGGAAGGTCTCGGCCAGCTGCCCATGGAGTCGTTCGGCACGCTCGTGCAGGGAAGCGGGGAGATCGGCGCTCTGAAGGATAGATGTCATGGCTCTCGGTGCTGTGGAGAATACAAGTCCACAAGATACAGGAAAGCAGGCCCTGCTATCCACAATTTGAAAGCAGAGGACGAAGCACAAGCATCCTCCCAGCGTCTCACCCCGCGTCCCTCATCCCGATATCAGTACCCCCAAAGCCCTTCCAGCATGGTCTCCAACCCCAGATAGGTCGCGTTGTTGGCCGCCTCAAACTCCGGCACATTCAACGCCTCCAGCATGGCACGACCAGCCTCATTATTGGGGGCATCCAACAGGGCCTGACGCAAGCGCTGACGAACCTCTGGACTGACACGAGGG
The DNA here is from genome assembly GCA_007125455.1 of Ectothiorhodospiraceae bacterium. Lineage (GTDB taxonomy): Bacteria > Pseudomonadota > Gammaproteobacteria > Thiohalomonadales > Thiohalomonadaceae > SLDE01. Next base: position 4,461 of record SLDE01000129.1, read on the forward strand.
CTGGTAGAGAACCCCGGTGCCGGGGCCTGTTCCGAGATATAGATCGGCACCAGATCGGGAAAACTCGCCACCAATGGTGAGGGGATCATCGCACCCACGGCATTCCCCTCAACCACAGCACGCCCTGCGGCCGCATGGGTATCGCGCTGGATAAGATCGGGCTGGCGCATCGGATTGGGGTAGAGCTGGGCCAGGCGCAGGGCCCCGAGTGACGGTGAGGGTTGACTAGCAACGGTACGCCCAATCAGCTCATCGGACTCGAACAGCATCTGATCGGCATGGGCCACCAAGGTGAAGCTGAGCACGTCGGGCAACTTGCCGATCACGGTGTAGTCCATCTTGGCTGCGCGATAGGCGGTGAATGCTGGACCGTCCAGCACCAAATCGTAGTCTTGGCGGCGCATCAACTGCCAGTGGGTCAATGCGTTCAGACTGGTCTGCAGCCGGATCGGCTGGCCCGTTGCCTCACTCAGGTAGTTTACTATCGGTTGATAGGCCTGAGCCGCTTGTTGCGGAGAGAGCCCCAGACTGATCGACAGGGTCAGTTCATCGGCCTTGGCTACCCCGTGAAGCAGGAAAAACGCCAACAGCAGAATACGTCCTGCCGCCGGGAATACAGAAACTACTGCTGTGGACTTGCTATACATCTTGGATGACTCCTCCAAACTATACCCTTGTTTTTGATGGGTTTAATTGTTTTATTACCCCATCAGTTTATGCCCTGAAGTAGGCCCCATCAAGCAATTATCCACGTTAACTGCTCGCCCACTCGCAGGCATAGTGCCAAATAGGGCGCGAAGATTCGCGATACAGGGGGCGAGTAAACACAATCCAGCACAACAAAACACTGCTCCCCCTAAACGACAACACCCCGCCACGTTGCCGTGGCGGGGTGTTGCAGGCCATCCCTGGCCCAGGCTTCGTTTGGGGACAGGCTTACATCATGCCCATGCCGCCCATACCGCCCATGCCACCCATGTCGCCCGCCGGTGCACCACCGTCCTTCTGCGGGATCTCGGCGATCATCGCTTCGGTGGTGATCATCAGGCCAGCAACCGAGGCGGCGTTCTGCAGTGCAGAGCGGGTTACCTTGGTCGGGTCGAGGATCCCCATTTCGATCATGTCGCCATACTCACCAGTGGCGGCGTTATAGCCGTAATTGCCGTCACCGTCGCGAACGTTGTTGAGTACCACGGAGGCCTCGTCACCGGCGTTGGTAACGATCTGACGCAGCGGCTCTTCCATGGAGCGCAGGGCGAGGCTGATGCCTACGTCCTGATCGTGGTTGTCACCGGTCAGTTCACCCAGGTTCTTGAGGGCGCGTACCAGGGCAACACCACCGCCAGGCACCACACCTTCCTCAACGGCGGCGCGGGTGGCGTGCAGGGCATCTTCCACGCGTGCCTTCTTTTCCTTCATTTCCATCTCGGTAGCGGCACCGACCTTGATCACTGCCACACCGCCGGCCAGCTTGGCGACGCGTTCCTGCAGCTTTTCACGGTCATAGTCGGAGCTGGTTTCTTCGATCTGGGCGCGGATCTGGGCAACGCGGCCTTCGATCTCAGCGGCCTGACCGGCACCATCAACGATCACGGTGTTCTCCTTGGAGACCACTACGCGCTTGGCGGTACCCAGATCGTCCAGGGTCGCCTTTTCCAGGCTCAGGCCAACCTCTTCGGAGATCACCTGACCACCGCTGAGGATGGCGATATCCTGCAGCATGGCCTTGCGGCGATCACCGAAGCCCGGTGCCTTGACCGCAGCCACCTTGACGATGCCACGGATGGAGTTGACCACCAGGGTGGCCAGTGCTTCGCCTTCGATGTCTTCGGCGACAATCATCAGCGGCTTACCCGCCTTGGCGACGCCTTCCAGCACCGGCAGCAGCTCACGGATGTTGGAGATCTTCTTGTCACACAACAGGATGTAGGGGTCTTCCAGCTCGGCGACCATCTTTTCCTGGTTGTTGACGAAGTAGGGGGAGAGGTAGCCGCGATCGAACTGCATACCTTCAACCACGTCCAATTCGTCGATCAGCGAGGTGCCGTCTTCGACGGTGATCACCCCTTCCTTACCGACCTTATCCATCGCCTCGGCAATGATATTGCCGATGGTTTCGTCGGAGTTGGCCGAGATGGTGCCTACCTGGGTGATCGACTTACCGTCGGCACAGGGCTTGGAGAGCTTCTTCAGCTCTGCCACGGCGGCGATCACGGCCTTGTCGATACCGCGCTTGAGATCCATCGGGTTCATCCCGGCGGTCACGGCCTTCATCCCTTCACGCAGGAAGGCCTGGGCCAGTACGGTCGCGGTGGTGGTGCCGTCACCGGCGATATCGGAGGTCTGCGAGGAAACCTCTTTCACCATCTGCGCGCCCATGTTCTCGAACTTGTTCTCCAGCTCGATCTCTTTGGCCACGGAGACGCCATCCTTGGTGATGGTCGGCGCGCCAAAGCTCTTTTCCAGAACCACGTTGCGGCCCTTGGGACCGAGGGTAACCTTGACCGCGTTGGCCAGGGTGTTCACCCCTTTCAGCATCAGGTGGCGGGCATCATCAGCGAACTTTACTTCTTTTGCACTCATCTTGGGTAAATCCTCTTGAATTCGGTTAGCTTGTCAGGACGAAAAATCAGGCCTCTACGACGCCCATGATGTCTTCTTCACGCATCATCAGCAGCTCTTCGCCGTCAACCTTGACGGAGGTACCTGCGTACTGGCCGAACAGCACCTTGTCTCCTACCTTGACATCCATCGGGCGTACATCGCCGTTTTCCAGGATACGGCCCTTGCCTACAGCCAATATCTCACCCTGGTTGGGCTTCTCGGCAGCGGAACCAGGCAGCACAATGCCCGCAGCGGTAGTGGTCTCTTCCTCCATGCGACGGACAAGTACACGGTCATGCAGTGGACGAATGTTCATTTAGCTCTCCTTCAGTCAACAAATGGTTTGAAACGACATAGCGCCATCCTGCACAGGGCGGCGTGCCGCTTGGGGTGGCTGAGGATTGTTAGCACTCCCCTCGCGTGAGTGCTAATAATA
>SLDE01000251.1 GCA_007125455.1 Ectothiorhodospiraceae bacterium
ACCTACCCAAGATATGGCTTACCCGAGTGTAGTGCAAGTGAGTTTGTACATATATTGCAAAATAATTCACACAGCCCTTGGTACGCGCTTTTGCACCAAAATAAGGCAGCTTTAGCGTATATTTAGGCGATCTTTAGCGGTAGACGGGACGAGGCATGACAAAAAAGCTATACAAAACAAACTCAATGACGAGGTGTGTAGGGTTCCTGTTGGTAGAAGCGGCACAGTAGCTGGTAGAGATCGGGGTAGCGGCTTGCCAGCCACGGGGGATCGCAAAAGAAATACTCGCTCAACACCGCGAAGAACTCGGCCGGGTGGGTGGCGGCATAGGGGTCGATATCGGTTTCATGCCCGGCTTCAACTTCCCTTACTAAGTTGTTGTAATGATGAGTAAATACCTTGGTCCATTCCGGGGTATTCATGTCGCGGTGCAAAGGGGGATAGCCATCGGCGTGGCCATTTGCTGCATCGATCTTGTGGGCAAACTCGTGGATCACCACATTCAAGCCGTGGCTCTCGGGCTGTTCGCCATCGGGATCAATCTCACTCCAGCTCAGGATAAGCAGGCCTTGCTCCCAGGCCTCGCCGATGTGCCACTCCTCCCCCTGATGGACCACGCCATCCTCGCCCTGCCAGTTTTCCTGCACCAAAAAGCGCTGCGGATAGAGCAGGATCTCGCGCCAGCCCCGATACCAGCGCAGTCCCAGCGCCAACACCGGCACACAGGCCTGGGCGGCGACCACCACGGCCATCCACGGGGTCGGTTCCAGTCCCCCGGCCCCGTTGATGACCTTCTGGCGTAGAAAGCGACTGGCCATGACCCGGAGTTGATGGCGTTGTCTCGGTGAATAGGCCTGTAACAGCGGGAGGGCCGCAACGGCGCGGCCCCAAAGTGGTTGCGGGATCCGGTGACGACGCAGCAGGCGCGCCAGGAGCCAGCGCTGCAGTCGATTAACTACTGGCACGCATGTGGGGGAAGAGCAGTACGTCACGGATGGATGGCGAGTCGGTAAACAGCATCACCAGACGATCGATCCCGATCCCCTCCCCGGCGGTCGGCGGCAGGCCGTGTTCCAGGGCCACGATGTAGTCGGCATCGAAGTGCATCGCCTCTTCGTCACCGGCAGCCTTCTCCTCTACCTGCTTGCGGAAGCGTTCGGCCTGGTCTTCCGGGTCGTTCAGCTCGGAGAAGCCATTGGCGATCTCGCGCCCGCCGACAAAAAATTCAAAGCGATCGGTGACAAAGGGATCGGCATCGCTGGGGCGGGCCAGTGGCGAGACCTCGGTGGGATAGGCGGTGATGAAGGTCGGCTCCTTGAGGCGGTGCTCGACGGTCTTTTCGAAGATCTCGATCTGTACCTTGCCCAGCCCGTAACTGGGCTTGAGCGGGATCCCCAAGCCCTCGGCCAGCTTGCTCGCCTCCTCCAGGGATTCCAGCTGTGCCGGCAGGATCTCCGGGTTGAAGTGGAGGATGGCGTCTTTCACCGTCATCCGCTGGAAGGGCTCGCCGAAGTGGTAGCTTTCTCCCTGATACTCGACGGTGGTATTGCCCAGCACATCTTCGGCTACCCGGCGCAGCATCGCCTCGGTCAGATCCATCAGGTCGTGGTAGTCGGCGTAGGCCTGGTAGAACTCGAGCATGGTGAACTCGGGGTTGTGACGGGTGGAGAGCCCCTCGTTACGGAAGTTGCGGTTGATCTCGAACACCCGCTCAAAGCCGCCCACCACCAGGCGCTTGAGGTAGAGCTCCGGGGCGATGCGCAGATAGAGATCCATGTCCAGGGCATTGTGGTAGGTGGTGAAGGGGCGTGCGCTGGCACCACCGGGGATGGCCTGCATCATCGGTGTTTCCACTTCAAGAAAATCACGTTCCACCAGGAACTCTCGGATGGTTTGCACAATCCGGGAACGGATCTTGAAGGTCTGGCGGGTCACATCGTTAATGATGAGATCCACATAACGCTGACGGTAGCGGGTCTCCTGATCACTGAGTCCGTGCCACTTTTCCGGCAAGGGACGCAAGGATTTGGTAAGCAGACGAATGCTATCGACCTTGAGGGAGAGTTCACCGGTCTTGGTGCGGAACAGCACCCCTTCGGCACCGATGATGTCGCCCACATCCCACTTCTTAAACTGCTCGTTGTACAGGCCTTCGGGCAGGCTATCGCGCTGAACGAACAGCTGCAGCGTACCGGACATGTCCTTGATATGGGCAAAGGAGGCCTTGCCCATGATGCGTTTGCTCATCATCCGACCGGCCACACTCACCCGCACCGGGTTGGCCTCCAGCTCTTCGCCGCCAACCTCGTCGTACTTGGCATGCAGCTCACCGGCGACTACGTTACGGCGAAAATCGTTGGGGAAGGCATTGCCCTGCTCGCGGATCACGCCGAGCTTCTGACGGCGCTCCTGGATCAGCTTGTTTTCATCCAGCGCAGTGGTTTGTTTCTGTTCGTCACTCATCAAGTATCTACCTAATCTGTGTCATGCCCGGCGGGTATCGCCGCTATACATGGATACGAGGTAGGAGCGAGAGAGCTGCTGCTTCTCCTACCTCGTCCCTGCCGTTATAGGCCGCTCTTGAGGCTGGCCTCGATAAACTCGTCCAGGTCCCCATCCAGTACCGCCTGGGTGTTGCTGGTCTCGACACTGGTGCGCAAATCCTTGATACGCGACTGATCGAGTACATAGGAGCGGATCTGCGAGCCCCAGCCGATATCCGACTTGCTCTCTTCCAGCGCCTGTTGGTCGGCACTGCGCTTTTGCATCTCCAGTTCATACAGCTTGGCCTTGAGCTGCTTCATGGCCTGATCTTTGTTCTTGTGCTGGGAGCGATCGTTCTGGCACTGCACCACGATCCCGCTGGGGTTATGGGTGATACGTACCGCCGACTCGGTACGGTTAACATGCTGACCACCGGCACCGGAGGCCCGGTACACGTCGATGCGTAGGTCGGCCGGATTGATATCGATCTCGATGCTGTCGTCGATCTCGGGAGAGACGAACACCGAGGCAAAGGAGGTGTGGCGACGGTTGCCCGAGTCGAATGGCGACTTGCGCACCAAACGGTGTACCCCGGTTTCGGTACGCAGCCAGCCAAAGGCATATTCGCCTTCAAAGCGAATGGTGGCGCTCTTGATCCCGGCGACCTCCCCGTCGGAGACCTCCATCAGCTCGGTTTTGAAGCCACGGCGCTCACCCCAGCGTAGATACATGCGTAGCAGTATGCTGGCCCAGTCCTGGGCCTCGGTACCACCGGAGCCGGACTGGATATCCAGGTAGGCGTTGCTGGGATCCATTTGACCGGCAAACATGCGCCGAAACTCCAGGGCTTCGAGGGCTTTCTCTGCCTCGGCCAGATCGGCCGACACGGAGTTGACCGTCTCCTCGTCCCCCTCCTCCACGGCCATCGCCAACAGATCCCCGGCATCGCCAAGGGTGCCGGTGAGATCGTCGATGGTCTCGACTACCTTCTCCAGTGCAACCCGCTCACGCCCCAGCTCCTGGGCATACTCGGGTTTGTTCCAGACATTGGGGTCTTCCAGTTCGCGGCAGACCTCTACCAAACGCTCCTGTTTGACATCGTAGTCAAAGATACCCCCTCAGGGCATCTACACGCCCTTGCATGTCTTTGATTTGATTTACTATCGGATTGACTTCCAGCATATTCGGATGGCCTATTCTCAGGGTGTTTTATGCGCTGTAACCCGGCAGTGAAAGATCCGGGGCAGAAAAGCCGCTCATGATACTACAGCGCAGGCATGGGATTAAACCGGCTTGATGCTATTCCAGTGCTTGCAACTGGGGCACTGCCAGAGCATGGTGCGTCCCTGGTAACCGCAGTCCCGGCACTGGTAGCTGGGTTTGTGCTCGATTAAGCGCTGGCTGACCTCGTGCAGTTGCTGCCAGGGTTGCTCGCCCCCCTGGCGATCGCGCAGCAAGCCAATCAGCCTGGCCAGGCCGTTGAGACTGGCTTGCTGGGCCAGGCGGTCTTCGAGCAGTCGCTGGGCCTGTTCACGGGCACCACGCTGCATGTAGAGAGTGACCAGATAGTCGCCGATCGGCTGCTGGGAAAAACGCGCCGCCAACTGCTCCAGATAGCGCACAAACTCCTCGCCTCGCTCTAACTGAACGTATGCCTGGTGTAAGGGCTCCAATACCAGTGGTAGGTAGTCCGGGTCCTGGCTCTCCACCCGACTGGCCGCCTGGATCGCCTGCCGCCATTCGGCACGCTCTATTGCCCGCCGTGCTTCCAGCAGGCTGGCACGTACGCTGTTGCGATCACTGTCGATGGCCTGGCGCAGGTGCTGTTGCATTTGTGCCCAATCGCCCTTTTTAAGATCCAGCTCGGCCAGCTCACAATAGTAGTGCGCCAGCACGGGGCGATATTGTTCGCGCTCGTTGCCACGCAACTGCTCGGCCACCCCAATGGCCTTGCGCCATTCCTTTTCACGTTGAAAGATCTCCAGTAATTGTTGGCGACTGGCGGCACCGTGTACTGGATCATTGCTTAGGTCGAGAAAGAGGTTTTCCGCACGATCCAACAGGCCGGCCCCCATATAGTCCTTGGCAAGGGCGAATAGGGCCTGACGTTTGTGCTCGGCCGAAAGGGTCGGACGGGCGATCAGGTTTTGGTGGATACGGATCGCCCGCTCCACCTCGCCACGGCGCAGAAAGAGCGCCGCCAGAGCAAACTGGATCTCCACCGAATCACTGTCCAGCTCCGACAGGCCGATAAAGACATCCAACGCCTCATCGGGCTGTTCATCGAGTAGGTAGTTCAGGCCTTGGTAATAACGGGGATTAAGCTGGGTGCCAGTGCGCTTGCGACGCTTGTCGCTACGCCCCAGTAACCACCCGGAAAAGGCTGCTACCGGAAGCAGCAGAAAGAGCAACTCGATCCCCATCAATAATGGTCCTTGATCGGGATATCCCGCAGGTTGCGGATCTCTTGCTGGGTGGTGGCCAGTTGCTTGCGTAGCTGGCGGCTTTGCCAGTGTGCATGCCATAACCAGGCCAGGCAGCTAAGCAGGGTGAGTACGGTGCCTGCGACAAAACTCAACAACAGCATGACGGCGAGGGGTAATTGTGCCTGTGCCAGATAATAGTCGAAGCTGACCGGCTCGGTATTGAGCGCAGTAAGCAACGCCGCCAGGGCAGCGAGTAATAGCAGGAGAAAGAGTATGATTAGGCGTTTCATCGTTGATCACTTTAGCAGTAATCAGTGATTCGATCGACGGAAATGCGATCGACGCGGTAGGATTATCGGAAAGGAAGGGGTGCAGATACAGCGCAGGGGGAAAGCCGGGTAATCAGCCGCCCTCTTGCTGGATGGTATGACCCTTGCTGAGACCCTCGTTGACGCGATCACGCAACTCCTTGCCAGGCTTGAAGTGCGGTACATACTTGGCACTGAGCGCCACCGCTTCACCGGTCTTGGGGTTACGCCCCATGCGCGGTGGACGGTAATGCAGGGAAAAGCTACCAAAACCACGGATCTCTATACGATCACCGCCAGCCAGGGAATTGGCCATGGTCTCCAGTACGGTCTTCACCGCCAGCTCAACATCTTTGTATGGAAGCTGTTGCTGCTTACGCGAGAGGATATCGATCAGTTCGGATTTGGTCATTTAATGATCCTGTAGCCGGATAGCGGATGGGGTCAGGGCGACCCCATCCATACCCGTAAGGCGAGGCTTACTTGTTTTCCATCTGTTCCTTGAGCAGATCACCCAGGGTTGGGTTGATCGGCGCAGAACGCTTGTAGTCCTGAATAGCTTCGTGTTCGTCGTCGCTATCCTTGGCCTTGATAGAGAGGTTGATGGTGCGGTTTTTACGGTCGATACCAATGAACTTGGCTTCAATCGCTTCACCTTCCTTCAACACACTGCGGGCATCCTCAATGCGATCCTGGGAGATCTCGGAGGCACGCAGGTAACCTTCGACCTCATCGCCCAGCTTGATGATGGCGCCCTTAGCGTCAACTTCACCCACGGTACCGTTGATGATGCTGCCCTTGGGGTTAGCAGACATGAAGTCGGAGATTGGATCCTGCTCCATCTGCTTGATACCCAGGGAGATGCGCTCACGCTCGGGATCGATGGCGAGGATAACCGCTTCAACTTCGTCGCCCTTCTTGAAGTTGTGTACCACGTCTTCAGCGGAGTCACTCCAGGAGATGTCGGACATGTGAACCAGACCGTCGATACCACCCTCAAGACCGATAAAGATACCAAAGTCGGTAATGGACTTGATGTTACCGGAGACCTTGTCGCCCTTGTTATGGGTAGCAGCGAAATGTTCCCAAGGATTGGCAACGCACTGCTTCATGCCCAGGGAGATACGACGGCGCTCGGCGTCGATATCCAGCACCATGACCTCGGTCTCGTCGCCCAGCTGCACGACCTTGGAGGGATGGATGTTCTTGTTGGTCCAATCCATCTCGGAGACATGTACCAGGCCTTCGACACCCTCTTCGATCTCGACAAAGCAGCCGTAATCGGTGAGGTTGGTGACGGTACCGAACAGGCGGGTGCCCTCCGGGTAACGGCGGGTGATATCTTCCCACGGATCGTCGCCCATCTGCTTGAGGCCGAGGGAGACACGGTTGCGCTCGCGGTCGAACTTGAGGACCTTGACATCGATCTCGTCGCCCACATTGACGATCTCGCTGGGGTGCTTAACGCGCTTCCAGGCCATGTCGGTAATGTGCAGCAGGCCATCGATACCACCGAGGTCGACAAAGGCGCCGTAGTCGGTGAGGTTCTTGACGATACCCTTAACCACCTGGCCATCCTGCAGGCTGGCGAGCAGCGCTTCGCGCTCTTCACTGGTCTCGGTTTCAACCACCGCGCGGCGGGAAACAACCACGTTGTTACGCTTGCGATCGAGCTTGATAACCTTGAATTCCAGGTCCTTGCCTTCGAGGTAGGCGGTATCGCGTACTGGACGTACGTCGACCAGGGAACCGGGCAGGAAGGCGCGGATGTCCTTGAGCTCGACGGTGAAGCCGCCCTTGACCTTGTCGATAATGCGACCGGTCACGGTCTCGTCGGCGTCGTGAGCCTTCTCCAGGCGGGTCCAGGATTCGGCACGCTTGGCCTTTTCGCGGGACAGGCGGGTTGCACCGAAGCCATCTTCAACCGCTTCCAGTGCCACATCGACGCTATCGCCGACGGCCACTTCGATCTCGCCGCTCTCGTTACGGAACTGCTCGACCGGGATCATGCCTTCAGATTTGAGGCCGGCATTGACGACAACAACATCGGAGCCTATGGAGACAACGACGCCGGATACAATGGAGCCCGGACGCATCTGGGTAGTAACAAGGCTCTCTTCAAAAAGTTCTGCAAAGCTTTCGCTCATCGCTTGGTAACCTGAAAGTAAAAAACCGCGTTGCCCCAAAACTGCCAGCAAGGCGGGTTGTATGATTGTGAATCTGTACCTGCATCGACAGGTACCCCGTTACTGCCTCAGACCATGCCACCCTGAAGTGTGCA
>SLDE01000057.1 GCA_007125455.1 Ectothiorhodospiraceae bacterium
CCCGGGCGCGCCCTTCCTCCAGCAATTCGATCGCCATCTCGTCCAGCGCCACCTCGATACGGTTCGGACGGGCCAACCGGTCGCGGCGCTGCGCCTGCCATTGGGACAGGCTCAGATTCCCGACCGGCACAAAGGCATCACTGTAGGCCGACAGATAGCCGTCCACATCCTGGGCAGACCAATACGCCGCCCACTGCCGCATCGCTGCCTGAATATCGGCCTTGGTGGCCTCGGTCTCCACGGGGGCCTCGACCTCGTGGCTGCGCGCTGACGCCGTATGCTCCGTACGCGGCGGCTCGGGCTCGGCTTCCGGTGCGGGCTTAGGTTCTGGTACGGGTTCAGGTTGCGGCTCCGGTTCGGGGGGTACTCTCTCGGCAACTGGCTCGGAAACCGGCTCGGCAGTGGGTTCGGGCTCAGGGGGCGTTGGTGTCGGCGCGTGCGTCGCCGGGGTGGCCGTTGCCTCCTCTTGCGCCGCCGCAGCGAGCTGGATCACCGTCACCGGCTGGGCCTCGGCTGGGTGCATCTGTCGCAGCGCCACCAGCTCCATAGCGTCGGCGTCACCTTGCAGACGCAGGGCGCGGGCGTAGGAACTGCGGCTGATCTCCACGGTGATGCGGGTCAGGTTGTCATAGACCGTAGCATAGTTCGGATCGGTGCGCAGCGCCTGTTCCAGCAGCTCGCGGGCCTCGTCCAACATGCCCTGACGGGCATGCAGTGCTGCCAGGTTGTTGTAGGCCTGGGGTTGTGCGGGCCACTCGCTGATCAGCGCCTGGTAGACCGCGCCAGCATCCTCGTAACGCCCCAGGCCGGTCAAGGCCACCCCCAGCAGCAACTGCTTAGCGGGGTCCTGCGCCTTCGCCCCATCGGACAACAGGGCGAGCGCCCGCTGGTAGTCACCGGCCTCCAGCGCCGCTTCCACAGGCTCCACCCCGGCGTGGCCATGGACACACAGCAGGGAGATGGAAAGGCCAACAAGGGTGCGACGAAGCATAGAAATACCTGAAGATTGTGCGGTGAAATGAGGCGACGTTCAGTCTTAAGGCGGCAATCAGACATCGCTCATACAGGGCCGTACTCTGCTAAACTGGTCGCATTAGCAAAGGGGAATTTGCCCTATTATATAGGCAGTTGCCAACCACCGAAAGCCGCAGAAGGCCTTTGTTCAACCCCAGCGAGGCAGGAGACGGGCATGTCTGGCAGTGACCAGTTACTCAAGCGCATCGATAAACTGACCGAGATAGGCATCGCCTTGTCGGCCGAGCGGGATACCAGCAAGCTGCTGGAGATGATCCTGCTCGGTGCCAAGGAATTGACCCACGCCGATGGCGGTACCCTCTACTCGGTGCAGGAAGACAACACGGTGAAGATGGAGATCGTACGCACCGACTCCCTTGACTTTGCCATGGGGGGCTCCACGGGCAAGCCGATCCCCTTCGCACCGATCCCGCTTTACGATGCAAACGGCAAGCCCAACACCCACATGGTGGTCACCCACACGGTCTTGCACGACTGCACCGTCAATATCCCCGATGCCTATAACGCCGAGGGCTTCGATTTCGCAGGCACCAAAGAGTTCGACAGCAAAACCGGCTACCGCTCCGTGTCCTTTCTCACCGTGCCACTGAAGAACCACGAAGGCGACATCATCGGGGTGCTGCAACTGCTCAATGCCCAGGATCCGCTCGATGACAGCATCATCCCTTTCGATGAGGAGGCGCAGCACCTGACCGAGTCACTGGCCTCTCAGGCGGCGATCGCGCTTACCAATCACCGCCTGATCGGTGACCTGAAAAACCTGCTTGAATCATTGATCCAGCTGGTGGCGACGGCGATCGATGAAAAGTCCCCCTATACCGGCGGCCACTGCAAACGGGTGCCGGTATTAACCATGATGCTCGCCGAGGCGGCCCACGCCACCGAGCAGGGCCCGCTGAAGGATTTCACCCTGAGCGACGATGATCGCTACGAACTGTCCATCGCCGCCTGGCTACACGACTGCGGCAAGATCACCACCCCCGAGTATGTGGTAGACAAGTCGACCAAGCTGGAGACCATCTACGACCGTATTGAGACCGTCGACACCCGCGTACAGATCCTCAAGCGTGACGCCGAGATCGCCATGCTGCGCCAACAGTTGGCGGCCCATGAGCGGGGCGAGCAACCCGATACGCAGGCATTGCAGCAGCAGTATCAGCAAACCCTGCGCGAGTTGGACGAGGAGCTGGACCTTCTGCATATCAGCAATACCGGCGGCGAGTTCATGGCGCAAGCCGACCAGCAGCGCATCGCGCAGATTGGCCAACGTCGCTGGTGCTACAACGGCGAGTCGGTGCCGCTGCTGAGTGAGAATGAGATCTACAACCTCTGTATTGCCAAGGGCACCCTCACCCCGGAGGAGCGCGAGGTGATCAACAACCACATCGTCGCCACCATCAAGATGCTGGAGACCCTCCCCTTCCCCAAACATCTGCGCAACGTGCCCGAATACGCTGGCGGCCACCACGAGAAGATGGACGGTACTGGCTACCCACGCGGACTGACCGGCGAACAGATGTCGGTGCAGGCCCGCATCATGGCGATCGCCGATATCTTCGAGGCCCTCACCGCGCGCGACCGGCCCTACAAAGAAGGCAAGAAGCTCTCCGAGGCCTTGCGCATCCTGAAATTCATGAAGCAAGACCAGCATATCGACCCGGATCTGTTCGACCTGTTCATACGTGAACGTCTCTTCGAACGCTACGCCAATGAGTACCTGGATAAGGGGCAGATCGATACCGTGGATGTCGCTGGGCTGGTCTCTTAACAATGCGTACAACTCACAAAAAGTTCACACATAATGAAACCCTTGGCGCTACTATCACAGGCTCTTTCGCGTTAGACTAACGCCAACTAAACACCGGGAACCACTGACTTTGGAAAGCTCACCCAGCAAGGATCCTGCGCTCCCGAGCCTGGCTTGACTTCAACGCCGGCCCGCCCGCAGGGTCCGGTAAAAACAGGCCCACCGCGGGCCTGACACTCCGTCCTCCCCAGCTCCTGGCCGTGGGCCTGGAGATGAGTGTGCTGCAGGCAAGCTCCATGGCAGTGTCTACCCGGCAAGACCCCGGGAGTGTGGCGTGGAATTTCCCTACGAAGAAACACTGGATCGCATTCGCGATCTGATCTCAGCCAATGATACCCAGGCACTGCGCGTCGAGCTGGAAGGGCTGCGGGTGCAGGATATCGCACGCATGCTGATGACGCTGGAGCCGCCCCAGCAACTGGTGCTGTTCCGCCAGATCAGTGATGAACTACGTAGCGAAGTCTTCTCCCATCTCGATCTCAGCCTCCAGCACGAACTGTTGCAAACGCTAGAGCGCAGCGAGTTGCAATGGGTGCTCTCCGGGATGGTCCCCGATGACCTGACCGCCCTGCTGGAGCACTTGCCCAACGAAGAGGTGCGCGCCCTACTGCGCCTGTTGCCAATGCGCGCCCTGCGCAACGCGATGATCCTGCTGGGCTACCCGGAAGACAGCGCCGGGCGTTTGATGACCCCGCAATTTGTCGCGGTACAGCCCCAATGGACCATCAGCGAGGCGCTGGATCACATTCGCGATCAGAGCGAACGCGGCGAGACAGTGAATACCGTATTCGTGATCGACAGCAGCGGCGTGCTGCTCGATGCGCTGCCCCTCAAACGCTTCATCCTCGGTAGGCCGGCCGAGCAGGTGGATAAGCTGATGCAGGGCGATGTGCTGTTCATCGAGGTAAACGAATCCCGCGAGGCGGCGGTTCGCCAGATGCAGCACTACGATCTGGAGGTGTTGCCGGTGGTCGATGACGAGAAGCACCTGCTGGGGATCGTCACCGTGGATGACATCCTCGACGTCATGCAGGAAGAGACCACTGAGGACTTCCACAAAATGGCCTCGGTGGGCAACCTCAACCTCAGTCTGCGCGAGGCCAAGCCGACCCTGCTCTATCAAAAACGCATCGGTTGGTTGCTGACCCTGGTGTTCGTCAACATCTTCTCCGGCCTGGCCATCGCCCACTACGAGATGGCGATCGAGTCACTGGTGGTACTGGTGTTCTTCCTGCCATTGATCATCGCCAGTGGCGGTAATGCCGGTGCCCAGTCCTCTACCCTGATGGTGCGCGCCCTCGCCACTGGCGATGTGCAGGCCCACGACTGGTTGCGGCTGTGGGGGCGCGAGCTGTTAGTCTCCATCGCACTGGGGGTGACCATGGGTCTGGCGGTGTCCCTGATCGGGCTATGGCGCGGCGGACACGAAGTGGCACTAGTGGTGGCACTGGCCATGATCTGCGTGGTGATCGTGGGCAGCATGATCGGCATGCTACTACCGTTGCTGCTGGAGCGGCTCAAATTCGACCCGGCCACCGCCAGCACCCCGCTGATCACCTCCATTGCAGACATCTCCGGGATCCTCATCTACTTCGCCATCGCGGTGGCGGTCCTGCAGCTCCCCATGGGCTAGGCGGTTCCCATGGGCTATGATGCACACACCACTAAAGAACCTAGGCACGCGCCATGAACGAGCTGACCTGTGACCACTTCTTTCGCCTGCTGGGCGATGCCACACGCCTACGCTGCCTGCTGCTGATGCAACATCACGGCGAACTGTGTGTCTGCGAACTGACCAATGCCCTGGAAACCATCCAGCCCAAGGTCTCTCGCCACCTGGCCACCCTGCGCGAGAGCGGCCTGGTCAATGATCGCCGTCAGGGGCAATGGATCTACTACCGTTTGCACCCGCAACTGACCGACTGGCAACAGCAGGTGATACGCCTATGTGCCGAAAGCCAGCCTGCCGACAGTCCCCATCGACAGGATCTCGCACGCCTGGCCGCGATGCATGAGGGCAAGGCACAGAGCTGTAACAACTAACGACTTGGCATTTTCCTGCCAATCGGGCTACTCTCAGGGGGGAACCCACAATCAGGTGACATCCCATGAAGTATCTCGCCATCCCCGCCGCCCTACTGCTTGCCCTACTGCTTGCCGCCCCCTCCCACGCCGAAGACAGCGACAAGGGCAAGCACGCTGGCCAAACGCCGCAAAACAACGGCCAAGCCCAGCAAGGTGGTGGGCCGTCCTCAATGAGCGAGCTGGTGAACACGGTTGACTACTGCGATACCGAAGACTAACCACGAGGCATTGGCGCAGTATCGCCCCTTCGAGGAGGGACCGATGGGGGCCGCGTTCATCTTGCGGGTTTGTATCTTGGTGCCCCTGCCCATATCCTGAACATCACTCCACAATCAATACGGGCAGCGCCATGAAAGACAGTGAATACATCCAGCGTGTGAACGATACCCTGCTGGCCATCGAGGAGGCCATCGACGCCTCCGGTCAGGACATCGACTACGAGAGCGCCGCCGGGATGCTCTCCCTCACCATCGAAGCCAACGGCAGCCAGATCATCATCAACCGTCAGGCCCCGGTGCAGCAGTTATGGCTGGCCACCCGCCGCAGCGGCCTGCACTTCGACTGGTCCGACCAGGCCGGTGGCTGGGTGCTGGACAGCGACGGCAAGAGCGGCTTTGTCGAACTGCTCAATCAGGCACTGGTGGATCAGGGCGCCGAGGCACTGGCACTGTGAGCAGGGATAACGCCCTACTCCCCGCCGAGATCATCGAACCGCAACAGCCTGCCAGTGCCAGCGTGATCTGGCTGCATGGCCTGGGGGCCGATGGGCGCGACTTTCTGCCCATCGTGCCCGAGCTGGGTCTGGACGATCTGCCGATCCGCTTTATCTTCCCCCACGCCCCGGAGCGCCCGGTAACAGTGAACATGGGCTATGTGATGCGCGCCTGGTACGACATCCGCAGCATGGACATCAGCGCTGCGCAGGACGAGCAAGGTACCCGCGAGTCCGAGACACAGATCGTCGCCTGGATCGCCCACCAAGAGGCCCAGGGGATCCCGCCCGAGCGTATCGTCCTGGCCGGTTTCAGCCAGGGCGGGGCGATTGTGTTGCATACCGGGCTGCGCTATCCACGCCGTCTTGGCGGGATCATGGCGCTATCCACCTATCTGCCGCTGGCCGACGCGGTGGACGATGAGCGCCACCAGGCCAATCTTGATGTCCCTGTCTTTATGGCCCATGGCAATGAAGACCCCATCATCCCGCTGAACCTGGCCGAGCGCTCACGTGACCAGCTTGAATCGCTGGGGCATAAGGTGGACTGGCATTGCTATCCGATGCCGCATAGTGTGAATCCGCAGGAGGTGGAGGACATGGCGGTGTGGTTGCGTGAAAAACTTGGGTGAGGATTTTCAACTATCACATGGAACCACATTTTGGCTCGTAAACGGACGAGCTATATATATTGCGTAAGCATATTCAATAGGTTAAGTATCTCCGGTATTTTCTCTAGTATTTTGTAACACAAATATATATTTCTCAGCACATCGAAAACAGTTTTATTTTTCATATGAAACTCCTTATGTCTCTATTTAGTCTTTGCTTGTATTTATTCCTAAAACGCAATTGGCTTTAGTTTTTTGCATTGACTGAATACAAACACGGAGTGTTAAAACGCCTTTTTCCTGATAACTATCCTTTTGGTTGAGAAACCGATTACGCTTGAAATCAGTTAACGCCACGGCTAAGATGATGTCATCACATAACGTCATCATTCATCATGCGTACTATCATTGACCTGCAAGACACACAGATTGAAGCACTCAAGAACATCGGCAAGCGCGTGGGGCTGTCCCGCGCCGAGTTGATCCGTCGCGCCGTGAACGAGTATCTGCAACATCACCATGCCGAAACCAATGAAGAGGCCTTTGGTCTTTGGGCAAAACATGAACAGGATGGCTTGACGTACCAGGAGGCATTGCGCAAGGAGTGGAATGATTGAAGGCGCTGTTTGATACCAATATTTTGATCGACTACCTCAACGGCCACCCGGCAGCCCGGGATGAGCTTGGTCGCCACGATAGTGCATTGATCAGCGCGGTCACCTGGATGGAAGTCATGGTCGGTGCCAGGAATGAGCTTGAAGAAACAACCCTACGGCGTTTCCTCACCCGCTTTGAGCAAGTACCCGTCACACCTCAGGTGGCCGAACTCGCAGTAAAATTACGGCGTGAACAACGCATGCGCCTGCCTGACGCCATCATTTGGGCCAGTGCCAAGTGCGAGGATGCACTACTCGTCACACGCAATACCAAGGACTTCCCTCCCTCGGCACCGGATGTATATATGCCCTATTCACTACCATAATGGCTACCGGCATCCTGCCTTATGTTCAGGACGAACGGTATGTCGCGGGCGCAGGATGCGCAGGAGCGACCTCGCCAAATACCGTCCTTCCATGGACATAAAAACGGGGCCTTGCGGCCCCGTTATTGTTACTGCACTGGCTGTGGCTTACAGGGACTTCTTGCAGAAGTACCAGTCGACACACTCATAGCCTTCGTTCATGCGCGCCTCGGCGGCATCCATATCGGCCGGCGGGGGCACGATGACCTTGTCGCC
>SLDE01000103.1 GCA_007125455.1 Ectothiorhodospiraceae bacterium
CGCAACCAGCGCCAGCCGATCGCGGTGGCCAGCAAGGCCATGGTCCCGGCGATAAGATAGGCGATCAGCGGGCCTGCGGGGCTGTCCCACAGCATGCCACTGTATAGCGCACCAAAGGCCCCACCCGCACCGAAGGCTAACGAACTGTAGAGCGCCTGACCGCGCCCCTGGTTGCGTCCGGTAAAGAAGCGGTGAAACAGCGCGATGGCCACCGCGTGGAAGATCCCGAAACTGGCGGCGTGTAGCAACTGGGCGAAGAGCATCACCGCCATGCTCTGTGGCAGGGTGCCAGTGAGGCCCCAGCGTAGCGCGGTGAGTGCGGTGGCCCACAGCAGCAGGCCGCGCAGGCCAAAACGGCAGACCATCTGCGACATGATCAGGAAGATCACCACCTCGGCCACCACCCCCAAGGCCCAGAATTGACCGATCACACTGCGCGAATAACCGATCTCCTCCATGTAGATGGTGTAAAAGGTGTAGTAGGGACCGTGGCTGGCCTGCACCAGAAAACAGACCGCCAACAGGGCGATCACCTGGGGCTTGCGCAACACCGAGAGGATGGGTTCGTGGCTGTGCTCATCATGCGGCGGCAGCGGCTGTTCGGCAACGCTTAGGGAACTGAACCAGATCGCGGCAAATAGCCCCACCATCACCAGCGGCAGGATCTGTGGCCCGGTCAGATCCAGCACCGGCCCCAGGCCCGCCACCATGACGATGAAGCCCACCGAACCCCACAGGCGGATCATGCTGTAGCGATGGCTGTCCTTGCCCAGCTGGGTCAAGGTCGTCGCCTCGAACTGAGGAAGCACCGCATTCCAGAAGAAGCTGAACACCAGCATCACTAGCGCCATGGCCCAAAAGCCCTGGATGACAAAGATCCCGAAGAAACTCAGCAGCGCCAACAAAGAACCCAGCCGCACCACCATCATCCGCTTGCCGGTGTGGTCGGCCAGCCAGCCCCACAGGTTGGGGGAGATGATCTTGGTCGCCATCAGCAGGGCCATCAATTGGCCGATCTGCAGGCTGCTAAAGCCCTCGTCCTTGAGGTAGAGCGACCAGTAGGGGATCATCGCGCCCAGGCTGGCGAAGTAGAACAGATAGAAGCCCGACAGGCGCCAATAGGGGACGGCTGTCATGGCTGAGCCGCCCTGTGGGCTGTCTGCGTGCCGGAATGCAGTCCGGCAGCCCCCTCGACTATCGGGCGATGCGGGGCTGAACGATCCATTATGGGTGCGCGGGGATCACCGGTGTAGCCGACGCCACCCCGGCGTTCTGGGCGCGGTGACGCAGCAGGTGATCCATGAGCACCATCGCCATCATCGCCTCGGCAATGGGGGTGGCGCGGATCCCCACACAGGGGTCGTGGCGCCCGGTGGTGATCACCTCAATGGACTCACCAAAGCGGTTCACGCTCTGGCCGGGGATACGCAGCGAGGAGGTGGGTTTGAGGGCGATGGCGGCGGTGATCGCCTGACCGGAAGAGATCCCCCCCAGCACGCCACCGGCGTGGTTGGAGAGAAAGCCCTCCGGGGTGATCAGATCGCGATGCTCGGTACCCTTTTGCTCCACACAGGCAAAACCGGCACCGATCTCCACCCCCTTGACCGCGTTGATGCTCATCAGCGCATGGGCCAGATCCGCGTCCAGGCGGTCAAAGATCGGCTCGCCCAGACCGGGGGGCACCCCTTCGGCCACCACATTGACCCGTGCGCCGATGGAGTCGCCCGACTTGCGCAGCGCATCCATATAGGCCTCCAGCTCGGTAAGCTTGCCCGCGTCCGGGAAAAAGAAGGGGTTTTGTTCCACCTGAGACCAGTCGTGGGCCTCGGCGCGGATCGGCCCCAGCTGGGAGAGGTAACCACGAATGCTGATCCCCTGCCCTGCCAGATACTTTTTGGCGATCGCCCCAGCGGCAACGCGCATCGCGGTTTCGCGGGCCGAAGAGCGGCCACCACCACGGTAGTCGCGAATGCCGTACTTTTGCTGGTAGCTATAATCGGCGTGACCAGGACGAAAAGTGTCCTGGATATCGGAGTAGTCCCTGGAGCGCTGATCGGTGTTCTCGATCAACAGACCAATCGGCGTGCCGGTGGTCTTGCCCTCAAACACCCCGGAGAGGATGCGTACCGCATCCGCCTCACGGCGCTGGGTGGTATGGCGCGAAGTACCCGGCTTGCGCCGGTCCAGATCCGCCTGCAGATCGGCCTCACTCAATGCCATGCCGGGTGGGCAGCCATCGACAATCGCGCCCAGCGCCGGGCCGTGGCTCTCGCCGAAGGTAGTAACGGTAAAAAGTTTGCCGAAGCTGTTTCCAGACATGGTATTGATATCCCGTAAAAATCCTAAACACGTTTCAACGCAGAGGTCGCCGAGAACGCCGAGGTAAATATCAGCCGTTCAGCCCATACCTTCCCGGCAGCCCCCAAACACCCCGCGCTAAACAAGGCCGCTTGTCTGAGCCTGTGGGAAGATCGTCACCGAGCACGCAGGGCGACAAGCAGCCTCCTTGCAAAGATCCCCTCAGCGATCTCTGCGTTCTCTGCGGTAATGATTTTTTATATCACCTTGGAAAAACGCTGATTCTGTTTTTCGCGCAGGTAGCGGTCGAACACCATACAGATGTTGCGGATCAGCAGCTTGCCTGCGTCTTCCACGGTGATGCTCTCCTTGGCCAGGTGCAGCAGCCCGTCGCTTTGCATGGCGACGAGATCGTTTAGCTCATTGGCGAAGTAGTCGTCGAAGACGATGCCAAAGTGCTTTTCCACCTTGGCCTTGTTCAGCTCGAAGTGGCAGATCAGATCGGTGATCACTGCGCGGCGCAGCTTGTCGTCTTCGTTGAGGTGGTAACCACGGAAGATCGGCAACTGTCCGGCGTCGATACCGGCATAGTATTCCTCCAGCGCCTTGCGGTTCTGGCTGTAGCTGTCACCAACCTGGCCGATGGAGGTGGAGCCCATGCCGACCAGATCGCAGTTGGCGTGGGTGGAATAGCCCTGGAAGTTGCGATACAGGGTACCGCTACGCTGGGCCACCGCCAGTTCGTCGTTGGGCTTGGCAAAGTGGTCCATGCCGATATAGACGTAACCGTTGGCGGTGAGGGTCTCGATGGTCATCTGCAGGATGTCGAGCTTTTCCTGCGGGGCGGGCAGCTCCGCCTCGTTGATGCGTCGCTGCGGCTTGAACAGCTCGGGCAGGTGGGCGTAGTTGAACACCGAAAGGCGATCCGGGGAGATCTCCAGAATGCGTTTGAGGGTGTCGCCAAAGCTGGCCACGCTCTGGAAGGGCAGGCCGTAGATGAGATCGATGCTGATCGACTTAAAACCCTCACGACGCGCCGCCTCCAGCGCCGCCATGGTGGCTTGCTCGCTCTGGATGCGGTTGACCGCCACCTGCACCTGTTCGTTGAAGTCCTGCACCCCCAGGCTCATTCGATTAAAGCCCAGCTCGCGCAGCAGCGCGATGGTGTCGGTCTGAACCTCGCGCGGGTCGATCTCGATGGAGTACTCGCCGCTGTCGTCATTGCGCAGATTGAAGTGCTCGCCGGTGACCTGCATCAACTCGCGCATCTCCTGGTGGGAGATGAAGGTGGGGGTGCCCCCGCCCCAGTGGAGCTGATCGACGCTGCGGCTGTTATCGAACAGCGCCCCCTGCATGGCGATCTCCTTGTGCAGACGCTCCAGATAGGGCGCAGCGCGGCTGCGATCCTTGGTCACCACCTTGTTGCAACCGCAGTAATAGCAAACCGTATCGCAAAAGGGGATGTGGAAATAGAGCGATAGCGGGTTGCCGCTGGCATTGCTGGCACGGGCCAGTTCGCTGTACTGCTGGGGGCCAAAGCCCTCGTGAAACTGCACCGCCGTAGGGTAGGAGGTGTAGCGGGGTCCGGACTTGTCGTAGCGCTTGATCAGCTCCAGGTCAAAGACGATGTTCTGTGTATTCATTCTAATTTAAGCCTTGTTCGCTTGCGATATACGGCCTGACGGCCCTGTGGTCTGGTAACGGCACCGCTCAGGGGCGCACCAGGCGAAACAGTTCGTGAAACTCCGCCACCTGTTCGGCGGTGAGCAGAAAGACCCCTTCGCCACCGCGCTCGAACTCCAGCCAGACAAAGGGTACCTCGGGCAGCAGCTCTTCAAGCGCCTCGCGGCTGTTGCCCACCTCGACGACGAGGATCCCGTGTGGCTCGAGATGATACATGGCCTGGTGGAGGATGGTGAAGACCAGATCCAGCCCGTCGTCGCCCGCGGCCAAGGCCAGTTCGGGTTCGTGGCGGAATTCGGCGGGCAGGCTGGCCATGTCCTGGCTGTCCACATAGGGCGGATTACTGACAATGATATCGTAACGTCGCCCCGTGAGGGCGCCAAACAGATCCGACTCCACCAGCCGCACCTGCTCCTGCATGTGGTGACGCTCGACGTTGATCTGTGCCACCGCCAGCGCCTCGGCGGAGATGTCGGCGGCATCCACCTGGGCATCGGGAAAGGCGGCGGCGCAGGTGATGGCGATGCAACCGCTGCCGGTGCATAGATCGAGGATATTCCATACCTTATCCGGGTCGATCCACGGAGCAAAGTGGGCCTCGATCAACTCCAGGATGGGGGAACGGGGGATCAGTACCCGCTCATCCACATAAAACGGCATCCCCCCATACCAGGCCTCGTTGGTGAGGTAGGGGGCGGGCAGGCGGGTGTCGATGCGCCGTTGCAAGACCTGGATCACCGTCTCACGCTCGGCCACGGTGAGGGCGCAGTCAAGGTAGCGCTCGGGCATCACCGGCGGTAGATGCAAGCTGTGCAGGGTGAGCCAGGCGGCCTCGTCGAGGGCGTTATCGGTGCCGTGGCCAAAGTAGATCCCGGCTTCATTGAAGCGGCTGGTCCCCCAACGGATCAGGTCGCGGATGCTACGCAGTTCATTGATTGCCTGGGCATGGGGCATGGGTTTCAGTCCTGGGGCTTTTTGGCATGTTTGGGGCGAAAGGCCTTACAGACGGCCTCATCGCTCTCCAGATAGGGGCCTTCGATGAGATCAATACAATAGGGCACCGCCGGAAAGACGGCATTGAGACAATCGGCGATCGCCGAGGGCTTGCCGGGCAGGTTGATGATCAGCGACTTGCCACGGATCCCGGCGGTCTGGCGGGAGAGGATCGCCGTGGGCACGAACTTGAGCGATTCCTGGCGCATCAGCTCGCCAAAACCGGGCATCATCTTCTCGCATACCGCCTCGGTGGCCTCGGGGGTAATGTCACGCAGGGCCGGGCCGGTGCCGCCGGTGGTCACCACCAGGCAACAGCCCTGCTGGTCACACAACTCGCGCAGCACCGCCTCGATCTGCTCCTGCTCATCGGGCACCAAACGAGACACCGCCTCCCAGGGGCTGGTGAGCGCAGCCTCAAACCACTCGCACATGGCCGGCCCACCCAGGTCCTGATAATCGCCGCGACTGGCGCGGTCCGAGACGGTTACGATCCCGATACGAATGGCTTGTTCAGACATGCCCCACCCTTCAATTGTATACAAGGGTGGGGATTATAGCGCGACCGGGGATAACTTGCAGTCTGCGCTGCATCGCGACAGGGCTGCAAAAGCCCAGTTTCACACGAAGTAGTCGACGCCCGGTGGCCCCAACTGCCCCACATGACGACCTTCCTGGGCCGCCAGATCGTCGTGTTCATCACTGGCCGACGGGTCGGCACTACTGCCCTGGCGCTGCCCTCCCTCACCCGCCTCTCCGCCCTGACGACCGGGATTGTGCTGTGAGACATCGGACTGGGCCAGATTCAGCCCCGATTCGCTCAACATCTCGCGCAGACGCGGCAGGGCCGATTCGAGCGCTTCGCGGGTGGTGGCGTGGTGGGCGACGAACTGCACATTGGCCTGGTCGTTCTGAATCGAGACGCGCACATTGATCGGCCCCAGCTCACGGGGATTGAGCTGGATCTGCGCCTCTTGGATATTGTTGCGCACCATCCACACCACCCGCTGGCCCATGGCCTGATCCCAGCCCTTCTGTTGCATCGGCTGGGCCAGAGTCAATTGGGCGGGCAGCGGATTGGCCTGGCTGGTGGGAGTACTGCTTTGGCTCAGGGTGGCGGAGCCAGGCAGCGGTTCGACGCTGGCAACATGGCGTGCGCTAGCACTTTGAGCAGTCAACTCAACCATAAAGTCGGACTTGGCCTTTTTCCCCTCACCATCGAGCATATTGCGCTCGGCCATGGCCGCCATCTGACGCTGGCGCAACAAGTCGCGCAGCAGTGGGGTGTCTTCCAAATCCTCATCGGCCAGCGCGTCGCCACCTTGCTGTGCCTGCTGGGCGCGATAGTCGGACCAATTCAGCGGCAGTGCCAGCGGCGCTTCGGCGTCATCTAGCTCTTCGCCCAGCGCCTTGCGGATCGCATCACCCAGGCGCTCATCGGCGAACAATTCATCCAGCGGCATCCCGTGCGGCAAGATCTTGCCGTCTTTGTCCTCCTCCCGTTCGGCCTCGGCACGCTTATCCTTGCCACCCTCGGCTCGCTTGCTGTCCCGGCTATTGTCGGCCCGCTCCTGGGCTCGCTGTTTGTTTTCTGCGGCCTTGTCTTGGCCGGCCTTGCGCCGTTCGGCACCCCGCCTTTCCTCGCTGGAGCGCTCCTGCGCCTGCTTGCGCGAGCGCACCTCGCGTTCAAACTCCGAAGAGAAAGCACCGGAATCGCTAGTCTTATTCGTTCCCCCGGGCTTGCTCTGGGGGTTTATCAGGTCGAGTGCCGAGGCGGCAGCTTGGGTCTGGAGCATGGCGTGGTTTCCTCTGGCCAATGGCTTTTGCCAGAACAATGCACATTACATGCCACCCGCTAGTTATCCCCGCGCTTACCGCGCTGGGAATACTCATCGGCCTCTTTCTGTTCGCGGCGGGCTTCCAGGTAGGCCTCATCTTCACGAAAGCGCTCCACCACCTTGGCCATCGCCACACTCTTGCCATGGGCCTGCTGCCATAGTTGGCGCTTTTTTTCGCGCTCGGCACAGACCCTTTCCAGCGTGTTTTGCTGCTGGCTTATCGCCTGGTCCAGGCTGTGCAGAAAGCGCTGCAATTCCATCAGACGGGCGGCGGTGATCCCGCCCTGCCCTTGCTGTAGCACATAGCGCTGGTACTCCAGCCGATACTGCTGCAGTTCACTCAGGCGTTGCTCCTGCTCACTGACCACCTGGTTGCTCTTGCCCAGGGCCTGGGCAGCCTCCTGCTGGCGACGCTCGGTAAGCTGCTGGATGGGATGAAAGCGTGCGGATTTTTTCATTGTCTATGTCAGCCCGGACGTGTCGGGGTGGCTGGCTGCTTGCGATCCGACTGCATGACCGCCTTCAGATCGTGCAGGCTGTCTTTGTAGCGCACCTGGATATCCATATCCTGCTGCAAAAATTTCACCAGGTGAGGATACATATCGATCGCCTCGTCGATCGCCG
>SLDE01000005.1 GCA_007125455.1 Ectothiorhodospiraceae bacterium
ACAACCACAGCGCGATCAACACCCCGAGCAGGCCGCCGTGGAAGGACATCCCCCCAGTCCATACCTGCAGCAACACCAGAGGGTTTTCGAGAAAGCCCGAAAAGTTATAAAACAAAACGTAGCCCAGACGGCCACCCAGCACCACCCCAAGGGCGATGTAGAAGACGATGTCGTCCACCTGGGCAGGGCTCCAGCCAGAGCCGGGACGGGCGGCACGGACACGCCCCAGCCACCAGCCACCAACAAAGCCGACCAGATACATCAGGCCATACCAGTGGATGTCCAGCGGGCCCAGGCTAATGGCAACGGGATCGATATTGGGATAGTTCAACATATGGCTCAGTATACCTTTTCCACCTGCTGCCCTACAGGCTCGCAACCCGTGAAAACAGGCATTTTATGTAGTCGGTCTCGGGGATCGCCGGGTGCACTGGGTGGTCCGGCCCCTGGTGACCCTGGGCGATGATCTGTAACTGTCGATCCAGGTGGCGCGCCCCCTGATGGAGCTGATCACGCAACACCTCGCGCTGAAGATGAAAGGAGCAGGAGGCAGAGATCAGCAGGCCGTCCTTGCCCAGCAATTGCATCGCTGCCTGATTGATGCGCCGGTAGGCCTCGATACCGTTCTTCACATCCTTCTTGCGCTTGATAAAGGCGGGGGGATCGACGATCACCAGATCAAAACGCTCGCGCTCGGCACGCAGCGCCTTAAGTGCCTCGAAGGCATCCCCCTGGATGGTGGCTACCCGCTCGGTCACCCCGTTGAGGCGAGCGTTGTGTTCCAGTTGGTCCAGCGCCGGGCCGGAGCTGTCGATACAGCTCACCGCGCTCGCCCCGGCCACCGCCGCCTGTATCCCCCAGCCGCCCATATAGCTAAACACGTCCAGCACCCGCTGTCCCTTGCACAGTTGCTGCATCTGCTGGCGGTTACTGCGGTGGTCATAGAACCAGCCGGTCTTCTGGCCGCCCAGTGCAGGCACCTCGAAACGCACCCCGTTCTCTTCCAGTACCAGTTGCTCAGGCAGCTCACCGGCGGCGGTTTCGACATAGCTCTCCAACCCTTCCAACTGACGGCTGCTGCTGTCATTGCGCCACAGAATGGCACGGGGCTTGAGCACCTTATCCAAGGCCTCGATGATCGCGTCCTTGAGCCACTCCATCCCGGCGGTGGTGATCTGCACCACCACCACCTCAGCGAAGCGATCCACCACCAGCCCCGGCAGGCCGTCACTCTCGCCGTAGACCAGGCGATAGCTGGGCTGCTCGAACAGGCGCTGGCGCAGCGACAGGGCGATGTTTAGACGGTGGATCAGCAAGGAACGATCCAATGCCTGCCCCGCCTTGCGACTGTAAAGGCGTGCACAGATCAGCGAATGGGGATTCACATAGGCCATGCCCAGGGGCTTGGCATCGTGGGAGAACACCTGCGCCTGCTCACCAGCGGCGAAGCCCGCCAGCGGAGAGCGCCCGGTGTCCACCTCGTTGCTATAGATCCACAGGTGGCCCTG
The DNA here is from genome assembly GCA_007125455.1 of Ectothiorhodospiraceae bacterium. Classification (GTDB taxonomy): domain Bacteria; phylum Pseudomonadota; class Gammaproteobacteria; order Thiohalomonadales; family Thiohalomonadaceae; genus SLDE01. The sequence goes on from SLDE01000005.1 coordinate 1,509, forward strand.
GCGCAGGCGGCGGTCTTCGTTCTTTTTCAGGTAGAGCGCGGGCTGTTCCATGGGCTACTCAGGCGTTGAGGTCGGGGATCAGGCGACTTTCCAGGCGGGCGATGGCGTCCTTGAGCTGCAGCTTGCGCTTTTTCATGCGACGCAACTGCAATTGCTCCACGTAGGAATTCTCCTCCAGCGCCGAGATCGCATCATCCAGATCGCGATGCTCCAGACGCAGAGACTCAAGCCGCTGGTGCAATTCGATAAGGGTATCGTTATCCATCTGCTTCATCCGCCAGATAAGGTCAGTTCATACCCGGCAAAATACCATAAAAGCTGCCTCAGCGGGGAATTGAGCTAGAATATGAGCAGGGACAATCAAGGAGCACCCATCATGCGCTACCTGCTCAGCATCACTGCCATCCTGTTACTGGCCGCTTGCAGCACCACGCCCGAGCCGTTAAGGGACGCCCCAGCCGACTCACCGACCTTGAGTCAGCTACGGGAGGCACCGCAGGCCTACCTCGACACGGCCCTGCGCTGGGGCGGCACCATCGCCAAAGTGCTCAATACCGCCGAGGGCAGCCAGGTAGAGATCGTTGCCCGTCGTCTGCAAACTAACGGCCAACCTCGCCGGGAGGATCATAGCGAAGGGCGCTTCATTGCCCTGGTGCCAAACTTTCTTGACCCGGTGATCTATAGCCCAGGCCGACAGATCACCGTTACCGGGCACTTTATCGGGGAACAGCAGCGAGCACTGGGGGAGATGTCCTACCGTTATCCGCAGATTGAGGTAAGCAGTCTCTACCTGTGGCCGGAGCAGCGCCCCGTCGGCACCCCCGATCCCTTCCATCGGGACCCGTGGTACCCTCACGGCTACCCCTATTGGCCGATGCGTGATCCCTACTGGAGCCCACTGTGGCACCCCTATCCTTGGTGAAGACAATGTCTATACTACGATTGCTACCTGTGATGCTGTTGTTGCTGCTGCTCAGTGCCTGCAGCCACCGTCCCCAATTCGATACCGCCCAAGTGACCACCACCCTCACCCCACAACAGGTGATCGCCGAAGCACCACAACATGTTGGCAAGGAGGTGCTTTGGGGCGGGATGATCATCCATGCCAACAACCTGGCCGAGGGCGCACGCCTGGAGATCCTCGCCTATCCGCTGGACAGCAGCCAGACCCCGCGCCTAAACCAGCCACCCTTGGGCCGCTTTCTGTTACAGCACGACGGCTACCTGGAAACCCTGGACTACGCCCCTGGTCGGCGCCTGAGCGTACACGGCAGCATCGAGCGCATCGAGGATGGGATGGTGGATCAAAGCCCCTACCGCTTCCCGGTAGTGAGCGCACGCAAGTTGCACCTGTGGCCGCGCGGTGAGCCTGCGCAGCCAAGGATAAACTTCGGTATCGGCGTGGTGTTCGGGCGCTAACCCGCCCCTTGCGCTGACAAGATTCGGGGAACCTCACTCCGGGGTACGGATCACTCCGGTCACGATGCCCAGGATCTGCACCTCCTCATTGCGCAGCCAGATAGGCTCCATCTCCGGGTTGGCCGGTTGCAGACGGATCCCGCTCTTCTCTACATAGAAGCGCTTGAGGGTGACGTTTTCGCCGTTGATCATCGCCACTACCGACTCACCGTTTTGCGCACTTTCACGCTTTTCGATGATGATGATGTCACCATCCTGGATGTTGTCGTCGACCATCGAGTGGCCGCGCACCCTGAGCGCATAGCTATTGCGCCGCACCATGTTGGCCGGTACGCTGACACTTTCGCTGTCCTGGTTGAACTCCACTGGCTGGCCAGCGCTCACCCAACCCAACAGTGGCACCTCGACCAGCTCACTGGCCACCGGATCGAGCCACTCAGCCCCCTCCAACACCGGGCGTTCACGCTTGGGGATCAGATAATGTACATCGGACATGGCAAATGTTCCTGTTTTGATCTCATACCGGGAATCTACCCGCTTGTCAGCCCCAAGGCAATCCCCTTGAAACCGCATAGACGATTTTGCTGCATTATTCGCTGCGAAGTTTGCGCAAGGCAGCCCTATCGATAGTGGCCAAGCCATGGGATAATCCAGCTCAGTAAATAACCCGGAACCCCCATGTCCCAGCCAACCTCCCCACACACCCCGCAGTCAGCTGCCAGCCTGCTCGACTATATCAAGGCCCTGCCACAGTATCTGATGCCCGGCCATCTGATCTCGCGCCTGACCCACCGCTTTACCCGTATCGAACAGCCGGCGATCAAGAACCCCTTTACCCGCTGGTTCGCGGCCACCTTCAAGATCGATATGGCAGAGGCAGCCAATGGCGATCTCACCAGCTACCGCCACTTTAACGCCTTCTTTACCCGCGAGCTAAGGCCTGGTCTGCGCCCTGTCTGTCCCCAGAAAAACGCCCTCGCCTGCCCGGTGGATGGCCGGGTGAGTCAGGCCGGCGCGATCCGTGAGGGTCGGGTGTTCCAGGCCAAGGGGCACGACTACTCCTTGCAAACCCTGCTGGGCGGCGAGGCGGATCTGGCAGCGGAGTTCAGCCAGGGCCACTTCACCACCATCTACCTCTCCCCACGGGACTACCATCGCATCCACATGCCCTGCAGCGGTCGTCTGCGTGAGATGATCCATGTACCGGGGCGATTGTTCAGCGTCAACCCGGCCACCACCCGGGTGATCCCTGGCCTGTTTGCCCGCAATGAGCGGGTAGTGTCGATCTTCGATACCGAGTTTGGGCCGATGGCCATGGTAAAGGTGGGAGCGGTTAATGTCGGCAGTATCGAAACCGTATGGGCCGGCGAGGTGACCCCACCGGCCGGCAGCTCGGTGCAACGCTGGCAATACAGCGCTGAACAGGCCATCACCCTGGCCAAGGGCGAGGAGATGGGCCGTTTCAACATGGGCTCCACCGTGGTGCTGGTAATGGCCAATCCGCAGTGGCAATGGCAAGCGGAATTCCAACCCGAGCTGGCCGTCAAACTGGGGCAGTGTATCGCCTTGCTGGAGGATTAGCCGGCTGTTAGTGGCGTAGCTCGATCCAGACCGGATCGTGATCCGATGAGCGCCACGGCCCGTCGCTGGGGGCCGCAGCATCGTAGGCAAGAAATGGCGGCTCATCGGCGTTGATATGCCAGATCCCGCTATTGCCCAGCCGCTGCAGGATCCCCTCATCACCCAACAGGTAGTCCAACTGCCCCGCCTGAGACCGGAATACATAGCTGTAGCTGCGCCGGGGCAGCTCCAACGCACCCAACAGATCCCCCTTACCGGCTTCGGCAAAGCGCTGCAGTGGCTGCTCGTTTGGATAGGCGTTGAGATCCCCGGCGACGATCACCGGCCAGTCCTCGCGGCGTTGTTGACTGATCCAGGCAGTCAGCCTTTTGGCCTGCTCGCTGCGCAGACGATTCCAGCAACCTTCACCACGATCGATATCCCCACTGCGCGGGCAGCCCACCTTGGCCTTGAAGTGAACGGCCACCACACCAAAGGGGGCACCACCGGCCTGGGGGCGAAACCAGGCCAGCAACGGCGCACGGCTGTGTACCGTGTCGCGATCGGCCGCCGCTGCCAGGGATTCGACACGTGCGGGACGATACAGCAGCGCCACCTTGATGGCGTCACTGCCACGGTATGGATGGCTCACCGCGTGGTACTGCTGCTCAGCCGCCCGCCCCGCATTAAGCTGTCGCAGCAGATCCGCCAATGCCTCGGGGCGATTTTCCACTTCGACCAGGGCAAGGATATCGGCATCGAGGCCGTTGACCACCGCGCGGAGCTTATCGCGCTGGCGTTGCAGTTCAGCGCGACTACCCGCGCCACGCTGTCCCAGGGTGAGAAAGTAGTTCTCCACGTTAAAGGTGGCGATACGCAGGGCCTCGCCAGGGGGTGGCAGGGGTGCCGGGCGGGGGTTGGCCTCCACAAAGCGCGGCTCACGGGTGGGGTGGATACGCCAGGCATCGAAGGCATGGGTGAGGATCCCGGTCAGGTCTTCGACCCGGCTGCCACTACGCCGGGTGGCCTCCTCGCTCAGGTAGGGAATGGGGCGTGGATTGGCACGATAACTGCCATCGTCCAATTCGATGCGACGCGCCTTGCTCTCCTTCGGCGCATCATCACGCCAGAGCCGCCCGTTCGCCGCAAGGGTGAGGCTGCCATATCTTGCCAGCTCGTAGTTGCCGCTGACCGTCAGCGTTTGGGAAAAGCGGACCTTTACCCCGGCCAGCTGTTCCAACTTGCGGTGATCCCTGGGCAGCTGGAGTGGATAAGGCGTAGGCAGGCCGACATCGCCGCAATGGCGCAACTGTTGCGGATGGGTCAGCTGGGGGCGGTCGTGAAAGCGGGCAAAGCGGGCACTGAGCTGGATCTGGCTGCCGGGGCGCAGCTCATGCTCGCCCATCTGCGGTGCGTAGACAAACAGTCCCGTGGGGCGCTGGTCGTCCTGTTGCAGGTAAAAGCCACCCAGTTGCCCCTCGGCGAAGAAGGTGGCACTCACCACCCCCTCCACCGTCACCCGTTCGCCCTCGGCCAAGGCCCCGGCGCGCAGCTCTGCCAAGGGAACCGTGTCCACGGCAGGACAGGCCGCACTGGCCCAGGGGCTGGCAAGGAGCAGTGAGAGGAGCAGTATGAGACGATGCATGGGGAAAATCCGTTTCAGGCAACGCTTGTGGGTGGCAGGGCTTTGTTAGTGGCCTTCAGAGACCATGTTGATGGTGTATTTGGGGATCTCAACCACCAGATCTTCATCGGCCACTACCGCCTGACAGGAGAGGCGCGAGTCGGGCTCCAGTCCCCAGGCCTTGTCGAGCATATCCTCCTCCACTTCGTCGGCCTCGCTCAGGCTGTCGCTCCCTTCACGCACGATCACATGGCAGGTGGTACAGGCACAGGACTTTTCGCAGGCGTGCTCGATCTCAATGCCGTTGGCCAGTGCCGCATCGCAGATGGTGGTGCCCGGCTCAGCCTCGATCACCGCACCATCGGGACAAAGGGTTTCGTGGGGCAGGAAGATAATCTGGGTCATGGGGGTATCCTTATTCAAAACGGTCCAGTTGCTGCCCGGAAAGGGCCTTCTTGATGCTGGCATTCATACGCCGTGCGGCAAACTCGGAAGAGCCGGCATTCAGGCGGTCGATGGCCTGTTTGAGCTGGCGGTGATCGCCCTGCATCATCAGCTCGCGTACCGCCTGCATCCCCTCTGCCAATGCCTGGCGTTCCTCACGGCTCAGCAGGGTGTCGCCATCGGCGGCCAAAGCGGCCTCCAGCGCCTCCAGCACACGCTCGGCCTCCACCTGTTGCTCGCGCAGCATACGGGCATCCTTGTCGTCGCTGGCGTGCTCCATGGAGTCCTGTAGCATGGTGGTGATCTCTTCATCGGACAGCCCATAGGAGGGCTTGACCTGGATGCTGCTCTCAATGCCGGTGCCCTGCTCACGCGCAGTAACCGACAGCAAGCCATCGGCGTCCACCTGGAAGGTGACGCGGATCCGGGCCGCACCGGCAGCCATGGCCGGGATCCCTCGCAGCTCAAAACGCGCCAGGGAACGACAGTCGCTAACCAGCTCGCGCTCGCCCTGCAGCACATGGATCATCATCGCGGTCTGGCCATCCTTGAAGGTGGTGAAGTCCTGGGCGCGGGCCACCGGGATGGTGGTATTGCGCGGGATCACCTTCTCTACCAGGCCACCCATGGTCTCCAGCCCGAGCGACAGCGGGATCACATCCAGCAGCAACATCTCGTCGCCCGGCTTGTTGCCCACCAGCACATCGGCCTGCATCGCCGCACCGATGGCGACCACCTTGTCCGGGTCGATATCCACCTTGGGTTCGCGAGCGAAAAACTCACC
>SLDE01000262.1 GCA_007125455.1 Ectothiorhodospiraceae bacterium
CGGCGAGGTGAGCTGGTCGATCTCTTGCAGACCGGCAGGGATCTCATGCAGTAGCGCCTTGAAATAACCGGACTCGACCCCCTTCATGATCGGCTCATCGTCTTCGCGATCCGGCTCGTCGGCCTCCATGAACTGCTGTTCGATATCCGCCAGGCTCTGCCCGGTGATGTCCCATTGATAAAGGGCCTGAAGGGCGCGTTGGCGCGCGAGGCTGCGGGCTTGGCTCATAGTCGCTTTACTCTGCTCACAGACGGTAGAAATTAGGATGGGTGGAGACAGGCTGCCGCTTACAACTGGGGCAGCAGGTTGACCATCTCGATCGCCGAGAGGGTCGCCTCGACGCCCTTGTTGCCTGCCTTGGTGCCGGCACGCTCAATGGCCTGCTCGATGGTGTCGACGGTCAGTACGCCAAAGGCAACCGGTACTTCATATTCCATCATCACCTGGGCGAGACCCTTGGTGCATTCCCCGGCAACATAGTCAAAGTGTGGGGTGCCACCACGGATCACCGCGCCGAGGGCGATGATGGCGTGGTACTTTTTGCCCGCCGCCATGCGCTTGGCCGCCAGGGGGATCTCGAAGGCACCGGGCACACGAATGATGTCGATATCGGCATCCTTGGCACCGTGACGCTTGAGGGTGTCGATGGCACCGTCGAGCAGGCTTTCCACCACGAAGCTATTAAAACGCCCCACGACGATACCAAAACGGGCACCGCTGAGGATCAGGTTGCCTTCAAACTCGTTTCTTTCGTTCATCTTTTTGTTCCTAGTCGTTGATGTATTCGACCACATCCAGACCGAAGCCGGACAGGGCATGCATCTTTTTGGGTGAGCTGAGCACGCGCATCTTGCCGATCCCGAGATCCAGCAGGATCTGGGCACCGATCCCGTAGGTGCGAAGGTCTTCGCTCTTTTCTGGCTCGGGTACGGGGACGCCCTTGTCCTCCATCTCGTAATCCTGGATTTGACGGATCATGCGCTCATCGCTCTCGGGCGGACGCAGGATGATCACCACCCCCTGCCCTTCTTCGTGGATGCGTTGCAGGGCGTCGCTCAGTGGCCAGCCGCAGTCGCGCTGGTTGCCAAACAGATCGCACAGTGTGCTCTGCATATGCACCCGCACCAGGGTTGGCTGCTCCGGGCTAAACTCGCCCTTAACCAGCGCCAGGTGCATCTCGTGGGTGAGCAGATCACGGTAGGCGAGTAGTTGGAAGTCACCATGGGCGGTGGGCATGTTGCAGGAGGCCACACGCTCCACGGTGGGCTCGTTATGCAGGCGGTAGTGGATCAGATCGGCCACGGTGCCGATCTTGATGCCATGCGCCTTGGCAAACACCTCCAGATCGGGGCGACGCGCCATGCTGCCATCCTCGTTGAGGATCTCCACGATCACGGATGAAGGCTCGAAACCGGCCAAGCGGGCCAGGTCACAGCCGGCCTCGGTGTGGCCGGCACGGGTGAGCACACCACCGGCCTGGGCCATCAGCGGGAAGATATGGCCGGGTTGAACGATGTCTTGCGGCTTGGCATTGGGGGCAATGGCGGCACGCACGGTCATCGCCCGGTCGTAGGCGGAGATCCCGGTGGTGACCCCTTCTGCCGCCTCGATAGAGACGGTGAAGTTAGTCCCGTGCTTGTCGTTGGTATCGCTGACCATCAAGGGCAATTCGAGCTGCTCGCAACGCTCGCGGGTCAGGGTCATGCAGATCAGGCCGCGTCCGTAGCGGGCCATGAAGTTGATATCCTCGGGGCGGATCATCGATGAGGCCATGATCAGATCGCCCTCGTTCTCGCGATCCTCATCATCCATCAGGATCACCATCTTGCCCTGGCGGATGTCTTCGATTATCTCTTCGATGCTATTTAGTGCCATGTTCTGCCTTTATCTTTAGGAGCCCGGTGTTGCCGGGCGAAACATCACGCAGCAAGCTGCGCTCCTACATTTATCGTTGGTGTCTTACATAAAGCCATGTTTGGCCAGGAAGGCCTCGCTGATCCCATCCGCCGATCCACTGGCTGCAGCCTCACCCTGCAGCAAGCGTTCCAGATAGCGGGCGATCAGATCAACCTCCAGATTAAACCGCTGCCCTGCATGGCAATCATACAGGGTGGTCTCGGCCAGGGTGTGGGGGACGATATTCAGCGAGAAGATCGCCCCGTCCACCGCGTTGACCGTGAGGCTGACCCCGTCCACGGTGATCGAGCCCTTTTGTGCAATATAACGAGCCAATGCCTTCGGTGCCTGGATGCGCAATAACACCGAGCGCCCCTCATCACGCCGCTCGACAAGCTCGCCCACACCGTCCACATGGCCACTGACCAGGTGCCCGCCCAGGCGGGTGGCAAGGGTGAGTGCCTTTTCCAGATTCACCGCACTCCCCGGCCCCAGCGCGGCAAAGCCGGTGTGGCGCAAGGTCTCGGCGGAGACATCGGCACTGAAGCCGTCAGCGTGCAGTTCGCTCACCGTCAGACAGACACCGTTCACGGCGATGCTATCCCCCAGCTGCACATCACTAAGCTCGAGTTGCCCCGAGGCAATGCGCACACTCATATCGGCCCCTTGTGGGCGTACTGCGGCAATGTGGCCTACGGCCTGTATGATACCGGTAAACATGTGCTCGCGTCAGTCCTCGGCAATGGTGGCGGTGATGCGCCAGTCGTCGCCCACGGCGCGCATATCGGTGATGGTGAGCGGCACCGCATCGGCCAGCTTGTCCAGCCCTGGGGTGTGGAACAGCCCACGCCCGCCATCGCCCATCAATTTGGGGGCCATGTAGATCACCAACTCGTCGATGACCCCGGCATGAAGCAGGGCACCGCTGAGCACTGCCCCGGTCTCCAGCAGGATCTCGTTGACCTGACGCTCGGCCAACACCCCCATCAGGGCATTGAGATCAATAGCGTCGGGACCATGGGGCAGTTGGATCACCTCGGCCCCAGCCGCCTCCAGAGCGGCTTGCAGGGCCGGCGCTTCACTGGCCGTGGCGATCAGCGAGTGGCCAGGCTGGGAGAGAAAGCGGGCCGTGGGCGGGGTGCTGAGATGGGGGTCGAGTACCACCCGCAGCGGCTGGCGCGGGGCCAGTTGGTCGTCCTCCAGGCGCACGGTTAGCGAGGGGTCGTCCGCCAACACCGTGCCGATACCGCTCATGATCGCTGAGCTGCGCGCGCGCAGACGGTGTACATCGGCCCGTGCGGCCGGGCCGGTGATCCACTGGCTCTCCCCGGAGGCCATCGCGGTACGTCCATCCAGACTGGAGGCCAGCTTGCAGCGTACAAAGGGCTTGCCCCTGGCCATGCGCGAGACAAAACCGGGGTTAAGCGCGGCGGCTTCGTCCGCCAGCAGACCACAGGCCACGGCGATCCCGGCCTGTTGCAATTGTGCCAGACCTTTTCCGGCCACCTGGGGATTGGGATCCTCCATCGCGGCGATCACCCTCCCCAGCCCGGCTGCGATCAGGGCCTCGCTACAGGGCGGGGTCTTGCCGTGATGGCAGCAGGGCTCCAGGGTCACGTAAGCGGTGGCCCCCCTGGCCTGCTCACCGGCCTGTTGCAGGGCGATCACTTCGGCGTGGGGGCCGCCAGCCACCTCGTGCCAGCCCTCCCCGATGATGCGCCCTTCACGCACCAACACGCAGCCTACCCGAGGGTTGGGATCGGTGGAGTACAGCCCCAGCGCGGCCAGTTGTAGGGCACGGGCCATATATTGGCGGTCATCGCGGCTGAAGTCAGACATGGTATGGGTGTTTTTTTGTACCAAAAGGGCAACTCAAATTGAAAGGGGGATCAGGTCTTGGTCTTGCCATCGAGCAAGGGGATCTGACTGCGCTTGCTTGAGGCCGAAGGGAGCTTTTGCATCCGTTCGATCTCCTCACGAAAGGCGTTCACGTCCTGAAAACTGCGATACACCGAGGCGAAACGCACATAGGCCACCTCATCCAGGTCGCGCAGTTCGTCCATCACCCACTCCCCCAGCTGGCGCGACTTGACCTCGCGATCGCCGGTGGCGCGCAGGTTGTACTTGATGCGATTGATCGCCGCCTCGATCGCATCGAGCTGTACCGGGCGCTTCTCCAACGCACGCATGATACCGGAACGCAGCTTCTCCTCGTCGAAGGGCATGCGCGTACCATCACGCTTGACGATACGCGGCATCACCAGCTCGGCGGTCTCGAAGGTGGTAAAGCGCTCACTACAGCTCTGGCACTCACGCCGCCGACGCACCGAATCCCCCTCATTGGCGAGGCGGGAGTCGATGACCTTGGTATCAGGCTCAGAGCAGAAAGGGCAGCGCATATTAAAAGCAGATGCAAGTAAAAAGTGGCAAGTGGCAAGCAGTACTTTTCTCTTGCCATCTTGTCATCTTGTCACTGCCGTTCATCCATATACCGGCAGGCGCTTGCAGACTTCCAGCACCTTGGCCTTGACCGCTTCGATAGTGGCAGCATCGCCACGGCTGTCGATCACATCGCAGATCCAGCCGGCCAGTTCGGTGGATTCGGCCTCGCCGAAGCCACGGGTGGTGATCGCCGGGGTGCCGATGCGGATCCCGGAGGTGACGAAGGGCGACTGCGGGTCGTTGGGCACCGAGTTTTTGTTGATGGTGATGTTGGCCTCGCCCAGCCAGGCGTCCACGTCCTTGCCGGTGAGCGCCTGCTTGATGAAGCTGACCAGGAACAGGTGGTTATCGGTGCCACCGGAGACCACGTCGTAGCCACGCTCGATGAACACCTTGGCCATCGCACGGGCGTTGCTGACAACCTGGGCCTGATAGGTCTTGAACCCTGGCTCCAGGGCCTCCTTGAAGGCCACCGCCTTGGCGGCGATCACGTGCATCAGCGGGCCACCCTGGGTGCCGGGGAAGACCAGCGAGTTGAGCTTCTTTTCGATCTCCGGATTGGCCTTGGCGAGGATGATGCCGCCACGGGGGCCGCGCAGGGTCTTGTGGGTGGTGGAGGTGGTCACATCGGCGATGGCGACCGGGCTGGGATAGACGCCGGCGGCAATAAGCCCGGCCACATGGGCCATGTCGACAAACAAATAGGCACCGACCTGATCCGCGATCTCACGAAAACGCTGCCAGTCCACCACGCGGGAATAGGCGGAAAAGCCCGCCACGATCATCTTCGGCTGGTGCTCCTTGGCCAGTGCCTCCACCTGGGCGTAGTCGATCTCGCCGGTGCTCTCGTCCAGGCCGTACTGCACGGCATTGTAGATCTTGCCGGAGAAGTTCACCTTGGAGCCGTGGGTCAGGTGGCCGCCGTGGGCCAGGCTCATCCCCAGCACGGTATCACCGGGCTGCAGCAGCGCCATGTAGACTGCGGCATTGGCCTGGGAGCCGGAATGGGGTTGCACATTGGCATAGTCGGCAGAAAACAGCTCCTTGACCCGGTCGATGGCCAACTGCTCGGCGATATCCACATACTCACAGCCACCGTAATAGCGCTTGCCTGGGTAGCCTTCGGCGTATTTGTTGGTCAGCACCGAGCCCTGGGCCTGCATCACCCGGGGGCTGGTGTAGTTTTCCGAGGCGATCAGCTCGATATGCTCCTCCTGACGGACCTCTTCATGCTGCATCGCAGCCCACAGTTCGGGATCGTAATCGCTAATCGACATGGCTTTCTTGAACATCATTAACCTCGGCGAGAGAAAGATTCAGGGGAGGATCAAACCACGAAGTTTACCCCATACCACCGGGGATTTACATGGGAGAAAAAAGAAAAGCCCCGCCAAGCGGGGCTAAAGATTTCGTTCACGGACTCCCTGTCCAATGCTTCTGTGGTAGCAGAAACTCCTTGTTTGGCCTGGTCGGCTCTTGTTATGTACTCCCCCCAGAGTTCATTGATGGGTTGATCCTAACCGATAATAACCTTACTGCCAATAGCCTCTTTCCACCCGGCCACCGGCCACCACGGTCAGGGCGTTCTTGATCGCATCCGGGGACTCCATGATGTTCATAAAGCTGTTGGAGCCCATCATCGATAGATCCGGGAAGCTGATGGCAATACGAAAGCGCGCATAGAGGTGGTACACGTGATCCCCGGAGACCAGGATCTCATAGGGCAAATGAGCGGTAGAGCGCAGGTCCTTGAAATCGATCTCGCTCATAATGTGCTGGTCGTCCATATTCTTGTTGCCCCGCTCCGGTGCCTGCATCGCCACACCAAAGACCACCTCATCCTTGCCGGGGATCTCGATGCGATAGACCTCGCTTACCCCCTCGGTGCCATTGGCCAGGTTTTGCTCCACGGTGCGCAGGGCCACCTCATGGCTGGGGTGGCGGTTGAGCATGTGGGCGCTGGTATGGCCAAAGTTCTCCATCCCGAACATATAGCGGTAGCGACGCAACTGGCGCTCGCTACGCCCCTTGTCGGCACCAAACTGCTTCTGGTGGCCCAGCAATTCGCCCAACTGGGCTGTCACCCCGGCCAGATCCCCTTCCATGCGGTAGACATGGGCCATATAGGTGGGATGGGTATAGGCCACTTGCACCTGCCCATTCGCCTGGGTCAGACTGATCCGCTGCGCCGCCCCATAACCGCCAAACTCGGACTTGGCCGCATGGGCCTTGAGGGCATCGTTGGTGATGATCAGGATCATCGCCCCATCATAGGGTGCATAGCGCCCTACCACCTCAAAACCCGCACCGCTCAGCCTCTCCTCCACCTGGCCCTGCACATCGGCGATCCCGCCATCGACCACCTCGCCCAGGATAAAGGGCATGTAACCGTCATTGGCGTGGGCGGTAAAACCCAGCACCAAGGCAAACAACATGATTAGCAACTTATGAATGAGCTTCATAACGACTCCAAAAACATAACTTATGGCAGTGACTCTTGCCTAATACACAAACGGGACAGCAGATAGCCTGCTGTCCCGTTATCACTTAGCAACTATCGCGCATTGTGCGACCTCAGAACCGGTGACTATACATCATCTGCCAGTTGGTCTGGGCATGACTGATCTTCGTCTGGGTATTGGAGTTTGTCACTGTGACTTTGGGCGCATGTGCGACCGAGAAATTCACTGCGCTGGCATCACTAAAGGCATAGCCAAACCCGGCTGTGTAGTGATTTTTGATGATCGCCGGGAACAAGGGATGGACGTACTTATCGGGTACCGGATTGTTGGACAGATTGGCACCGGCACGCACAGTGAACTGATTGTTGACCTTATAGGCACCGCCCAGGCTGAACACTGTCTGGTCCTTCCAGTCCTGATAGATCTTAAACTCAGCCTCTTCTCCCGGCATGCCATCAGGCGTAAAGACCATGGTGAAATCACTCATTACATCAGACCACTGCAAAACTTTAACATCAGCCGCTAGCAACC
>SLDE01000208.1 GCA_007125455.1 Ectothiorhodospiraceae bacterium
ACTACAACATGGTGGTCGCCGCCATGGAGCAGGATGAAGCCCTGCGCGACAGCATCCTTAACCGCGTCGACTAACCCCCCTTTTCTGCTTCTCCTCTTCTCGGCCGGGCTGCGCCCGGCCTTTTTTTCCCATTTGTGTATTGCCCAAAACGGGCTATTCTCAAAGTAGCGGCACGACGACTCCACTGGCATCTCTACCAAGGAGGCTCACCATGCTTACTACCATGCTACACATTCCCCACCCACTGGATGACGAAACCCACTCGCAGCTCTGTGCCGCCTTCGAGGATCACGAGGCCCACTGCAGCGACAAGCCATCCACCAAAGCGCAGTTGCTGTTTGTCGATTACGATGAGCAGGTGACCGCACCGGCCCGGCTGGTCGAGATCGCCGCCTCGGCTGGCTATCCGGCACAGGTGGTTGATCTCTGACAACTAGGGCCGTTGCGCCATCTCGAACTCGCGCACGGCCCTGCCCATATCCACATCGATGCGCTGCAGCCACTGTTCCCACTGGCCCTGATAGCGCTCGAATACTCGGTTATCCACCCCTTCCAGCTCCATGCGCACCAGTGCCGCCGAACGGCTGGCCGCCGCCAGGCCTTGCATGGTTGGCTCTTCCAGGGCGTGGTAGCTGTGCTGCAGCTGTAGCTGCGCCTGCTCCAGTGTCTGGTGATCCTGCGGATCCAAATCCTCGTCCATCTCCTCCAACGAACGACGGATCGCCTCGGCCAGCCCCTCCAGGCTGTCACGCAGGCTCTCGCCGAAGAACTCTAAACGCTGGTGTGCCTCGCCCTCCCAGCGTCCGGCCAGGGCCTCAAGACGCTGCGAAAACTGGTAAAGATTGGCCGAGATCCCGGCTGTTGCCTGCTCCAATTGCTGCACCAGCTCGCGTCCCATGCCATCCAGATAGCCCAACAGGCGGTTCAGCTTGTCGGCACCCTCCAGCGCATCGGCGGTCAGGCGAAAATCCACCAACCAGCGCCCTTCCTCCTGGCGCAGGAAGGTGGTAACAGACAGCTCGCCCCCATCGGCCAGCCCGATCTGGGTACTCACCCGCGCCCGCGCTCCCTCGATCACCACCTTGCCGGTGGCCAGTTGTGCCCCCGTCCAGTCGCGGCCAAAGCCATCGAATAGCGCCCCATCTTCCAGGGTGGAGTAACGCACGAGCGCAGCGCCATCCTCGGCGATCACCCCCTGCCAAAAGGCCAGCGTGATCTCCTCCGGTGTTTTGGGGGCGCTACAGGCCGCCAGCAGCAGTACGGCCAGCATAACCAGCCCCCGATACACCCTTACTCGAATCATCGTCTTCTCCCCAGCGTATTTCCCAAACATCACAGTCAACGCCTATGCGGTCGCCACTGGCGCAGCTCCTGCTTCAATTGTGCCACAAGCTGCGCATCGGCCCCCTCACGTCCGTACCGGAGGCGATTATACAGCGCGGTGATACGGCGTATCGGCCGCTGTAGATCGGGGCGCATCGCCACCACCCGTGCAGCAAAATCACCAGCACCTTCATTGGGGCGACGTTCAAAGCCAATCGCTGCCAGTTTGCGACAGAACTGCTCATAAAGACGCAGGATCGGATCCCTGGGTCGGGGCTGACGTAGCAGCCAGACGGCCACCACCGCCAGCAGGACAAAAAAGCCCGCCACCATCGCCATGACCATGCCCTGCCAACTCAGCCCATCCACCCCCAACATCCGCAATAGCTCCTGCTGACGGTGGCGGTCGAAGCCATGTACCCAGCGATCCCAACGGTGATTGAGGGCGTCCCAGTTGCTACGAAACTGCCAAACCAATCGGGTCAGCCAAGCCCCGTCGCTCAGTTGGCGGGCAGGGCCGGTCTCCTCGAAGCGCCCGGAATCGTCCAGCGACTCGATCCGCTCGGGGGGGATCACACTGGTGGGGTCGACCCGAACCCAGCCCTGCCCCTGCAGCCACACCTCGGCCCAGGCGTGGGCATGGGACTGGCGTACGATGAGGTAACCACCCGCCGGATTCAGCTCCCCCCCTTGGTAACCGGTCACGAGCCGCGCTGGCACCCCCGCAGCGCGCATCAGGGTGACAAAGCTGGCGGCATAGTGTTCGCAAAAGCCGCGCTGGCTCTCAAAGACAAAGGCATCCACCGGATCCTCACCCAGCAGGGGCGGCTGGCGGGTGTAGTAGAAGGGCTGCTCACGGAACATTGCCAAGGCCGCATCCACCACCTGCTCATCATCCAGCCCCTGCTCGCGCCACTGGCTCGCCAAGGCCTGGCTGCGCGGATTGGGCTCACTCGGCAGTTGCAACGCCTCCTCCCACAACAATGGCTCATCCGGCTCCAGACGGTAATCCAGGGTGGAGGTCAGTCGGTAACGCTGGCGGCTGCGCAGCTCGCTGGCACTGAGCAACTGCATGTCCGGGCGGATCCCCACCGGGTCGCTCAATCCCTCGGGCAGTTGCAACGGCAGATCGAGGGCAAACAACCAGTGCCGACGCGACGGTTCCAGGCTGATCTCATAGCCCAGCGCCAATCCGTCCACCTCAAAGACAGGGATCTCCCGCTGCGGACGCATACCGATCCGCTCCCAACGGCGTCCATCGGTCTCCCACAACACCGGACCGCGCCAATAGAGCTGGCTGGCCGCCGGGATCGGCCCGTCGAAATCTACCCGGAAGGCAACCTGCTCGGAATCGGCCAGGTCGGTGATACTGCCCATCTCCAGGGAGTCGCTCAGCCCGGTGCGGGCCTGTCCCCCCTCCTCCGGCATTGCCCATAGCGGGTTGTCCAGGCGAGGAAAGAGCACAAACAACAGCAGCATCAGCGGCAGGGACTGCAACAGCAGCCCCCCGCCGGTCTTGAGATAGTGACGGCTGTGGCCCAGGCTGCCGCCGGGGTGGTTAAGCGCCACCATCGCCGAGGTCAGTGCCAGCACCGCCAACAACAAATAGAGCCCCATGTGCATCGACTGATCAAACAGGAAGCTGCTCACCACCATGAAATAGCCCATGAACAAGGCCACCATGGCATCGCGCAAGCGCTGCAACTCCAGCAGCTTGAAGCTGAGCATCACCGTGAGCAGTGCCACCCCCGGCTCCAGCCCGATGATCGCCCGGTGTGACCAGGCCACCAGCACCAGCCCGCCCACCGCCAGCAGGTTACGCAGCCACTTTTTCGGCAAGGCCCAGCCGCGATACTCATGCAACAATCGCCAGCCAAACACCGCCACACAACCCGCCGACAACCACAAGGGCATACGCGGCAACTGGGGCAACACCACCAACGCCAGCGCCGCCAGTAGCCACAAACGTCCGCTGGCGGGCAGCGGAGGAGATGTATCCCCGCCGCCCTCTAGCCGCTGTTTTTTACGCCTAAACACTAACCATCACCACTGTCATCGGTTTTCACATAGGCCTTGGCATAACTCTCCCCGGCCAGTTCCACCACCTCTACGGTGATCACCTCCACCACCCACTGCTGGGCACCCAGGGCCGCCAACACCGCCTCGCTGAGCATTCGCCGCTGCTCCGGGCTGCGCCCAGTATGGATGCGACACTGTACATGGACAAATCCACGCCGCTCACCACCCACCAGATAGTGCAGCAGCGGCCAGCCACGCACCCGGATATGCCCCTCATCGAACAAGCCGGTCCCGACAACCGCCCGATGCACCGCTACCAGCATCGCCTCCACCTGCAAGGACGAGGCCTGCGCTGCGGGATACTCAATGATGATATGCGGCATTGCGCCCCTCCACTGTGATCACCTTCTCGGACACTAATCCCCATGGCCACACTGGTTTGATACCAAGCGACAGGCATCCAGGCTCGCATGGGTGTACGGGGATCGGGTATTACGGCTTTGCGATTGCGCAGCACCTGTCTACGCTCATACCCAACGCAGCACCTGCTCGAGCATTCTGCTCCTGCACAGGCTGAGATCCGAAAACATCACCAAGGGATCAGCGCTCTTTTCCACCTCCACCAGCCCAAACCACTCGGCAAATCTGCTGAGGGTACGCAGGCTATAACAACGCGTCACCTTTTCCTCCGGCTCGAAGTAGGAATTCGTTGAAACCTCATTCAACAGTGCCGGAAAGGCGTCGATATAGGCCTCCTCATAAAAACGGACGGGGCGCTGCTCATCTCCATAACGCCACAACAGATAGAGCGTGAACAGGAAAGAGCGCTGGATAAAGGGAAGTTCCTCCTGGCGATCGGCATAGGCCCAGTTGTATTTGCTGACAAAGGTGCGCAATAAACGTGGGTAGATGGCCACCATCCCAGGCCCCGCCAGCAGCGTCTTGCACTCACGGCTCAAGATGAACTTGCCGCGATAGGTGTGCAGCAGCCCGGCCAACTCGGCCACCAGGCGCAACCGATGCAGTTCGAAGAAGTCCTCCTCCTTGTTGATCCCGCCATACCGGATCTCCTCGGCATAACCCTCCTCACCCAGATACGCATGCACCACCTCACGACACAGCGCACGCGGCAGATTGCCCTTGGCGGTCGGCTTGACGCCCTGCTCCCCGATCCCCTCGGCCAGCAACTTGAACAACCTGACCACCGGGGCATCGGGCTCAACCGGCAAAACCTCGTTAAACCGCACCAGCTCCGGCGCATCGAAGGGGCGATCCAGCACCTGCTGCATCTGCGCCGATGACAAACCATGAAACTCCGACAACGGCGCATGATTACGCACCTCCATGAAGCTGCTCACCTCCGCCTGCACCGCCTCCAGCGATTCCAGCTCCCTCCCCTCCAGCAGTTGCTGCAGCTCCTGGTTGATCTCCCCGGCAGGGTTGAAGGACTGTTGATCCGCCTGCAGGCAGCATTGCTTGTACTTTTTGCCACTGCCACAGGGGCAAGGGTCGTTGCGACCGATCTTCATGAAAATTCTCTTCTCTGGTCTATCATCAAAAATCTGCCCTCACAGTTCGACACGACTGTATGAAACCTCCAGGCTGGCGAACAACCGAGCGCGGACACCATATCGCTGCATGCTCATCCCCCAGGGGCACCGCCTCCCCTTGCAGATAGAGCCAGCCAACCCATGCCGAGATCACCGCATCCAGGGTGTCCTCGTAGGTCTTTAGGAGCCGTGCGGGACTATCTGCATCGCTCGGGATGGCAACGGGCAGCGGTCCCAGTTCGCCTTCCAGTCCAGCGGCGATGGCCCGCAGTTCGGCAAGGATCTTGGCCCGCCGCTGGGCGGGGGTGGCCTCCGGCCAGTACCTGGCTGCACGCGATACCTTGTAGGGTACGCGCTTTTCCCGCTGCAACAAGGCCAGCAGGGCCGGGTGGGGGTAGACCTCCAGCAGTCGCTCCGGGGTGGCGGGTGCTGTGGCAGTGCTAGCCACCGGATAACCGAGCGACAGACAGGCCGCGCTCAGGCGCTCACCCACTGGTCCTGGCCGACGGCTGTTGGGGGTGTGCGCCGCACACCAGCGCCCGCCAAACTCACGCGAAACGGCCTGATCCGCCCCGCGACGCCCGGCGATGAGCTGCCTTGATACCGGCATATCCACGGCGATCACATCCACCGCCCTTCCCGCCAAACGCTCGCTGGCCGCCAGCAACTCGGCAAGCGGTGCCTCTCCACCGGTCTGGACGGCCTGCCAATCAATGCCCAGACCATTCGCCTGCGCCAAAAATGCGGCATAACTCGGTGCCGCCACCAGGCACATGGCCCCAGAGGCTGCCGCATCCAACAGCGCTACCCCGCTGGGCTGCCCAGTCGTCCACGCCGCATCAATGCCCAGCACCAGTGCCATTTACACCTCCGCTTCCCAAGCTGACAGCGTCTTCACCTCGCCGACAACTCCAGTAGGCGGCGGCTATAGCTATTATCGCTGGAGGTGGTCAGCAGCAGACACTCCTGAGCGCGGGTCATCCCCACATAGAGCACCCGTGCGTTTTGCTGCAGCTGCTCTTCATCCGTCCTCATCTGCCCCACCCCGACCATGATCACGCGGGGGAATTCCAAACCCTTGCTGCTGTGCATGGTCAACACGGCCACCTTGTCTTCGCTCGGATCATAGCCCCGTTTGCTGCTGCGCTGCGCCAGCCAGTTGTGGGGAATGCCCGCCTGCTCCAACCCCCTGGCCACCTGCTCTCCCTGCCATTTGTAGGCATAGAGGATCGCCATGTCCTTCCAGGCAACCCCCTTCGCATACCAGCGTTGCAGACAGGCCTGCACATAGGCAAGCTCCTGGGCCAGGGAGGTAAAACGACGCACCTCGGGCGCCGGGCCGGAAACACCCGCCGCCTCCGGCTCGATCAACGGTACATGATCCTCGTCGGCCTCATGCACATCGAAATAGTCCCGGGCAAAGGCATAGGCAAAATCCAGGATCTCGCGGGTATTACGATAGTTCAGACGCAATACCGTGGTGCGCCCCTGCGCCTGGATCCCCACACTGGAGAGGCTAAAGCCCAATCCACTACCCTTTTTGTAGATGGACTGCGCATCGTCATAGAGCAACAGCAGGGAGTTACTGTCCGGGGCCACCATCTGCACCACCAACTTGAGCCACTCCGGCTCGAAGTCGTGGCCCTCATCGATCAGCAGCGCACCGTATTGAGCACGGGGGATATGCCCCTTCTCCACCGCCTCGATCACCGCCTCTACCTGGCGCTCAAAGACCGGTCGTTCGGACGTGGGCAGATCCACATGGTAGCTCTTGAGCTGTTGCGCGCACCAATCGTGAAAGTGGTAGATCTGTACCCGGTGGTCGATGCCCTTGGCCGAGATAAAGGCGCGCAGCCGCGCCGCCAGGGTAATGTTGAAACACAGCACCAGGATCGGCTTGCTCATCGCCTGGGCCAAATAAAGGCAGCGATAGCCCAGGATCATCGTCTTGCCCGATCCGGCCACCCCATGGATCACCCGGTGTCCTTCGCCCAGGCTGCGCGCCAACTGTTCCTGCTGCAGATCCATAATGCGGATGATATCCGGCAAGGCCTGTTGCAGCTCGGCGGGATCGTCCTCAGGGGCAAACAGGTCCCCCTGTATCCCGTCCTCAATGCGGATCTCGGGAAACAGGTGCCAACGTACCCGATCGATCTGCGGCAGAGTCAGCCTGCCACCGAAGCTGTAATTGAACATCCCCCACAACTGTTCCTGAAAACGCTCCGCATCGGCACTCTCAGTCATCTCGTCCTTGTAGATGGTCAGGTGATCGGGCAACAGGCTCTCACGCACCTCCTCCGGCATCCCCTTTTCGATCTGCCGGCGGGTGATATTGCTGAACACCACCCCCCAGCCATAGGGCATCAGCAGATTGCCCCGATAGCGCTCCCCCTGCTGACGCAACTGCGGGTCGCGCACCAACAGGTTCAC
>SLDE01000190.1 GCA_007125455.1 Ectothiorhodospiraceae bacterium
ATGGTGAGCAGACGGGTGAAGACGATGCCGTGGTCGTCGAACAGGCGCTGGCGGTAGTCCTGCTCCAGGGCCTGTTGTGGCGGCGGCAGTTGCGGGCCTTGGGGGTTGTAGACCAGATGCAGCGGTTTGTCGGGATCATGGCCATAGCCGAGGGCATTGAGTGTCTTGAGTCCCTGGATGCTGCCATCGTAGGTTCCCTTGCCACGCTGGGCATCGACATTCTCTTGCAGATAACAGGGCAGCGAGGCGATCACCTCCACGCCCTGCTCGGCGAGGAATTCGGCCAGCCCCTGCTGGCCGGGCTCTTGCAGGATGGTGAGGTTGCAACGATCAAAGACCTGTAAACCACGCGCGCGGGCGGCGCGCACCAGTTCACGAAACTGCGGGTGCAGCTCGGGGGCGCCGCCGGTGATGTCGAGGGTCTGGATCGGCAGGCCATCGAGCACCTGGAGCAGGTCGGCGATGGTCTGCTCGCTCATCTGCTCGGTGCGATTTGGCCCGGCGTTCACATGGCAGTGCAGGCACTGCTGGTTGCAGCGGTAGCCCAGGTTGACCTGTAGGGTGTGCAACGAACCCCGGTGCAGGGCGGGAAAGGGGTATTGTTTCAGTTCGGGCTGGGGGTTAAGCATGCACTAATCCTTTCGTTCAACTTGCTACAATTGTGGCATGTTACTACAATTATTCAAACCCTGAGGAGGAGATGGTCATGGCTACAGGCAGTATACGTTTGGATCAGGAGCTTATCGAGAAGGCTACCATTATCGCCAAGGCGCTTAACCGCACTGCGCCCAAACAGATCGAGCATTGGGCAAAAATCGGCGAGATCATGGAGGACAACCCGGATCTACCCTATGAGTTTGTCAGGCAGGCGATCATCGCCAAGGCCGAACGGGAAGCCGGAAAACTGGAGAGCTACGACTTTGGTTAAGGCCACCCATGTCCTGCAGACACCCGCCTTCAAAAAAGCGGTAAAGAAGCTCAAGGCCCGTCAAAAGCAAGAGTTGGATAGCGTCATCAAGGCGCTGATGGACGATCCCACGCTAGGAGAGAAGAAAAAAGGCGATCTCTCCTTCCTGCGTGTATATAAATTCAAGATGGACAAACAGCTAACCCTGTTGGGGTACAGCTTTGACGATGGTGCCCTGATCCTCGAATTGCTGGCCTTGGGAGCGCATGAGAACTTCTATCGCGATATCAAACGGCGTTAAGGAGGCAGGTCAAAATAATATTGTCAACACCGAGGGCGTGCCTGGGCCATCAATGCAAGGCGCGTTTCGCAGGGAATGGCCGCTCCCTTGCCAAGAAACGCACAAACTCGCCGGGAGCGAGTTTGGACCGCCGCAGGCGGGCCCGCAGGGCAGGCTCCAGGGATGGAGTCTGCAACACAGCAGTGATGGCCCAGGCGCGGCCGAATGTAAATATTATTTTGACCTGCCTCCTAAGCATTCGGGGCGATCTCGCTGGTCTTCAATTCAACAATATGAGCTGACATGAGGCCTAGCCCGAACAGCATTCAAAATCCTTGCATTAGAAAGTCCACCGCAGCAACGATCTCATCGCGATGATGTGCAAGTGATGCTACGGGCTTGCGCAATATGTTCACAGGCACCGCTGCCATGAACTGGGTATTCATCACCAGCGGCTCGTCATGCAGGGAAAAACAGGGATTCAGTGTCTTGGCTGGCTTGGGAGATTGTTTGGCAGGCAGGAGCGGAACGACAATGCGGGTATTCAAATGGCTGAGCAGGTCGGCCTGAATGTCCAATAGCAGACCTCCACCATCCGGGTTTTGATAGACATCAAAACGGGCCATTAGAATCCTCGGTAGTGAGCCAAGGGCAGGCCATATTGCTCGACGTGCTGGTTGGACGAATTCAGTGCCTCGCGATTCGCTTCCAACCACAGGGCGGCGCGCTTTTCTGCGATTGCCTTGCTTACCCCCAGCTCGGCGGCCTGGGAAATATTCACGTTCAATGCCCTGGCGGCCTCAAGCACCGGGACACTGATGGTGACATTGGTTGCCTTACGTAACTGCGCCATGTTCTGTACCTGCTCGTTTCTCCCACGGCGATGCCGCTCTCAATGCCCGAAGTATATGCGCATCTTTATGCGCATGCCACACCCCTGCTGCCACAAGCTGCCAGATTGTCACCCCCGCCGCCAGGCATGATAACGCGCCAACCAGGCCAATAGGCGTTGCGGCGCATGGGCCTTGCGCCACTCGCCGGCGGTGTATTTGTTGGCCTCGGCCAGGGTGGGATAGATGTGGATGGTGGCGAGGATCTTGTTCAGCCCCAGGCCATGGCGCATCGCCAGTACGAACTCGGCCAGCAGCTCTCCGGCCTGCTCGGCGACGATGGTCACCCCGAGGATGTGGTCTTTGCCCGGCACGGTGAGTACCTGGATAAAGCCCTCATTGCTGCCATCGACGATGGCCCGGTCCAGCTCTTCCAGATGGTAGCGGGTCAGCTCGTAGGGGATCCCTTTGGCCTTGGCCTGCTGCTCATTGAGGCCGACCCGCGCCACCTCCGGGTCGATAAAGGTACACCAGGGGATCACCGAGTAGTCGGCCTTGAAGCGCCACCACTGGCCAAACAGGGCATTGACCGTGGCAAACCAGGCCTGGTGGGCGGCGGTGTGGGTGAACTGGTAGGGGCCGGCCACATCCCCGGCGGCGAGGATGTGGGGGTAGAGGGTTTCCAGGTAATCGTTGGTGACCACAGTACGCTGGGTTTCGATCCCCAGTGCCTCCAGGCCGTAGCCCTCCAGACGTGGCACGCGCCCCACCGCGCAGAGCAGGGCGTCGAACTCGATACGTCGTTGCTCGCTGCCCTGTTGCACCACGATAAAACGCCGCTGCCCTTCCCGTTCGCAGCGCAGGGCCTCATGGTCGACAAGCACCTCCACCCCACTCTCACCCAGGGCCTTGTGAGCCAACGCGGAAACCGCTTCGTCCTCATTGGGTAGCAGGCGCGGGCCGCGCTGAACTTGCATGACCTGTGAACCCAGCCGGGCCATGGCCTGGGCCAGTTCGCAGCCGATCGGCCCGCCACCCAGCACTACCAACCGGGCAGGTGGCTGTTCCATTTCAGATAATGTCTGCCAGAGAGTATCGCTGGTGAGATAGCCCACCTCATCGATCCCCGGCAGCGGCGGCACAAAGGGGCGCGCCCCGGTGGCGATGAGCACCGCGCGGGTGGTGAGGCGTTGTTCACTGCCATCCTCAGCGGTGATGACCACCGTCCACGGGTCGATCAGGCGGGCGTGGCCCTGCAACACCTCCACCCCCAGGGATTGGTAGCGTTCGATACTGTCGTGGGGGGCGATGCGGTCGATCACTTGCTGCACCCGCGACATCATCTGGCGAAACGCGAATACCGGCTCCGTCGCCTGGAGACCGTAGCGTTCCGCATGGCGCATGCGGTGGGCCTGTTTGGCGCTCTGGATCAGTGCCTTGCTGGGCACACAGCCGGTATTGAGGCAGTCGCCACCCATCTTGTGGGCCTCCACCAGGGTGACCCTGGCCTTCACCGTGGCAGCGATATAGGCACTGACCAGCCCCGCCGCCCCGGCGCCGATGACGATCAGGTTGCGATCGTAGTGTTTGGGGCGGGGCCAGTGCCCATGGGAGCGGTGCCAGCGGTGATAGCGATACACCAGCCAGGCAGCGGCTAGCAACAGGCCCAGTAGCGACAGGGCCAGCAGCCCCTGTAACAAGAGTAGCGCAGCGGTGGGGTTTAGCAGTAGGCCCCCCAGGGCAAGCAGCAGGATTATCGCAACGCCCAGTGCGACCTGACGGAACATGGCCTCAACTCCCTAATCGATATATGCGTTCAGTTTAGCCAATAATCGTTCCCGTAGGGCATACAACTGCGCGACCCCCTGCATGGCCTCTTCGTGATGACCACTATCCTGCAGTTCGTACAGGTTCTGCGCCACTTGATGCACCTGACGATGTAGCATGTCGATAGGGCCGAAGCCAGGTTCATTGTGGTAGCCGGAGCGCTGCAACCAGAGATCGAAGCGGCACTGGTGGATATCGAGCGGGGGCCTGTCCTGGAGGCCCTTCTTTAGCGCATCGACAATGTCGTCGATCCAGACGCTGTGCGCGATCCCCGCATAGAGCAGCGGCAGCGCCTCGCGCGTAAGGTGTCGGATCTGCGCCCAATGGGCAGGCGGCTGCCAACGCCCGGCCCAGAGGAGTAGCTCGTCGGCAGGCATGGGGCGGGCTATGCCATACCCCTGCGCCAGATCGCAACCAATACGCAGCAACATATCCCCATGCGCGATGGTTTCTACCCCCTCGGCGATCACCTGGCGATTAAAGGCACCCGCCAGGCTCAATACCCCCTCAAGGATCGCCAGATCGTCGGGATCAGCCAGGATGTCGCGCACGAAGCTTTGATCCATTTTGACGGTACCGGCGGGCAGGCGCTTGAGATAGGTCAACGAGGAATAACCGGTGCCAAAGTCATCCAGCGAAACGGCCACCCCCAGGCTGCGGCATCGCTCCAACAGCGAGGAGACCTGCGCCAAATCACCCAGGGCACTGGTCTCCAGCACCTCCAGCTCAAATGCGCCGGGTAATACCTCGGGCTCCGCCGCCAACATCTCCTCAAGACGTTCCGGAAAGTTGGCCTGACGCAATTGCATGGCACCGATATTCACACTGACCGGGATCAACCGCCCCTGCCGCTGCCAGTCGGCCACCTGCGCAAGTGCGGTACGAATCACCCAATCTCCCATCTCGACGGCCAGCGGGTGATCCTCGATCATCGGCAGGAATTCAGCAGGAGACAACAGGCCACGCTCTGGGTGGCGCCAGCGGATCAGTGCCTCGGCACCGACCACCTTGCCGAGGCGCATATTCACCTTGGGTTGGTAATAGAGCACGAACTCATCCGCCTTCAAGGCCTTGGCGAGTCGGTCCTGGCTCTCGTGGTGGATACGCACGCTGCGGTCATGAGCCGCGTCGAAGACATGATAGCGCCCCCGACCTGCCAGCTTGGCCTGATACATCGCCTGGTCCGCCTGGCGCATGAGCTGTTCGGCCTCCACTGGTTCATCCTGCGGATAGAGGGTCAGGCCCAGGCTGGCAGTGACATGTAAGTCCTGTCCTTCGATGGTCACCGGGAGGGCGGCGGCATCGAGCAGGCGGGTCAGCATGGGGACACAGCTGGGTATATCGGGAAGATCCTGCAACACGGCAACAAACTCATCGCCACCGATCCGTGACAGGGTATCCCCTTCACGCAACACCGCCCGCATGCGCGCGGCGATGTTCATCAGCATCTCGTCGCCTGCGGCATGACCGTGGCGATCATTAACCACTTTAAAGCCATCCAGATCCAGAAACACCACCGCCAGATGCTGCTTACGCCGCAGCGCTTGCGCCATCGCCTGTTGCAGACGGTCGGCCAGCAACACCCGGTTAGGCAGATTGGTCAGGGCATCGTAGTGGGCGACGTGCTCCAGTTGACGCTGATGGTCCTTGATCGCGGTGATATCGGTGGAGATCCCCAGGATGCCGACAACCTGTTCAGTGTTATCTTGTGCGAAGATCGGCGTCTTGATCTCCAGATACACCCGTGATTGACCGTCGGTATCAACGGTTTCGACCTCCTCGGAGGTATGCTCACCATGCAGCACCCGTCGGTCGATCGCACGCAAGCGCCGGGCGGTACTCGCGGAAAAGAAACGCGTATCATCACTGCCGGGCAGGGATTCCAGTGTGCAGCCAAATCGCGTCAGGGTGATGCGGTTGGCATAGGTATAGCGGGACTGGGGGTCCTTCATGTAGATAAAGGAGGCAACATGGTCCAGGGCCTCGCGAAAACGCTGGTTCTCTTCGTTAATCGTGTGTAGCGCCTGCTCTGACTCCCTGCGTACGGTGATGTCGGTGATCACGCCATACCACAGGATGGAGCCATCGTCTTCGCGATGGGGCACGGCCTCACCACGCACCCACAGCTCGCGGCCATCGGCCAGGCGGGTGCGATATTCCTCACGCCAGGGGGTGAGTGTCTCTGCCGAGGCCTTGAGCGAGGCCGTTACCCCCTCACGATCATCGGGATGGATAACATTGAACATTGGCGTGGCATCGTCCATCACCTCTTGCGGGGTGATGCCATACACCAGTCGCATCCCCTCACTGGCGTAGGGAAAGCAGGAGCGCCCATCCGGATACAGTCGATACTCATACACCGCACCGGGGATGCGGCTGGTGACGGTATTGAAGCGCTCCAGCATACGGCTTAGATCCTGCTCGCGCACGCGAATCATCGCCGTCAGTTGCTCGGCGATACGCTCTGCCCGGCGCTGGGTGTTGGTCATACTGAGCATCAGTGCAAACAGCAGCCCACTGAGCAACAGGCCCGCGATCAGGGTACTCCATACCGGCAGATAAGTGACCCCGCCGCTGTAGAGATGGTCGAAGGCCAACTGCCAGCGGGTGCCGTTAAAGTCGATCTCGCGCCGCTGCGCAAAGGGACGATGTGTCTCCACCCCGTATTCGTAGTTGGCAAACAGCAGGTTTTGCGGGGCAGACAGATCGTCGTAGATGCGGATCCCCACGGCGTCCTGTTCGAGGGTCTCCCAGTCACTCAGAATATCCCGCATCAGGTCGTGCATGCGAAAGGGGCTGTAGGACCAGCCATAGAGTGCGGCACGGCGCTGCTCGATCGTCTCCAGCGGCATCCCCTTGCGGTAGATCGGCACATACATCACGGTGCCCGCTTGCACATCGACCTCGGGCTCTTGCACCAATGCAAGCTTGCCGCTCAGGGCGGCCCTGCCGGTATCCTGTGCTTGTGCCATTGCGGCCTGACGCACCGGCTCGGAGAACATGTCATAACCCAGGGCGCGCTGGTTGCGCCCATCGAAGGGCTCCAGGTAGAGGATCGCGCTATAGAGCTCACGCTCCCCCTCCGGCCAGACCCGATAGTCGGGGAAGCCCTGGGCACGGACTGTCGCGGTGTGGGCGTCCAGGGCCTCGGGGCGGAGCAACAGGCTAACGCCGAGCCCCTGTATAGCCGCAATACTTTCCGAGGCACCCAGGATCTCGCCATAATTGCGCCACTCCTCACGTGTCACCTCCTCCGAGCCATAGAACAGACCGGACGCACCGCGCAAAACCAGGGCATAGGCGCGCAAGCGCTCATCAATGCGCAGGGTCACCTGATCGGCAGCAAAGGCAAAGTGCTTAACGGCATCCTCTTCCAGCTGCCCCTTCAGCTTCGCGGCGGCGTAAAACGAAAGCGCAAGCCCAGCGATGAGAACCAACCAGGCGAGGCGGGACTGCTTGAGGCTATTGGAAGCGAGCATTTGGCATCCTGCGAACATGTATCGCTCGAGTATAGCCCTTTTAACTCAACGCGCTTTTTAGCCCGAACGCGACGACGCGCGCCATTGTTGTCGTTTCGACCATCATGGTGGCCATGGGCCTGCCCTATCAGGCTGTTATTCCCGGCTAGCGATACTGGCGCAGATAAAGCCGCTCGAAAAAACGCTTGGCAAAATGGAATAGACGGCAGGGCGGCAACACCAGCGAGCGCTTGGGGGTGCGCAGTACCAGCATGCCCTTGTTGAGGCTGTCGACGATACACATCAGCTCGATCTTGAAGCGGGCATCGGAGGGGCGACCATCCAGATCGGCGAGCAGATTGGTGACCGCCGCCTTGGCCTGCAGATCGGCCATGTGGGCCTGCTTGGGCATCCATTCGGGGCCTTCGAAACTGCCCGAATCGCCCGCCACGTAGACCTTGTCGAAACCGGGCACGCGACAGTCGCCCCCGGCCTTGATCAACCCGCCCTCGGAGCGCGGCAGGGTGGAATTGTCGAACCAGGCGTTGCCGGTCATGCCCGGCATAAAGAGGATCAGATCGGCGGCAAACTCGCCGCCCTCGGTGATCACCTTGTCGGCCTCGAAGCCCTTCATCTTGTGACCCAGGTGGGTGTCGATACCGCGCTTGGCCATGGTATTAAGCAGGCCCTTGACCGCATTGGGGCCAAGGCGTTTGCCGGGCTCCGGGGCCGGGTTGAAAAACACCAGCTTGAACTTGTCCCGTCGTCCCTGCTGGCGCAGCAGGGTGTCGATGCCGAACAGGAATTCAAACATCGGCCCACCGCGCATCGCCGAGGGTTCCTTGGGGTTGCCGCCGAAACCGATGGCGATGGTGCCACCGTCCATCTCCTTGAGACGGTCGCGGATCTTCACTGCGGCGGCGATCCCCTCGCAGGGGGTAATAGCGTGTTCGATACCGGGCAGTTTCTTGATGAAGCGCCCGCCGGAGGCGATGATCAGCGCATCGTTGTGGATGCTGCCCGCATCGGTATGCACGGTGCGCCCGTCCTCGCTCAGGCCAGTGACCTCGCCCTGCACGTGACTGACCTTCATGCGGTTGAAGAAGTTCTCCAGCGGGATGGCCAGGTCCTCCGGCTGACGCAGCCCGGCGGGGATCCAGATCAGGCTGGGCAGGAAAACGAATTCGGCACGGGGGCTGATCACGGTGATCACCGCGCGGTCGTTTTGCTTACGGATGGACTGTACGGCGGTGAGCGCGGCAAAGCCGCTGCCGATAATGGTGATCTTGGGGTGGCTCATGGTGATGATGTCCCTCGTGTCAGGGTAACAAAGGCGATGGCGTAGTCCTGCTCGTCGGAGATGGAGAGGTGGCTCTCCCCTACCCCATGCGCGAGGCAAAAGCTCGCCGCATGGCCGTGAAAGGATAACAAGGGGCGACCGTGGGCGTCATGCACCACGGCGATGTGTTGCAGGCTCAGCCCGCCGCTGAAGCCGGTGCCCAGGGCCTTGGCGGCGGCCTCTTTGGCGGCAAAGCGTTTGGCCAAAAAGCGGGCCGGTTTGGCACTCGCGGCATAGGCGGGGCGCTCCGGTGCGGCGAGGATGCGTTCGGCAAAGCGCTCACCGTGGCGGGCCAGTGCGCGTTCGATACGGGCGATGGCCACGATATCTGTGCCGATACCAAAGATCACCGCCGCGCCTCAACCATAATCCGCTTCATCTCACTCACCGCCTCGGGCAGCCCACTGAACACCGCCTGGGCGATGATCGCATGGCCAATGTTCAACTCGGTGATGCCGGGGATGCGGGCAATGGCAGCGGTGTTGTGGTAGTGCAGGCCGTGACCGGCATTGACCTGTAGGCCCGCCTTAAGCCCCCACCCCACCGCCTGCTCGATGCGGGCCAGTTCGGCGGCCTGCTCGGCAGGGCTGGCGGCATCGGCGTAGTGACCGGTGTGGATCTCGATCGCCGGGGCACCACAGGCGGCGGCGGCCTCGATCTGATCCTGCTGCGCATCGATAAACAGCGAGACCTTGATCCCGGCAGCAGCCAAGCGGGTGCAGGCCGCCTTGACCCGCGCCTGTTGCCCGGCAACGTCCAGACCACCTTCGGTGGTCAGCTCCTCGCGCTTTTCCGGCACCAGGCAGCAGTCGGCGGGACGATACTTTTCCGCGATGGCGATCATCTCATCGGTGACCGCCATTTCCAGGTTCATGCGGGTCTGTAGCACCTGATGGATCATCGCCACGTCACGCTCCTGAATGTGGCGACGGTCCTCGCGCAGATGGATGGTGATACTGTCGGCCCCGGACTGTTCGGCCAACAATGCCGCCTGCACCGGCTCTGGATAGCGGGTGCCTCGCGCCTGGCGCAAGGTGGCCACGTGGTCGATGTTCACGCCCAGAAGGATCTCGTCACTCTTGTTCAATTGTTTGGCTCCGAAGATTTCTACTACAAAAACATTATGCAAAGTCAAAAAACGGCGAATCGTAACTGCTCGCCCCCTTTATCCCCTCTCCCCTCAAGGGGAGAGGGGGCGAGTAGATACGGCGAATCTATTTACTACCCATGCTCTGAAATAGGCCTCGACTAGCCAAGGGCTTGGGGCCTAGTTGGCTCGCCAGGGAATAACGCAGCAGTTGCTTGGCCTCGCGTAGCGTCTCGGGGGCCGCTTCGTCCAGCGGCCACTGGCCCTCACTCAGGGCCAGCAGGCTACGTCCGTGAATGGGGATCCCCTCGGCCTGCCCAGCCGGAATGGGGCCTCGCTCCGGGACGTAGACATAATCCTCCATCGGCGCGATCGGCTCGCCATCGAGTGCGTTATGCCCAAGGATCAAACCATAGCCCAGTTGCTCAAGCAACTGGCACTCGAACAGGCGCAGGCTCCACTCCAACTGCTCTCCCAATTGCAGGCGGGCCAGGGTCAACTGGTAGCTGTGAAACAGTTCAGGATGTGGATCGTGACGCTGCAGCAGGCGCACCAACAATTCGTTAAGGTAAAACCCGCTGATCAACGCCGTACCCAGCAGCGGGAAGACCTTGCCGCCGGGCTCTGCATCGGTGAGGGTGTGCAGCTCCCCTCGCCCGCGCCATGACAACAGCAGCGGTTGAAAGGCTTGCAGCAGGGCGGCACGGGAGGAGCGCCGCCCCCGCACCCCCTTGGCGACCAGCCCCTGGCGACCACTGACTGCACCAAATACCTCGATCAGCAGACTGGTGTCGCGCCAGGGCGTGCGGTGCAACACGAAACTCGGCTCAAGGTTTACCTTGGTCGACATCAGCCCGCTTACCTATCCGGCCAAGCGATACGGCTAGAGTTCATCCCGATAGCCAAGGCTGTTGAGTAGTCGCTCGTTGTCGGACCACCCCTCCTTGACCTTGACCCAACACTCCAAAAAGACCTTTTGTTCGAAGAGCTTTTCCATGTCGATGCGTGCCTGTTGCCCCACCGACTTGAGCCGCTCCCCGCCCTTGCCGATAACGATCTTCTTCTGGCTCTGGCGCTCGACCCAGATCAGTGCGGCAATACGCAATAGACCGTTATCGTCCTTGAAATGCTCGATCTCTACGGTGGAGGCATAGGGCAGCTCCTTGCCCAGGGAGCGAAACAGCTTTTCCCGCACGATCTCGGCGGCCAGAAATCGTTCGGAGCGGTCGGTGATGTAGTCTTCGGGGAAGATGGCATCGCCCTCACTCAAGCTGTCGTACACCAGCTTATCAAGCTGTGCGAGGTTGACCCCTTTCAAGGCGGACACCGGCACCACGGCAGCAAATGCCATCTTTTCGGAGAGCTTTTGGATGATCGGTAACAGGCGCTCCTTGTCGGGGATCCGATCGACCTTGTTGATCACCAGCACCACCGGGGCGGACTGCTGCTGAAGACGACGCAGGACGCTCTCGTCCTCCTCGTCCCAGTGGACTGCCTCGACCACGAAGAAGACCATATCCACCGCCTCGATGCTGCTGTGGGCGGAGCGATTTAGATAGCGGTTCATCGCCGACTTGGCATTCAGATGCAGACCGGGAGTGTCGATAAAGATCGCCTGGTAGTCTGCCTCGGTCTTGATGCCGAGGATGCGGTGGCGGGTGGTCTGCGGCTTATTGGAGGTAATGCTGATCTTTTGTCCGAGGATATGGTTCATCAAGGTCGACTTGCCCACGTTGGGACGGCCAACGATGGCGATAAAACCACTGCGAAACGGGGTATTGCCTTCAGTCATTGGATTACTCATTCTCAATCCGCTCCAGGATCTGCGCTGCGGCGGCCTGCTCGGCCTTGCGGCGGCTGTTGCCTTCGGCGGTGGCCCCATGGCCCAGTGCCTCGACAGTGCAGCGAACGGTAAATGTTTGGGCGTGGGACTTGCCTGCGATATGACTCACTTCATAGTCGGGCAAGGGTAGCGAGCGCGACTGCAGAAACTCCTGCAGGCGTGTTTTTGGATCTTTCAGTGCCTTGGCCGGGTTCACCCTGTCGAGTCGTTCGTCGAACAAACGCAGGATCAGCGCGCGGGCCGGTTCGATCCCGGCCTCGCGGTATACAGCTCCGATGATCGCCTCCATCGCGTCGGCAAGGATCGACTCACGGCGAAAACCGCCACTCTTCAACTCGCCTGAGCCCAGGCGCAGATAGTCCCCCAGGGAGAGATCGAGTGCCATGGCGGCCAGCGTCTCGCCCTTGACCAGCGAGGCACGAATACGACTGAGCCGCCCCTCGTCGATATCACTGAAGCGGTTGAACAACTCTGCCGAAATGACAAAGCTCAGGATGGCATCACCGAGAAACTCCAGGCGCTCGTAGTTATCCCCACCGGCACTGCGGTGGGTCAAGGCCTGTTGCAGCAGACTCAGGTCAGTAAACTCATATCCCAGCGCTCGACACAGTCGGCTGTAGTCCATCACCGGGCGCGCACCTGGCCTTGATGTTCAAATTCCATTACCAGGGAGATATTGGCGATATAGGGGGTACGTACCTCGTAGACGATGTCGATCAGGAAGTAATCACCATCACGAACCACACTGATCGCATCATTGTCGAAATCACGGATATTGTTAATCCCGAAGCGGCGAGTAATGGCTTGGTGAACCTGGCTGGGGCGAGTGTAATTCGTTTCCACATCCTTCTCTACACTCTGCACCACCGAGCGTATCGCCATGCTCTCCATATAGGGAGGCAACAGCTTGAATAGCGTGTGCACAAACATCGCCCCCAAAAGCACAGCAAAAACGATGCCGTACATACTCGCCCCGTGCTGATATCGCTGCAGTTTCATCCTGTTACCCCATCTGACGTTATTTGATTGTTGTGCCCAGGCGTTCCCAGGCAACCACTCGTTCCTTGCTCCAATCCCAGCTCATCCAGATCAGGAAGGCCTTGCCTACCAGGTGGTCCTCGGAGACACTACCCCAAGCACGTGAATCGCTGCTGTTGTCGCGGTTATCACCCATGGTGAAATACTCTCCTTCGGGAACTACAAACTCGAAGTCCCCGCTGAAGTTGTGGTGGCCATTGGGCATGATGAGGATGTCGTACTCAACGCCCAGCAGGTCTTCGCGCATGCGCCGAGCGCCGGTCATCCGGCTCTCACTGCCCTCACCAACAAACACGCCCACCGGCTCCTGCTCTGCACGCTCGCCATTGATGTAAAGCACCTTGTCCTGGTAGCGGATGTGATCACCCGGCACGCCCACCACCCTCTTAATATAGTCGATACGCGGGTCGACGGGGTAGCGAAACACCGCCACATCCCCCCGCTCAGGCTCACCAAGGGAGAGAAAACGGGTATTAAGCACTGGCAAGCGTAGCCCATAGGAGAACTTATTGACCAGGATGAAGTCGCCGACCAGCAGGGTCGGCATCATCGAACCGGAGGGGATGCGAAAGGGCTCTGCCACAAAGGAGCGTACCACCAGTACCAGCAGGATGATGGGAAAAAAGGAGCGCGACATGTCGATCAGGCTGGGCTCACGCACCTGCCGGGCGATCTCCTCCTCACCCACGCCCTTTTGCCGCAGTGCCTCGGCACGCTGACGACGCGCTTTGCCCCACCACAAAATGTCCATCAGCCAGATACCGCCGGTGGCAAAGGTCAGCAGTACCAGGATCAGCGGAAAGTCCAAAGTCATGATTGATTTTTCCCTACATGTAGCACGGCGAAGAACGCCTCCTGCGGGATCTCCACCGATCCCACCTGTTTCATGCGCTTTTTACCTGCCTTTTGCTTCTCCAGCAGTTTGCGCTTGCGGCTCACATCACCACCGTAACACTTGGCGGTCACGTTCTTGCGCATCGCCTTGACGTTGGTACGGGCGATGATGTGGTTGCCGATCGCCGCCTGGATCGCCACTTCGAACATCTGGCGCGGGATCAGCTCCTTCATCTTTTCCGCCAGTTCGCGGCCACGGGACTGAGCCTGGTCGCGATGCACGATGATCGCCAGGGCATCCACCAGCTCAGCATTGATCATGATATCCAGCTTGACCAGATCGGCATACTGGAAACGATCAAACTGATAGTCCAGCGAGGCAAAGCCACGGCTGACCGACTTGAGCCGGTCGAAGAAGTCCAGCACCACCTCGTTCAAGGGTAGTTCATAGGTGAGCGAGACC
This sequence comes from Ectothiorhodospiraceae bacterium, assembly GCA_007125455.1. GTDB lineage: Bacteria > Pseudomonadota > Gammaproteobacteria > Thiohalomonadales > Thiohalomonadaceae > SLDE01. The sequence goes on from SLDE01000190.1 coordinate 13,907, forward strand.
TGCTTGCCCGCGTACTGCATATTCTTCTGCACCCCACGCTTCTCGACGCAGAGGGTGATCACATTGCCGACATATTCCTGCGGCACCAGGATGTTGGCGGTAATGATCGGCTCGCGGATCTCATCGATCTCGTTGGTGGGCGGTAGCTTGGCCGGGTTATCCACCATTAGGGTCTCGCCCTTGGTGGTGATTACCTCATAGACCACCGTTGGTGCGGTGGTGATCAGCTCCAGATTGTATTCGCGCTCCAGGCGCTCCTGGATGATCTCCATATGCAGCATGCCAAGAAAGCCGCAACGGAAACCAAAGCCCAGTGCCTGGGAGGTCTCCGGCTCATAAAATAACGAGGCATCGTTCAGGCGCAGCTTGGAGAGCGCTTCGCGCAGTCCCTCATAGTCCTCGCTGCTAACTGGGAACAGACCAGCAAAGACCCTGGGCTGGGCTGGCTGGAAATCCGGCAGGGCCTGATCGGTGGGATTATCGGTCAGGGTCAGGGTGTCCCCAACCGGCGCACCGTCGATCTCCTTGATCCCGGCGATAACAAAACCCACCTCACCGGTACTCAACACGGGCAGGTCGGTCATCTTGGGGGTAAAGATCCCTACCCTATCCACCTGATGGCTGCGCCCGGTGGACATCACGGTAACCTTCTGTTTGGGACGCAGGCGGCCATTGACCACTCGTACCAGCGAGACAACCCCCAGGTAGTTATCAAACCAGGAGTCGATGATCAGTGCCTGTAACGGTGCCTCGGGGTCACCTCCCGGTGGCGGGATCTTGGCCACCAACTGTTCCAGCAGATCCTCAATGCCGATCCCTGACTTGGCACTCACCAGCACCGCATCATGGGCCTCGATCCCGATGATCTCCTCGATCTCGTCCATCACCCGCTCCGGTTCGGCGGCGGGCAGATCGATCTTATTCAACACCGGCACCACCTCCAGATCCTGCTCGATGGCGGTGTAGCAATTGGCCACCGTCTGCGCCTCGACGCCCTGGGAGGCATCCACCACCAGCAAGGCACCTTCACAGGCAGCAAGGGAGCGGGACACCTCGTAGGAGAAATCCACATGGCCGGGGGTATCGATGAAATTGAGCATGTAGATCTGCCCATCACGCGCCTGGTACTTGAGCGAGACGCTCTGCGCCTTGATGGTGATCCCGCGCTCGCGTTCCAGATCCATCGAGTCGAGGACCTGGGAGGCCATCTCACGCTCGGTCAGCCCTCCGCAGACCTGGATGAAGCGATCGGAGATGGTGGATTTGCCGTGGTCGATATGGGCGATGATGGAAAAGTTACGGATATGCTGAAGTTCGGTCACAGGGCTCTGGCTTTTTGGTGGTTGGTGCATGAACAGAACCGCTGATTCTACCGTAGATCAATGCGTTGCGAAATAGTCTTCCAGCGCCTGTTGATCTAGAAAGTAATGGCAGATCTCAACGCCATCGCTATCGGCCAGCACCGGAACCTTGTGGTCATAGCGAGTTTGCAGCTGTGGATCCGTGTCGATATCGACACGATGCAGCCGCCCGGCATCGATCAGGGGGGAACGCAACAGCTCCCCGTGCATCGCATCGCACAGGGAGCATTCGCTGCGGTAGTACAAGACCAGTGGACCAGCCACTACTCTTGCGGTATACGCAGGGCAAAGAAGCGTGGGCTAGCGCCACGGATCACCAATACCGGCACCGAGCTACCCGCCGAGAGTCGCTCTACCTGACGGCGGTAGTCGCGCAGGCTGTTGATCGGGCGATTATTCAGGCGGGTGATCACATCACCACGGTTCAGACCGGCCGCGGCAGCGGGGCCTTCGGCGATACGCTCGACACGCACCCCACCCTGCTCGACACCCAACGCTTTACGCTCGCTGTCGCTCAGCTCCTTCACCACCAGCCCGAGACGGTCGGTATCGGGTTCGGTATGGGTTCTGGCCGGTGCCTCGGACTCCTCGTCAGCGGGCAGCTCGGCGATACGCACCTTGAAATTACGGGTTTTGCCATCCCGCAGCACCCGCACCTCTGCGTCATGGCCGACACGGGCACGCCCAACCAGCGGCGGTAGTGCCGATGAGGTAGCCACTTCACGCCCATTGAACTCCAGGATCACATCACCAGGCTGGATCCCGGCCTTGCCTGCCGGTGAGTCGTCCATCACCTGCGCGACCAACGCCCCCATCGGACGCTCCAGGCCGAAGGATTCGGCCAGGTCGCGGGTAACATCCTGAATCAATACCCCCAACCAGCCACGACTGACCTTGCCATGCTCTTTGAGCTGGGCAACCACATCCTTCACCACATCGATAGGAATCGCGAACGAGAGCCCCATGAAACCGCCAGTACGGCTGTAGATCTGGGAGTTGACCCCAACCACTTCACCATCCAGATTGAACAGTGGGCCACCGGAATTACCCGGATTGATCGCCACGTCGGTCTGGATGAAGGGGACATAGTTTTCGCGCGGCAGACTGCGGCCCAGGGCGCTAACTACCCCGACCGACACCGAGTGATCAAAACCAAACGGTGAGCCAATCGCCATCACCCATTCACCCACCTTGAGATCCTCGCTACTGCCCAGCTTGACGTAGGGCAAATCCGTGGCATCGATCTTTAGCAAGGCAATGTCGCTTTGTTTATCCGTGCCGATCAACTCAGCGACCAACTCACGGCGGTCGCTCAGCCTTACGACGATCTCATTGGCTTCTTCCACCACGTGGTTGTTGGTGAGGATGTAGCCGCTGGCATCAATGATAAAGCCGGAACCGAGCGAACGTGCTTCGTGCTCCTGTGGAGGGGCCTCACCGCCGCGCTCACCAAAGAAATGCTCCAGCAGATCATCCCAGGGACCTCCACGGGGCAGGTCGGGCAGCTCAAACTGGTGGCGTGAACGGGCGCTCTGGCGCGTCTGGGTGGTGCTGATATTCACCACCGCCGGGCCGTGCGCCTCCACCAGGCGGGTAAACTCGGGCAGGTCACGGGCATTTAGCGATGTGACCAGCATCATCAGGGCAGCGCCCAACAACATCGCGTAGCTTGAACTTGGCATCTTCATCATTCGTTATCCATCCTTAAACTTGTTGGCAGACAGGCCGGTAAGGTCGATGAGACCCTCCCCGGACTGACGACGCAGGATCTGCGCCATATAGCGCGGATCGGCACTGGCTGATCGATTAAAGCGGCGCAACCACCATAGCCCGGCAACCAGGCCCAGAACCGCCATGATGATGGTGAGTAGTTCCTGATTGATCAACCATTGGGGAGCCAGGGCCTGCCCCAGCAGCCCGCCACCGAGCATGGTTAACAGGGGCAGCAGATAAACCGCGAGAGAACCACGAATCAAGGCCCCCTCTTCGATCCCCAGCACGACCTGTTCGCCGGCTTGGGCGTCGATCGGATTGCGTACCTTCATCTCCTGCATACGCCCACCGAGGACCTGACTCAATGCCCCGGTACCGCAGCCCTTCTTGGCGGCGCAACTGCCGCAACTACTGCGCCGCTGGGTAGCGACCCAGGCGTAGTCACCCTCGCTACGCAGTACCTGGGCGCTTTCCTCGATCACGGGCTACTGACCGGGGTCATGGAGCGGGCGATCTGCCTGACGGTGATCTCCGGCACCTCGCCCAGCACGGTGATCAGGTGGCCATTGTGCAAATGGCCATAGACATTCACGCCACCGATCCGCGATGGCCCGGTGAGCGGCAGATCCCCTTCATCCAACTGCTCGACAAAGACCGAGACCGAGGCCAAACCGTCGCTGTAGACGTGGTGCTCTACCTGATAGAACTTGTTGGGCAGGAAGTGACGCCGCTGCACCTTTTGACGGAATCCCGTCGGCAAATCATCAGACTGCCAGGCAGCCGGGGCCCCACCGCTGATACCACGGCGTGGTGGCAGTTGGCGCTCCAACTCCAATAGCTGATCGTGGTCGCCCACCGAGCTGGGCAGCAGCATCTCTTCCGGGATGCTATCGCGGATCTCCAAACTGGTGAAAAAGAGCTTTTCCACGATCTCACCCTGCTCATCGAAGACCTCGGAGCGCAGGGGTAGCTTGCTGTGCTCATCCAGCCACAGCCGCTGGCCGTAACGATAGCCATCACGCGGGAGAATATTCACCTGGCGCGCCATCATCCCGGCGATGCGATCGCTGTCGGCGAGCTGGATCTGGTAGTGCTTGCCGAGGAAGTCCAGCCTTTCGATTGGGATCGCGGTAAATGGGCGCGGTGTACTGGCCTGCTCTACCACAATAGAGCTGTCCTCCGGCAGGATGCAGGTCACCCGGTCGCTGGCGCGAATCACCTCGCGGGTCTGCCCACTTATCGCGACCAAGCGCTCCACCTCACCGGCATCGCTCACCGAGCGGATGATGCGCATGGTCTGCAGCTGATCGCCCTGCTGATAGACAAAGGTGCCAACGTAGCTAAGCTGGTGTACCGCCTGCGCCATCTCTTCGAGCAGGGCGATGGCCTCGTCACTGGTCTGGGCCCAAAGCGTAGCGGACCAAAACAGCATTCCGGCCAGCAGCAGGCGCGCTTGCAATTTACTGATTGGAGCCATGACCGACGATGCGAACATAGGGCAACATCCCGTGCATATTAGTACTGGAGGAGTACTCGTTATGGTTGACCAGGTAAGGAGCTAGCTGATCGCTGCGCGGCGGGCCACTCACTGGCTGCGCGCTTGGCCGGGAGCTGGCCTGGGCGACACTCTCCGGCGCCGCCTGCTGAGTGCTGGCCATACTCGCCGGTTGAGCAGGCATGGTGGCACTGTCCGAGTGGTTCATTTGCTGAATGCCGAGGATGGCTACCCCGGTGACCGAGGCGGCCAGTGCAACCCCGGCCGCATGGCGCATCAAGCCGCGTGGTGCGCGGCGGGGGGCGAGTATCGCGGGCTCATCTGCCAGCGTCGCAGCCAGGCGCTGCTGCAGTTGGTCGCCCAGTGTCAGCGAGACCTGCCCATGCATACCCTCACGCATGGTGTGATAGTCGGCCCAACGCTGGCGCAAACCGGGGTCGTTCAGCAACCGGTCGACCCCCTGTTGCAGGGAACGGCCTTGCAGTTCATCATCGGCCAATGCCGATAGCCATTCGTCTTTATCTGTGGTTGTGGTCATCTCTTGTACTCCAGGCGTCTGTCCCATGGTCTACGACTCCGACTCCAGCAGGGGTTTAATCTTTGCCTCTATTGCCTCGCGGGCCCGAAAGATTCGTGAACGAACCGTACCGATCGGGCACTCCATGGCCTGGGCAATTTCTTCATAGCTCATCCCTTCAAACTCCCGCAGGGTGATGGCGGTACGCAATTCTTCTGGTAGTGCGGCGATAGCATCGTAGATGGCTACCTCGAGCTTATCCCGTTGTACCAGCTGTTCCGGCAGGTCGGTTTCACGCAGCTTGCTGCTATCCATGTCGTACTGCACCGCATCGGCCGCATCAATGTCGGTATCCGGCGGGCGCCGACTCTGCGCCACCAGGTGGTTCTTGGCCGTATTGATGGCAATGCGATACAGCCAAGTGTAAAAGGCGCTATCGCCGCGGAAATTGGCCAGCGCACGGTAGGCCTTGATAAAGGTCTCCTGAGCGATGTCCAGCACCTCATCCTGATCGCGCACATAGCGCGAAATGAGCTTGATGATGCGCTGTTGATACTTGAGCACCAAGGCATCGAAGGCACGCTTATCACCCTTCTGGACACGCCGCACCAGCTCCTGATCGACGTTGCTATCGACCATCCGAACCTTCCTTTGGCCTGTGCGGGCTAACCCGTTGCGTTCTCCGGGTACGACAGTGCATCAACATTGGAGTTTCACTCAACATGTAAAAAGTTTTCCAGTCATCGACCATTCTATGGTAGAACGCACTGTGTGGGAAAATACCATCCATCGCGCATCATACCGGCTCGCATGGCGGTCACTCAAGCTATTTTAATAAATACAAATGGTTAGCAAGTATTACTTATGTCTGAACAGATATGCAGCGAGGTTTTGGTAATCGGTGCCGGTGCCGCCGGACTGACGCTGGCACTGCGGCTGGCGAAAAGCATGCAGGTCTGCGTATTGGCCAAGTCCCGTCTGGAAGAGGGCTCCACCTATTACGCCCAGGGGGGCGTCGCGGCGGTGCTGGACGAGGCCGACTCGGTCGCCTCACACATCGCCGACACCCTCGATGCCGGGGCCGGACTGTGCCACCCGCAGGTGGTGGACTATACCGTCAGCCATGGGCGCGCGGCCATCGAGAAGCTCATTGAGCGCGGTGTTCCCTTTACCCGCGATCCAGACGATGGCCACTACCACCTCACCCGGGAGGGGGGCCACAGCCACCGCCGGGTGATCCATGCTGCCGATGCCACCGGCAAGGCTATCGAAACGACCCTGCTCGCGCAGGCCCGGCAGCACCCGAACATCCAGTTACACGAACGACACATCGCAGTCGACCTCATCAGCCGACGCAAACTGGGGCTGGCGGGGGACAACCGGGTGCTAGGGGCCTATGTACTGGATCGCGATGCCGATCGGGTCAAGGTATTTCAGGCACGCTCGGTCATTTTGGCCAGTGGCGGGGCGAGCAAGGTCTACCTCTACAGCAGCAACCCGGACATCTCCACTGGGGATGGCATCGCCATGGCCTGGCGCGCGGGCTGTCGCGTGGGCAACATGGAGTTCAACCAGTTTCATCCCACCTGCCTCTACCACCCCCGGGCCAAAAGCTTTCTGATCACCGAGGCGGTGCGTGGCGAGGGCGGTGTACTGCGCTTGCCCAACGGCGAACGCTTCATGGAGCGCTTTGATCCCCGTGCCGAGTTGGCCCCACGCGATATCGTGGCGCGCGCCATCGACCATGAGATGAAACGCCTGGGGGCCGAGTGCCTCTATCTGGACATCAGCCACAAATCCGCCGAGTTTATCGTCCAGCACTTCCCCACGGTCTACGCCCGCTGCATGGAGTTTGGCATCGATATCACCCGCGAGGGGATCCCGGTGGTCCCTGCCGCCCACTATACCTGCGGCGGGGTGGTCACCGATCTCCATGGCCGCACCGACCTGCCCGGCCTCTACGCCATCGGCGAGGTGAGCCACACCGGGCTGCACGGGGCCAACCGCATGGCCAGTAACTCGCTACTGGAATGTCTGGTGTTTGGTGAGGCTGCCGCCGCCGACATCGAACAGCAACAGCAGCAAGCCTGGCAACCACACCGCATCCGACCCTGGGATGAAAGCCGGGTAACCGACTCCGATGAAGAGGTCGTGGTGGCCCACAACTGGGACGAACTGCGCCGCTTTATGTGGGACTACGTGGGGATCGTGCGCACCAACAAGCGCCTGGAGCGGGCCAAGCGCCGGGTCGATCTGCTCAATGGCGAGATCCACGAATATTACAGCAACTTCCGAGTCAGCAACGATCTGCTCGAACTGCGCAATCTGGTTCAGGTGGCCGAGCTGATCATCCGTTCCGCCATGGCGCGCAAGGAAAGCCGCGGGCTGCACTACACCCTCGACTATCCCGAGCCAAACAACAGCGTGCCGCCCCAGGATACCCTGCTTACACCGTCAGGCTTTAGCGCCCCTCAGGACTGAGTCCCCGCCTGCGCCGACAAGGCCTCACGGCGAGCCTGCTCACGCAGGCGCAACACCAGGCGGCGGTAGTTTTCCTCTCCTAGCGTCTGCGGCGTCAGCAGACAGGCCAGCACCGGAGCCTGCCGGGCCAAGGGACGCAAGCGCAGAATGGTCAACGCCGGGCTAAGCAGGCTCTCGCGCGCCAGCACCAAGGGCTCACGATTCGGCAGTTGCCACCACTGGCCATCCTCGTCCCAGTGCAGCAGCACCGATTCGCCACCCAACTCGCCACGCCGCCCCCAGATGCGCCACAGCAAGAGCAACAAGGGCACCGTGGCAAACAGCGCCGCCCACCAGGGCCACGGCAGCAGCCAAAGCGAATAGAGCGACAATAGAGCAAACAGCAGATAGACCACCTGCAACCAGCGGATGGCCCCGCACTCAAGCCACAGGGCAGGCGCGTATCCGTTCGATGACATCGGCAAACTCCCGCTCTTCCACCGCCACACCGTTGAGCAGATAATCAAACAGCATCGGATCGGGCAGGGCCAGTAGGCGCTCAAAGATCGCCTTTTGCCGCTCACCCAAGCCATCGTATTCCTGGGCGATGAAGTCCTGCAGGATCAGATCCAGTTCGAGCATCCCCCGGCGGCAGCGCCAGGCCAGGCGTGACTTGTTTTCCATGAGATTTGCCTCCCTACAAGCAATGACATGCCCACGACTGGGGCAGTGTCATCACTATCGCACGCCCAGCCACCACATACAGTGAATTCCATAACAGTTGCGGGGATTTTTGCCCGCTAAACCTGCCTGTTTAGCATCAGCTTTTTGATCAAGCCAATCGCCCGTGTCGGGTTAAGCCCCTTGGGACAGACATCGGCGCAGTTCATGATGGTATGGCAACGAAACA
>SLDE01000124.1 GCA_007125455.1 Ectothiorhodospiraceae bacterium
AAAGCCCATGGATGGGCTTTGTAACGCCCTATCGCGCCGCATGAGTAGACAACAACAGCCGGCTAGTGATACCCATTTGATAATACTAAAACGATAGCATAATGCAGATAGATGGCATGACAGACGAATTTGACAGCTTTCTCGGCATCGACTTCGGCACCTCCGGTTGTCGAGGGGTGGTGCTCGCTGCCAATGGACAAGTATTGGTCGAGCAGGCCCTGTCCCTACCCGCTAGCGAACGCGACGGGGTTCGTGCCGAGCAGGATCCCCTCGCCTGGTGGAATACCCTGCAAACCCTGATCCCCGCCCTGCTCCAGGATACCCCCGGATACCGCCTGCGGGCCATCGCCCTGGATGGCACCTCGGGCACGGTATTGCTCGCCGATCAGCAGGGCAAACCGCTCAGCCGGGCGCTGATGTACGATGATCGCCGCGCCATCGAAGAGGCAGATACCCTCGCCAAGTTGGCCCCGGCCAATAGTGCCGCTCACGGGGCGGGCTCCGGGCTGAGCAAGCTGTTGTGGCTGCAGACACATCAAGCCCCTGCCCTTCCCTGGCGGGTACACAGCCAGGCCGACTGGTTGAATTCCCAGCTCAGCGGCGAGTATGGGATCGGCGACAGCAACAACGCCCTCAAGCTGGGCTACGACCCCGTCCAGGGGCGCTGGCCGGACTGGCTGGCGGAGCTGTTGCCCATGCAGGTTCTGCCCAGGGTGGTAGAGCCGGGCACGCCTATCGGCCAACTGCGCCCGGAGCTGGCCCGCCAATGGGGGCTGGAGCATGCGGTGACGATCATCGCCGGCACCACCGACAGCACCGCCGCCGTGATCGCCACCGGTGCCACGCAGAGCGGCCAGGCGATCACCTCGCTGGGCTCGACCCTGGTGATGAAGGTGATCAGCGAGCAGGCGATCTTCGCCCCCGAATATGGTGTGTACAGCCAGCCCTACCGGGGCCGCTGGCTAGTCGGTGGCGGCTCCAACACCGGGGGAGCCGTGTTGCGCCACTATTTCAGCGATGCCGAACTGACCGCGCTAACCCCGCAACTCCGACCTGATCGCCCCACCGGGCTCAACTACATGCCTCTGCTACGGGCTGGCGAGCGCTTCCCCATCAACGACCCTGAACTGGCCCCCTGTCTGACACCCCGCCCCGAAGAGGATGCCCGCTTCCTGCAGGGGATGCTGGAGGCCATGGCCCGTATCGAGGCCCAGGCCTACCAGCGTCTGACCGAACTGGGTGCCCCCAGCCCCCGCGAGGTGCTTAGCATTGGCGGAGGGGCCAAAAATCCCGCCTGGACCCGGATCCGCCAACAACGGCTCGGCATTCCAATCAGGCTCGCTGAACAGCAACAGGCGGCCTACGGGGCGGCCGTGCTGGCCCAATGGTATTATCTACCGCATGATCTACAATGCGATTGACCACATGATTCAAGCCCCAGGAGGCGAAGATGTCTACGATTAGTGCCAATGATCTTGGGTGATCATGGGGCGGTCTACCGCTAACCCCTGAGCTCTGCCACCCCCGCCGCACTGTCGGCCAGGCCCAGGCCGGCCTCGTCGTAAACATGGAACACCGCATCGGCACCGTACTCACGCAGTACCGGGATCTCTTCGGGGTATTCGACGACTGCCGAGATCTTGCCCGGAAAGTTTCGGTGGCGTAGCTGTTCCAGGGCATAGATGTTGCCGTGGTGGCTGGGCATCGCCAGTAACACCATCTTGACCCCTTCGCAGGCGATCAGCTTCTCCCAGAAGTCCGAGTCTACCGCATCGCCCTCAAGCAACTGATAGCCTTCGCCTTGTAGACGCTGCACCTTGTCGCCATCGTTATCGATCCCCAATACCTTCAGGCCGTAGTGATCCTGCAGACGCTGGTAGGCACCCCGACCGATCTTGCCCATCCCCATCACCACCGCCTGGGCATCGCCCAGTTGGATGGGGCGGTCCGCCGGGTGCAGCTTCTCCGGTGGGCGCTTGGGCAGGTAGTTGTCCAGCCAGCGATAGATCGATTCGCTCATGCTGTTGAGCGGGGCCGCCAGTACGAAGCTCAACGCGACCGAAAGTGACAACACCACCAACCACTGCGGATCAAACCAGCCCTGGGTGGTGGCCAGCGCGGCGATGATCAGACCAAACTCCGAGTAGTTGCTCAGGCTTAAGGTCGAGAGCGTGGCGGTACGGCTGCGCAGGCGAAAGAGGCTGAACACCACCAAAAAAAGCACACTCTTAAGCGGGATCAGCAGCAGCAGCACCAGGGCCAGCCCCAGCAACTCCCAGGTGGGCAGTGCGATCAGGCCGATGGAGAGGAAGAAGCCCACCAAAAAGAGCTCCTTCATATGAAACAAGGACTTGGCCAACTTGTCCGCCGACACATGGGGTGCCAGCAGCATGCCGATGATCAGTGCCCCCAGATCGCCCTTGACCCCCAGCGCATCAAACAGCCCATAACCGAGCACCAGCGCCAACAGTACCCCAAAGAGGATCTGCATCTCGCCGTGGCCCACCCGCCCGAGCGCCCAGCGCAATAGCGGCGCGGCGGGCAGCAACAGGAACAACAACACCGCCCAGGGGCTGGGCAACACCCCGGTGGAGGCGCTAAGGAACAACACCGCAAAGATGTCCTGCATGATCAGCACACCGATGGCCAGCCGCCCGTAGAAGGACTGCGCCTCGCTGCGCTCCTCCAGCACCTTGACCGCAAACACCGTACTGGAGAAAGACAGCGCAAAGCCCAGGATCAGCAGGGTCTGCCAGTCGTTGCCCTGCAACAGCGCCAGGCCGGTGAATTTGAGCAGCGACAGCAGCAACACCAGCAGCCCGGTGGATGCCAGCATGTGGATACTCGCCCCGGCCCATACCTCACCACGCATCAGGGTGCGCACATTCAGCTTGAGGCCGATGGTGAACAACAGCAGGGTCACCCCCAGATTGGCGAGGGTCTCCAGGGTCGGCGTCAGGGTGTAACCCAGCGCGTTGAGGGCGAAGCCGGCGGCCAAAAAGCCCACCAGCGGCGGCAGACGCAGCAGCATTGCACCGACACCGCCCAAAAAGGCGGCAAGGATATAGGCCGATTCCATGATTCGTTCTCTGTTTGGTGATCTTTCCGGCCCAGTATTGTATAGGATGACGGCTTAACAACAATCCCGAGAGAGAAAAAGATGCAGCTAAGCGGCTTGGCAGCACTGCGGCGAGGCTTTGGACTGATCCGGCAGCCCGGCCTGCGGCGCTTTGTGCTGCTCCCCCTGGCGATCAACGTGGCAGTCCTCGCCCTGTCCCTCTATCTTTTGTTCGGCTGGTTTGCGACCTGGCTGGACGGCTGGCTGGCCGCCCTGCCCGCTTGGCTGATGTGGCTGGAGTCGGTATTTTGGCTGGTCTTCTCGCTGCTACTGTTGTTGCTGGTGTTCTTTGGCTTTTCCCTGCTCGCCAACCTGATTGCCGCCCCGTTCAATGGGCTGCTGGCCGAGGCGGTCGAGGCACAGCTGCGTGGGCAGCCCGCCCCGCAGAGCAGCGTCCAACAGTTATTGCTGGAGCTGCCAGGGGTGCTATTGGATGAGGGGCGCAAGCTGGGCTATTTTGCCGCCTATGCGCTGTTGATCTGGCTGCTCTCCTGGATCCCGCTGCTCAACCTGCTGGCCCCCTTTGCCTGGTTCGCCTTCGCCGCCTGGATAATGGCACTGCAATATGCCGACTACCCCATGGGCAACCACCAGATCCGCTTTCCCCGCCAGCGCCGCATCCTGCGCCGCTGCCCGGCCAGCAGCCTGGGCTTCGGGGCCAGTACAGCGCTGGTGACGATGATCCCACTGCTTAATTTCCTCGTCATCCCGGCTGCCGTGGCCGGGGCGACCGTGTTATGGTACGAACAATTGGAAAAGCTAGCGGAAACCACCCCATGAGCGAAGGACACGACCTCGAATTACTGATCAAATCCCACCACCCCATCATCCTCATCGAAAGCCATGAGGAGCCGCGTATGCTGCAGCTCATCAGCCGCATCGGCATCAAGCAGTACAAGCCGGTCTACCGCTGGAGCATCACCGACGGACTCAAGCGCCAGGACATCGATCTGGGCAGCGGTGATGATAAGGCCGATGAAGAGGAGGTGTTGTGGAAGATCCGTGATGGGCAGAACGAGGGGATCTATGTGCTATGCGACTACCACCCCTACCTGACCAAGCCCCTGCTCATCCGCCTGCTCAAGGATATCGCCCTGGCCCATGAACAGAGCAAGATCACCCTGGTAATGCTCAGCCACCGCATCACCCTGCCGCCCGAGCTTTCACGCCTGGCCGCCAGTGCCAAGTTCTCCATGCCCACCCGTGCAGAGCTGGAGAACATCGTCAAGGAGACTGCTCGGGAGTGGCGCCAGCGCCACAAGCAATCGGTAAAGACCGATCAAGAGAGCTTCAACCTGCTGATCCAGAATCTCAGCGGCGTCACCACCGAAGATGCCCGTCGCCTGGCGCGCACCGCCATCTTCAACGACGGCAGCATCAGCGCCTCAGACATCCCTATGGTAATGAAGGCCAAACACAATCTGCTGCGCGGGGATGAGGTACTGAGCTTTGAGTTTGATACCGCCCGCTTCAGTGACGTGGGCGGCCTGAGCCGCCTGAAGGGCTGGCTGGAACAGCGCAAGCCAGTATTCCATGGTGAGGCCGATGCCGCCAGCCTCGACCCACCCAAGGGGATCATGTTGCTGGGCGTACAGGGCGGCGGCAAGAGCCTGGCCGCCAAGGCAGTGGCCGGGCTGTTCAGCGTACCGCTGCTGCGCCTGGACTTTGCCAACATCTACAACAAGTACCACGGCGAGAGCGAGCGCAACCTGCGAGAATCGCTCAGCACCGCCGAGGCGATGGCCCCCTGTGTACTGTGGATCGATGAGATAGAAAAGGGGATCTCCACCGGCTCCAGTGATGGCGGCACCTCCCAGCGCATCCTCGGCACCCTGCTCACCTGGATGGCAGAAAAGAAACAGCCGGTCTTTCTGGTGGCCACCGCCAACGACATCGAACGCCTGCCGGCCGAGCTGGTACGCAAGGGGCGCTTCGATGAGATCTTCTTTGTCGACCTGCCCGACAAGGCGGTCCGCCAGGAGATCTTTGCCATCCACCTGGCCCGTCGCGAACAGGACGTGACCCGCTTCAATACCGCCGTACTGGCCGAGATGAGCGAAGGCTTCTCAGGTGCCGAGATCGAACAGGCGGTGGTCTCCGCCCTCTACGCCACCCACGCCCAAGGCAGCACGCTGGAAAACCACCACATCGAAGAGGAACTGCTTGGCACCCGCCCCCTCTCAGTGGTGATGTACGAAAAGGTGGACTACCTGCGGCAATGGGCCAGCGAACGCACTGTACCAGCGGGATAAGCGCACTCCCAGTGCCCCGACATGAAGATGAAAAAGGCCCCGCACGGAGCGTATCCGTGCGGGGCCTTGTGCTTGTCATCCAACAGGCTCCCGAGCCAGGCCGGGAGCGGGCACAGGCTTACTCCAGATCGAAGCGATCCGCCTCCATCACCTTGGTCCATGCCGCCACAAAGTCATGCACAAACCTCTCGCGGTTATCGTCCTGGGCATAGACCTCAGCGTAAGCACGCAGGATGGCGTTGGAGCCAAACACCAGGTCCACCCGACTAGCCGTCCACCTGGCCTTGCCACTGTCGCGTTCGCAGACCTCGTACAGATTGTTGCCGGTGGGCTTCCAGTTGTAGTTCATGTCGGTGAGGTTGACGAAGAAGTCGTTGCTCAACACCCCAAGCCGATCGGTGAACACACCGTGCTTGCTACCGGCGTGGTTGGTGCCCAACACCCGCATCCCGCCGAGTAGCGCGGTCATCTCGTGGGCGCTCAGTCCCATCAGCTGGCTGCGATCCAACAACAGCTCTTCCGGGGTAACGGCGTAGTCCTTCTTCTGCCAATTGCGAAACCCATCGTGGATCGGCTCCAATACCGCGAAGCCTTCTACGTCGGTCATCTCCTGGCTCGCATCACCCCGCCCAGGGATGAAGGGTACAGAGACCTCGCAGCCTGCCGCTCTGGCCGCCTGCTCGATACCGACATTACCCGCCAACACGATCACATCGGCCAAACTGGCCCCGCTCTGCTGAGCAATCGGCTCCAAGACCTTGAGCACCTCGGCCAAACGCGCCGGCTCATTGCCCTCCCAGTCCTTTTGCGGCGCCAGACGAATACGCGCCCCATTGGCACCACCGCGCTTATCCGACTGGCGGAAGGTGCGGGCACTATCCCAGGCGGTGGCAACCATCTCACCGATGCTCAGGCCGCTCTCGGCAATCTTTGCCTTCACCGCCGTCATATCGTAGTCGCGCTTGCCCACGGGGATGGGGTCTTGCCAGATCAGATCTTCCTGGGGCACCTCTGGGCCAATATAGCGCGCCTTGGGGCCCATATCGCGGTGCAGCAGCTTAAACCAGGCGCGGGCAAACACCTCGGAGAAGTGATCGGGATCCTTGTAAAACCGCTCGGAGATCTTGCGGTAGTCCGGATCCATCTTCATCGCCATATCGGCATCGGTCATCATCGGGTTGCAGCGGATGGACGGATCCTCCACATCCACCGGCTTATCCTCATCCTTGATGTCGATGGGCTCCCACTGCCAGGCACCAGCAGGGCTCTTCTTCAGCTCCCACTCGTAGTTGAGCAACAACTGGAAATAACCGTTATCCCACTGGGTAGGATGGGTGGTCCACGCCCCTTCCAGGCCACTGCTCACCGTGTCACGTCCGATCCCACGCTTGCCCTTGTTATCCCAACCCAGACCCTGCTCTTCGATCTCCGCCCCCTCCGGGGGAGCACCGAGCAGACTGGCATCACCATTGCCGTGGGTCTTGCCAACGGTATGGCCACCGGCGGTGAGGGCGACGGTCTCCTCGTCGTCCATCCCCATGCGGGCAAAGGTCACCCGCACGTCCTGGGCGGTCCTGAGCGGATCCGGCTGGCCGTTTACCCCCTCCGGGTTCACATAGATCAGCCCCATCTGCACCGCCGCCAACGGATTTTCCAGCGACTCGCGGTCTTCGTCCTCATAGCGAGTGGAATCCAGCCACTCCTTCTCCGAACCCCAATACACATCCTTCTCCGGGTGCCAGATATCCTCGCGACCAAAACCAAAGCCAAAGGTCTTTAGCCCCATCGACTCATAGGCCACATTGCCCGCCAGCAGGATCAGATCTGCCCAGCTGAT
>SLDE01000204.1 GCA_007125455.1 Ectothiorhodospiraceae bacterium
CCGCGCCGGCACCACCTTTCGCTATACTGAACAGGGTGTAGAGGGGCTACTGGGCGGTAAGCAGGTCTATGTGTTTGCCAGCTTCGGTGGGCGTCACAGCGGCCAGGCAAGTGACGGCGTGACCCCGTGGCTGCGCACCATGCTGGGCTTTCTCGGCATGACCGAGCTGCAGTTTATCCATGCCGAGGGGCTAAACTTGGGTGATGAGGCCCGTAGCCAGGGGATCGCCGCTGCCAAGCAACAGCTTGCCGCGCTGTTGGCCGCCTGATAACAGAGGAGTATGCCCATGAACACACGCCAGATAGTCGCCACCATTACCGGACAGCCCGCCTCGGACGGGGCCGGGGTCAAGCTCAACCGGGTGATCAGCTTTCAGCGAGAGCTGGATCCCTTCCTGATGCTGGATGAGTTCAACAGCGAGCAGGCCGATGATTACATCGCCGGTTTCCCCTCCCACCCCCACCGGGGTTTCGAGACCGTCACCTATATGCTCGATGGCCGTATGCTGCACGAGGACCACCTCGGCCATCAGGGGCTATTGGTCAGTGGTGCGGTGCAGTGGATGACCGCCGGTCATGGCATCATCCACTCGGAGATGCCCCAGCAGGAGGAGGGTCGGATGCGTGGCTTTCAGCTGTGGATCAACCTGCCAGCGGCGGAGAAGATGAAGCCCGCCGCCTATCGCGACATCTCCCCTGATGAGATCCCCGTACTCAGCGGGGAGGGCTGGCAGGTGAAGGTAATCGCCGGGCAGTTTGCGCAGGCAGGCCAGGTAACCACCGGTGCGGTGTCAGGGATCAGCACCGAGCCGCTCTACCTGGATGTGGCGCTGCAAGCAGGCAGTCAATTGTCGCTCCCCATCCCCAGCGGCCACACGGCCTTGCTCTACGTGTTTGAAGGTCGTATGGCGGTGTCAGGTCAGACACTGGCAAAAGGGGAGCTGGCGCGGCTGGGCAAGGGTGATGCTGTCGAGCTTGGCTGCGAGCAGGTCGCTGGGCGCGCATTGCTACTGGCCGCCAAGCCGCTGGGGGAGCCTGTAGCCCACTACGGTCCCTTTGTGATGAACACTCCAGAGGAGATCAAGCAGGCCATTGATGACTATAAAAGTGGCCATCTGACCGGCTAAAAGGCTTTGCCACAGAGGGCACAGCGGACACGGGGCTTTACGGCGAGACCTTTCCGCATTCCCTTGCCCGGCTTGCGGAGAAACTTTTAGGCGACATCTCCCTGTGATCGCTGCGGCCCTCCGTGGCAAACAAGCTTAATCGTCCGTATCAGGGAAGTTCTTACCGGGGCGTTTTTGCTTACGTGCCGGGACGAATTCATCATCATCGTCCATCAGGATGCGTTGACCATCCCCCTCCAGATCGTCGTACTGACCTTTACGCACTGCCCAGATCAGCACCGCGACGATCATCAGTCCCAGAAAGATCATGCCGGGGATAAGCGTGTAGATAACCTCCATGGGGCCTCCTAAAGACTACCCTGGCCCGGCTTCATCGACCGAGCCTGTTATGCGTTACCACGCCGAGGCGTGGAACCAAGGAAGACAGCTTAACACACCCGTGCCACGGCAGCATCCTGCTGTGCAGCCCTAGCGCGATGGGCGCATCCCCTTAAAATGGGTGCGAATACGCGCGGCATTACCGATCACCAGCAGAGAGCTGATCGGCATAGTGATCGCCGCCACCAAGGGCGTAACAAAGGCCATCATCGCCAGCGGCACCATAATCGAGTTATAGGTCAGCGAGATCCCGATATTCTGGCGGATGGTACGCAAGGTACGGCGCGACAGTGACATCGCCACGTGTACCTTCAGCAGCTCATCGCCCATCAGCACCACATCGGCACTCTCCACCGAAACATCGGTGCCGGAACCCACCGCGACCCCCACATCGGCACGGATCAATGCCGGGGCATCATTAACCCCGTCACCCACCATGGCCACCTTCTCGCCTTTGCTCTGCAAGTCGGCGATCACCTGATCCTTGTCCTGGGGTAGCACCTCGGCGATGACATTCATCCCGCCCAGCTGGGCGGCGACCGCTTCGGCAACCTGACGGCGGTCACCACTGAGCAAGGTCATCTTCACCTTGTCTTTGCGTAACCGCTCTACCAGGGCATGGGCGTCTTTACGTAACTCATCGGCAATCGCGATCAGACCGGCGTATTGCCCATCAACGGCAACAAAGACACAGCTAAAGGCCTGGCGTTCCAATTCGTCCACTGCGACCTGCACGTCAGGGACGATCGTCACGCCACTCTCACGCAACCAATCGGCCTTGCCGACCAGCACTTGACGGTCATCGATGGTGGCACTGACGCCGTAACCCGGTCGGTTGATGAAGTCCACCGGGTTTAGTGCTTCCACTTCGATGTGGCGTCCCTCGGCCGTCGCCACGATGGCCAGCCCGATACTGTGTTCGGAGTATCGCTCTGCCCCGGCGGCGAGACGCAGGATCTCTTCTTCCCCCCAGCCGGGCTGGAGCAGGTAGCGCTGCACCACCATCTTGCCGGTGGTGAGGGTGCCGGTCTTGTCAAACACCACATGGTCCACCTTGGAGAAGGTCTCCAATACCGCGCTGTTCTTGACCATGATCCCGTAACGCGCGCTCTGTCCGGAGGCAACCGCCATAGACATCGGCGTAGCCATACCAAAGGCACAGGGACAGGTGATGATCAGCACCGAGGTCGCTGCCAACAGGGCCTTGTCGAAGTTGTCACCCACCCAAAAGGCGAAGGTTATGCTGGCCAGGCAGAGGGTGATCAGCACGAAATACGGCACAATACGATCGGCCATACACTGTATCGGTGCCTTGGAGGCCTGTGCCTCTTCCACCAGGGCGATGATCTTGCCCAGGGAGGTGTCACGCAGGATGTTGGTCACGCGCACGATCAATGCGCTACTGGTATTAAAGGTTCCTGCAGACACCTTGTCCCCAACCTCCTTGTTGACCGGATTAGACTCACCGCTGAGCATGCTTTCGTCGATGGCACTACGCCCTTCGATCACCACCCCATCCACCGGCACCTTATAGCCGGGTTTGATCAGCACCAGTTGATCGGCCTTGACGGCCCGCACCGGGGTGAGCTTTTCTTCGCCGTCGGCCATCACCGTCGCCACGCGTGGCTGCAGATCCAGCAGCCGTTGGGTAGCGGTCAGAGCGGCGCGGCGTGACATCGCCTCCAGGTAGCGCCCCACCAGGATGATGAAGATAAAATTCACCACCGTGTCGAAGTACACATCCGCAAATGTACTATGGGTAAAGGTGATGTAGCTGGAGTAGGCCCATGTCACCGTAGCCCCGATGGCGATGGGCAAGTCCATGCTCAGGTGGCGATTGACCAGCCCCGTCCAGGCACCCTTGAAGAACAACCAGCCCGAATAGAACAGGGTTGGGGTCGCCAGCGCAAAGCCCATGTAGTGGAACAGATGGCGGAACTCATCATCCGCTGCGCCGGTATACAGGGCGATGGAGATCCACATCAGGTTCATCATGGTAAAGCCCGCAAAGGCCATGCGATAGAGCATGGCCCGGTTGCGGCGCTTAATCGCCCCCTCGGCGGTCTCCGGATCAAACGGCGCGGCGTTGTAGCCGATCTTGCCCAGACGCTGAATGATTGCCGAAAGCTTGATCTGCTCGTTGTTCCATTTGACCAGCAGGCGTCGCCCGGCCAAGTTGACATGGACGCTGAGCACCCCTGGCAGCTTGCCAAGGCTGTTTTCGATCAGCCAGACGCAGGCGGCACAGTGGATCCCCTCCACCAGCAGATTGATCTCGCGGATCGTTCCCGTCTCGTGGACAAACTCCTCCTGCACCTCATCCAGGTCGAACAGGCCCACATCCCTGGGGGGCTCAGGCGGCGGCGCAAGCAAAAAGCCCTCGGGGGTGCGCTGGTAAAAGCCTTCCATCCCCGCCTCGTAGATCGCCTCCGAGACGGACTTGCAGCCAAAACAGCAAAAGTCCCGCCGCGCACCATCCAGCTCGGCATGGTGCATATCGTCAGGGGGAGGCAGCGGCAGGCCGCAGTGGAAACAGCCGGGATCGGTACTTTGGGTCATGACTCTTCTATCTAACGTAATAAAGGGGCAGGCCGATGGTTCGGCCTGCCCCCCGGGTATGCGCTCAAATCAGCTCAAATGCATACGTGGCCCTTGCAGCATTAGTTGGTCTCAACCGTGATGCGATGGCGCTTCTCGATGTTATCCTCTCCCTGGGCGACCCTGATGCGCAGATCCCACACCCCGCGCAGCGGGAAGTTTGCTTCGGCCTTGTAGATCCCCGGTGCAAAGGGCTCCATTACCAGGTCAAAATCGGCGCTGGCATCCGATGGACGATAGGCCTGTACTTCCACACTCACATCGGTGAGTGGCTGGCCGACCTTGTCGGTAACGTTAAGGTAGATGGCGCTGGGGCGATTCATCACCACCTCATTGGGCGCCTGCAGGCGCATGTCCCACTGCAAACGATTCACCATTTTGATGCGTTGCTGCAGGTTATCCTCAAAGTGCCGACCGGTCTCGTAGTAATTGGCATCCACCAGGCCTGGGCTACTGCTGATGGCGTTGGTGATGAAGATCACGTTGACCGTGACCACTGTGCCAATAAAGCCCAGCATGCCCAGTACCCACGGGTTACGCATCGCCCGGTTGCTGCTTTGTGAAATCGCCATAATAACCTCTCTTGGTTGCTGTTCGCTAACGCTCCGGACTGAAGAAGGCACCGTTGTAGGTCACGACGTCATCCGGGTTATCAATATTGTACAACTCAAAGATCACCGGCATCCGTGAGGCGGTGATCTCTTCGGCCGGTACACGTATCCTCACCGTGCGCGAGCCCAGGGTACCAGAGCGCAGGGTGAAGGGCTCGTCGGCACCGATAAACTCCATCCCTTCCAGGCCCCGTGCGGTAACTTGCACATCGACCTCATGATCCAGCTTGTTGAGCATACGTATATGGTAGGTATTCTGGATACTGCCATCACTCATCGGCACGTATAGCGGCGAGCGATCCTGCACCACCTGCAACTCCAGCGAACCCAAATTGAGCAGACCATAGATGATGCCGATCAGGGCGATGGACATGATACCGAAATACACCAGCACACGAGGGCGCTTGTACAGCTTTACCGTACCCTTGCCCTCGATCTCATCCAGCGAGGCGTAGCGGATCAGGCCACGGGGCTTGTTGATCTTGTCCATCACCGAGTCGCAGGCATCGATACACAGTGCGCAGGTGATACAGCCCTCCTGCTGCCCACCACGGATGTCGATCCCGGTGGGGCAGACCGCCACACACTGATTACAGTCGATACAGTCGCCCTTGTCGGACTCCTGCTCGCCCTTCTTCATCTTACCGCGTGGTTCACCGCGATTGTGGTCGTAGGTAGGCAAGATGGTCTCGCGGTCGTACATTACACCCTGGATACGGGCGTAGGGGCAAAGCCAGAAGCAAACCTGCTCACGCATGAAGCCGGCGAGGATAAAGGTACCAACGGTAAATAGCGCCACCACTACCCAGGCGATGAGCGGTGCCGTCAGGGTAAAGTAGGCCGCCCACAACGCATAGGCGTCGGTGAACCAGGCGGCAAATGTCACCCCGGTAAGCGCAGAGATGACCAGCCAGATAGCATACTTGGTGCCTCGCAAGCGCAGTTTGCGCGCCCCCATAGGGGCCTCTTTCAGTTTACGTCGCTGAGCCGGGTTCCCTTCTATCTTTTCCTCGATCCAGGTAAACACATCGGTCCACACGGTTTGGAAGCAGAAGAAGCCGCAGAATACCCGCCCGGCGATCGAGGTGACCACGGCCAGCAGGATAGCGAAGAACAGGAGTAAAAGGGAAAGCATCCACACATCCTGGGGCAGGATGGTGATGTGAAAGATATGAAACTGCCGATTGGGAATATCCAGCAACACCGCTTGGCGGTCCCCCCAGCGCAGATAGGGGCCGAGGAAGAAGATCGCCCACACCAGCATGGTTATCCACTTCAGACTGCGGAATTTGCCGGGCATGCGCTTGGCAAACACGGTACCGGCATCGATATTGACGTGCCAGCTGTCGCTCTCGTCGTACAGGTCGTCCAGCTTCTTTTGCTTTACATCTGCGGATTTACTCACATTCGCCTCCCACCACGCTGGCCCAGGCCAGTTGTGCATACAAACAAAATGGTGCGCCCATCGGTCGCGCCCGTGTTACTGCTGTGGCGTGTGCCCCGTTTCCGGGATCTTGTATTGGCTTATCTTACCACAGCCAGAACAAAAAAAAGGGGAGCCGAAGCCCCCCTTTTGCTTTATTTGTACCCGAAGGCACTAGTCTTCCGACTTGGTGGTCTTGATCAGCTTGCCAATGCGGACAGCCAATACGGCGACCACCAGGATAGAGCCGACCACGGTGATGATGGCACCAATCACTACAGCGTCCATAACATTCCCCTTTATATTGCGGGGTGCGACAAGCACCCCGTTTTTTAGAAGGTGATTTTACTGACCACCACCGAGCTGGTGGACATAGACGGTCAGCTTGGTGATGTCCTCAGCGCTCAGACGATCAGCAAATGCCGGCATTTCCGCATCGCGGGAACGCGCATCGTTAGGATCGTTCACGCCGTGACGAATGGTGTGCTTCACGCTGGCCAACTGATCCGCCGCTTCGAAGCGCCAGATATTGTTGGTCAGGTTAGGTGCACCCAAGGCCTGGAAGCCCGTCCCCTGCGCGCCGTGGCAGGCGATACAGCCCTTGGAGGCATACAGCGGACTACGGGTCGGCTCACCAGCGATGATGGCATTGGCCAGCTCATCCACTTCACTGTCGCTCAACTGCGGATGGGCGGGCATGATGCCACGACGACCGTTGGTCACGGTGGTGTGGATAGCGTTTACGGTACCACCCCACAGCCAGTCATCGTTGTTCAGACGTGGGAAGTTGGGGATCCCTTGACCGCCAACACCGTGGCAGGCAGCACAGAAGTCACCAAACAACACATGGCTGGAGGCCATCACGTAGCGGCTTAGCTCGTCATCCTGCAGAATGCTGGCAGCAGCCTGGTTGCCCTCACTAGCGACGAGCTGGCTAATGCTCTCCTCGTAGTCGGCACGAACTACATTGATACGCTCCATCCCCTCATGGAACTCCTGGATCGCTGTCCATCCAAGGATGCCCTTGGTGTGGCTGTTTACCAACG
>SLDE01000217.1 GCA_007125455.1 Ectothiorhodospiraceae bacterium
CATGGTCTGACAGCATCCTCAGGTTCTAGGTCAAGGGTCGGGTATTATGCCGACTTAGCCATAGCCCTGACAAGCCCGCTAAATTAGCACTAACATCATGTTCGCTAGCTGAGCAACAAGTCGCGAATTAAATTCAGACTCATACTATCGGCCCATCCACCGTCGAGCCCTCGTCGACATCGGGGTCGAAGTGGACCGAAAACTCCTCCACGGAGGCGCTGGCCGCATCGATCTTTTGGAAACGGGCGATGTGGAACAGCGCCTCGCCTTCGTGTACCAGAGGAAGGTTACTCCGCCCCACGATGATCCCCTTCCAGGGCGAGCGGATCTCGTACTCTTGCTCGCCAAAGGGATCGGCCACCACACCAAGCAGGCTTCCCTTCTCTACTTGTGCGCCAAGGCTGGCCATGGCTCGCAAGATCCCGCTCTCCGGCGCACGAACCCAGGCGCTGGCCCGTGCCACGACCGGCACGATGCAGCGTTTTTTACGTCGGCCCTGTGGCAACATACCCAGGATACGCATCACGGCGATGATCCCATCCACCCCGGCACGGATCGAGACCTCGTCGAAACGCAGTGCCTCACCCGCCTCGTAAAGCAGCATCGGCATGCCCTGTTCCGCTGCCGCCTGGCGTAGCGAGCCGTCACGCAGGTTGGCATTGATCAGTACCGGGGTACCAAAGGCCTCGGCTAGGCGCAGGGTCTCAACATCGTCCAGGTTGGCGCGGATCTGTGGCAGGTTGCTACGGTGTACACCACCGGTGTGCAGGTCGATCCCATGGCTGCACTGGGCGACGATCTCTTCCATAAACAAGTGTGCCACCCGCGAGGCCAGTGAGCCGCTTTCGGAGCCAGGAAAGCTGCGATTAAGATCGCGTCGGTCAGGCAGGTAGCGCGAACGTTCCAGAAAGCCGTGTACGTTGACGATGGGGATCGCCACCAGGGTGCCGCGCAGGCGTTTTAACACCGGCAGGTTAAGCAAGCGGCGAATGATCTCTACACCGTTCAACTCATCGCCGTGGATCGCCCCGGAGATGAACAGGCGCGGCCCGCCCAGCTTGCCGTTGATCACGTGTACCGGCATGGCCAGGCTGGTGTGGGTGTAGAGCTTGGCCACCGGCATGTCGATGGTCATTCGCCTACCGGGCGCCACCTCACAGCCGTTGATCGTAAACGGCGTGTTCATCGCCTAGCCCGTCCCCCGGGTGCGCGTTTTGTTGGGCTTGGCACTTTCTTCCAGGTGCTGGATGATCATCCTGGCTACATCCTTGCCGGTGGAGGTCTCGATCCCTTCCAGGCCCGGTGAGGAGTTGACCTCCATCACCAAGGGGCCGTGGGCGGAGCGCAGCAGGTCGACCCCGGCCACAGAAAGCCCCATGGTCTTGGCGGCACGCACGGCGGTCGCCCGCTCCTGAGGGGTTAGGCGAGTGATGCTGGCGGTGCCGCCGCGGTGCAGGTTGGAACGAAACTCGCCGTCTTTGGCCTTGCGTTCCATCGCCGCCACCACCTTGTTGCCAACCACCAGACAGCGCACGTCGCTGCCACCGGCCTCCTTGATAAACTCCTGTACCAGGAAGTTGGCCCCCAGTTCACGGAAGGCATCGATCACACTCTCCGCTGCCTTGACCGTCTCGGCCAACACCACCCCCTTGCCCTGGGTACCCTCCAGCAGCTTGACCACCAGAGGAGCCCCACCCACCAGTTGGATCAATTCCTTGGTGTTCTCCACATGGTGGGCAAAGCTGGTCAGCGGCAAGCCGATCCCCTTGCGCGAGAGTAGTTGGAGTGAGCGCAGTTTGTCCCGCGAACGGCCGATGGCCACCGACTCATTGAGCGGAAAGCTCCCCATCATTTCGAACTGACGCAACACCGCCATACCGTAGGCAGTGATGGAGGCACCGATACGCGGGATCACCGCATCGTAGTGCTCCAGACGCTCGCCCCGATAGTAGATCCCCGGCTTGGCCGTGGCGATATCCATATAGCACTTGAGGGTGTCGAATACCCGTACCTCATGCTCGCGCTCGTTGGCGGCAGCGACCAGGCGCTGGGTGGAGTAGAGCTGGCGATTACGGGAGAGGATGGCGATCTTCATTACGGTTCCTTGACTTGTTCTCATTCTGCCAGCGGTCGCTGGCCTTGTAGGTAGGAGGCGGAGGCATCCACCAAAAAACGGCCTCGCACGGCGGTGCGGCCTAGTAGCATACGAAACTGCATATTGTCACGGTTGGTCAGGGTCATTTCGATAGGCCACTGCTGCCCACCGATCTGTACTGGGGTGACGATCACCAGACGCCGCTCACGATGCCCCCCCGAGTCGGTCACCTGCCGTTGGTCACAGACCGCTGCGGTACATTTTAGCACCACATCATCACGACGTTGCAGCGGGTGCAGACTAAAGCGCACCATACGCACGCCGCGCTCGCGATACTCCTCCACCTTGAAGG
The DNA here is from genome assembly GCA_007125455.1 of Ectothiorhodospiraceae bacterium. Classification (GTDB taxonomy): domain Bacteria; phylum Pseudomonadota; class Gammaproteobacteria; order Thiohalomonadales; family Thiohalomonadaceae; genus SLDE01. The sequence continues at coordinate 2,448 of SLDE01000217.1, forward strand.
CGTGCAGGGCTGAGCTTCGCGCCCCGGTATCCACCTTGGCCTTGAGTCGCTCAATGCCCAATTCTGGCAGCGAGACCCACTCGCGCCAGCCCAGGCAGGGAAGCGATTCGGTGAGCTTGTCGGCCATCGCAGCACTCCATCGTCGTGAAAGCCCTATTGTCGGGCAGTTTCCCCTATAATGCACTTATTTCCGATGTGATGAGAAGCAGCCTGTCCCCATGAATCAATTGATCCTCCATCCGCGTGACATCCACGCCAGCCCGGCTCCCGGGGTACTGCTGGACGCCTTGGCGGAAATCGCCTTCATCGGCACGCCGTTTGATTATCAGGGCCACACCCATTATCGCCCTGGGGAGGACTTTCTCGAGCTGATCACCTTCCTGGGCTGCTCCCCGGTGGTCTCCCTGGGCGAGCCGGGGCTCACCGGCGATGACTTCTGTCATATCTCGGTATTACCGGAACTGCGCGAGGCGACCTTGCTTCACGGCAGTAACGTGAAGCCCCCACGTTGCCCTCACTGCCGCCATCCCCACGCCGACTGGCGCGAGATGCTGGCGGCCTGGCAACAACAACTCACCGACTACCTGCACGAATGCCCCAACTGCGCGCAGCAAACCCCGCCGCACCGTCTCAAATGGCGTCAGTCGGCGGGCATGCTACGCAGCGGGATCGCGGTATGGGGGATCTACGAGGGGGAGGCGGTACCCAGCGAGCGCCTGCTGGATACCCTGAAGGACTGCGGTGACGGCCCCTGGGGCTACTTCTACCGTAGCGAGTAACGCGATGCGCTGAGACACTCAGCGCCCCGTTCGGCTCATTGCGTGTGGATCATCTCACGCAGGTAGGCGGCAAACTCCTCCTTGAGCTCCGGGTGTTTAAGGGCATATTCCACCGTGGCCTGAAGATAACCCAACTTGCTGCCGCAATCGTAGCGTTTGCCCTTGAAACGGTAGGCCAGCACCTTCTCCTCATCCATCAGCTCGGCGATGGCATCGGTCAGCTGGATCTCGCCGCCGGAGCCGCTGCCGGTGCGCTCCAGGTAGTGAAAGATCCGCGGGGTGAGCAGGTAGCGCCCCACTACCGCCAGATCGGAGGGGGCCTGTACTGGCTTGGGCTTTTCGATGATGTTGGTGATATTGGCCACCTCGCCATCGTCGCTGCCAGTGCTGACGATGCCGTATTTATCGGTCTCCGTGCGTGGCACCTGCTCCACCCCCAGCACGCTGCAATGGTATTCACCGTAGAGGTTCACCATCTGACGCACCACCCCCTTACCCTCGCCGTCGATGAGGTCGTCGGCCAATAGCACCGCAAAGGGCTCGTCCCCCACCACCGGCTTGGCACACAATACCGCGTGGCCCAAACCCAGTGCCTCGGGCTGTCGGATATAGATACAGGCGACCCCCTTGGGCACGATACTGTGCAGGATCTTGAGCAATTCCCGTTTGCCCTTTTTCTCCAGCTCGCTCTCCATTTCGTAGTTCTTGTCGAAGTGATCCTCGATGGCACGCTTGGCACTGCTGGTGACGAAGATCATCTCGGTGATCCCGGCCTCCACCGCCTCTTCCACCGCGTACTGGATCAATGGCTTATCCACCACTGGCAGCATCTCCTTTGGATTGGCCTTGGTGGCGGGCAAAAAGCGGGTACCTAAGCCCGCCACGGGAAAGACAGCCTTGCGGATAATCGACATCGTACAGCCACTCCTTTCAGAAACATCTTTCTTGTGAACACCAAGATAAGTGCTTCCTCCCCGAGCTGCAAGGGCGCAGCGAGTAAATTGCCATTCATAGTAAAACACGCTACCTTGAGGCGCAGGATAACAAGGAAGAAGCAAATGCACGTTTTTGCCCCGTCTGCCCTGCTGATGCTCGCCCTACTGACACTCAGCGGCTGCACTTCGATGGTCACCAACAACCTCGGCAACAACCTCTCCGAGGCGATCATGAACCAGGACGATCTACAGACCGTCGAGGCCGGTGCCCCTGCCTACCTGATCCTCATCGACAGTCTGATCGCTGGCAACCCTGATGATCGGCAAATGCTGCTGGCCGGTTCGCGCCTGTATAGCGCCTACGCGTCGGTGTTTGTGGAGGATCAGGAACGCAGCCAGCGTATGGCCAAGCGGGCGCTGGACTACAGCCAGCGGGCCCTGTGTGCCCGCCAGGCCACTGTCTGCGCCCAACTCGATGGCCCCTATCAAAAATACCTGCCAGCCTTGCAACAGGTGGGCAAGCGCGATGTAGAGCTGATCTACACCCATGCCCTGGCCTGGGCATTGTGGACACAATCCCACAGCAACGACTGGAACGCCATCGCCAACCTGCCCAAGATAGAGGCGATGTTTGAACGGGTAACCCAACTGGAGCCTCACTACCGCGAAGGCGAGCCCTGGCTCTACCTGGGCATTATCCGCACTCTACTCCCCCCGGCCATGGGCGGACGCCCCGAGGAAGGGCGCAAGGCCTTCGAGCAGGCGATTGCCCTCTCTGAGGGTGAAAACCTGATGGCCAAGGTGGAGTATGCGCGACGCTATGCACGGATGACCTTCGACCAGCCCCTGCACGATCGCCTCCTGCAGGAAGTGCTCGACGCCCCGCTGGAAAGCCCAGGGCGCACCCTAACCAATCGCCTGGCCAAGCAAGAAGCACAAAAACTGCTCGACGCTGCCGCCAACTACTTCTAACCCCGTTTGGATAGCCATAATGAAACGACTCCTTATCCCCCTGCTGGCCCTGTTGCTTAGCCCCCCCACAGTCCAAGCGATGGAGTTCAAGATCGCCACCCTTGCCCCCGATGGCAGCAGCTGGATGAACGCCATGCGTAGCGGTGCCGAGGAGATCGAGCAACGCACCGAGGGCAGGGTGAGCTTCCGCTTTTATCCCGGCGGGATCATGGGTAATGATCGCAGTGTGTTGCGCCGTATCCGGGTAGGGCAGCTGCATGGCGGGGCGATCACTGGCGGCGGGCTCTCGGAGATCCTGCCGGAGAGCCAGGTCTATAGCCTGCCCTTCCTGTTCCAGGACTACGATGAGGTGGATTATGTGCGCCAGCATATGGATCCTGTGCTGCTGGATGCACTCAAAGACAAGGGCTTTATCAGCTTCGGGATCAGCGAGGGCGGCTTTGCCTACCTGATGGCCAATGCCCCGGTCAGCAGTGCGGGGGACTTGTCCGGCAAAAAGGTCTGGATCCCCGAGGGGGATGACATCAGCCGCAGCGCCTTTGAGGCCAGTGGGGTCTCCCCTATTCCGCTACCATTGACCGACGTACTCACTGGCCTGCAGACTGGGCTGGTCGACACCATTGCCGGCTCCCCCACCGGGGCCATCGCTCTGCAATGGCATACCCGTGTCAGCCACCTCACCGAAACCCCACTGATGTACCTCTACGGCACCATGGTGGTCCAGCGGCGCGCCTTCGAGCGGCTGAGTACGGGTGATCAGGCGATCGTGCAGGAGGTGATGGGCGAGACCTTCCGGCAACTGGATCGCCGTATGCGTGCCGACAACCAGCAGGCATTGGCGGCGCTGCAGCAACAGGGGATCACATTCGTGCAGCCTAACAGTGACGAATTCGGGGAGTGGAGCCGTCGTGTGGATGGTGCCACCGAACGGCTGCTCAGTCGCGGCCTGTTCGAACGCACGGTGCTGGAGCAACTACGCCAACACCAGCAGACCTATCGCCAGCAACAGCTTGAGTAAATATGGCGATGCAGCGCCTATTGGCTTGGCTACGCCTCGGGGAAGAGGCACTCATCTCCCTGCTGCTGACGGCAATGGTTGTCATCGCCAGTGCCCAGATCCTGCTGCGCAACCTCTTCGATAGTGGCCTCCATTGGGCGGATCCCCTGCTGCGCCTACTGGTGTTATGGCTGACCATGCTCGGGGCCCTGCTCGCCACGCGCCACAACGAACATATCCGCATCGATCTGCTCTCACGCTACCTAAGCCCTGGCTGGCGACGGCTAAGCGATAGTATCGCGCTGCTGTTCAGTACCCTGGTCTGTGCCCTGCTCGCCTGGCACAGCGCTCGCTTTGTGATCGACGAGTACCACTACGGCGGCAACATCCTCGGCCAAATCCCGGTCTGGTGGGGGCAAGTGATCCTGCCACTGGGCTTTACCCTGATCACCCTGCGCTTCGCCCTGCTCACTCTTCAGAGCCTGCGAGGTCGTCTGCCATGAGTTGGCTCTTCACCGTTATCCTGCTCTGCCTGGCCCTGCTCGGCGCGCCGCTGTTTGTGATCATCGCTGCCGGGGCGCTGTTTGGCTTTTATATGATCGACATGGATCTATCCATCGTCATCATCGAGTTCTACCGTCTGGCGGAGATGCCTATCCTGCTGGCGATCCCGCTGTTTACCTTCGCCGGCTACCTGCTCAGTGAGAGCCAGGCCCCGGCCCGGCTGGTGCGCCTTACCCAGGCCCTGCTCGGCTGGATGCCCGGCGGACTGGCCATTGTGGCACTACTCACCTGCGCGCTGTTTACCGCCTTTACCGGGGCTTCCGGGGTCACCATCGTTGCCCTTGGGGCACTGCTCTATCCGGCCCTGGTGCGCGCAGGCTACCAGCAGAAGTTCTCCCTGGGGCTGGTCACCACCTCCGGTAGCCTCGGGCTGCTGTTTGCCCCCTCGCTGCCGCTGATCCTTTACGGGGTGATCGTGCAACAACTGGGCACCGGGGCCAGCCTGAGTATCGATGA